>NZ_JANXTC010000294.1:0-7400 GCF_025356345.1 Tardiphaga sp.
AGCGTCAGCCGGTGCTGATCGACTTCTGGGCGCCGTGGTGCGGCCCCTGCCGGCAGCTCACCCCGATCATCGAGAAGGCGGTCCGCGCCGCCAAGGGCAAGGTCAAGCTGGTCAAGATGAACATTGACGAGCATCCGGCGATTCCCGGCCAGATGGGTATTCAGTCGATCCCGGCCGTGATCGCGTTCGTCAACGGCCAGCCTGCTGACGGCTTCATGGGCGCGGTTCCGGAAAGCCAGGTCACCGCCTTCATCGACAAGCTCACCGCGGGTATCCCCGGTGCCGAGCCGACCACCGCCGAGCTGTTGCAGGAGGCGGAGGCCATTCTCGCCGAAGGCGATCCGGCGACCGCCGCCTCGATTTACGGCGAGATCATTGCCGCTGACGCCACCAGCATCCCGGCGCTGGCCGGTCTGGCCCGCTGTTACCTGGAAAGCGGTGCGATCGAGCAGGCCAAGCAGACACTGGAGCTGGTGCCGGCGGCCAAGCGCGAGGACGCCGCGGTCAAGGCCGTGCAGACCAGGATCGATCTGCTCGAGCAGGCCAATGCGCTCGGGCCGGTGACCGAGCTGGAGCAGAAGGTCGCCGCCGATCCGCTCGACCATCAGGCCCGCTTCGATCTCGCCACCGCGCTGAACGCCGCCAACCAGCGCCCGGAGGCCATCAGCCATCTGCTGGAAATCGTCAAGCGCGACCGCAAGTGGAACGAGGACGGCGCCCGCAAACAGCTGGTCCAGTTTTTCGAAGCCTGGGGACCCACCGACGAGGCCACGCTGGACGGCCGCAAGCGGCTATCCACCCTTCTTTTTTCATAATTTATTATTTCTCCCGCGGTGAATCGGAACCGGTCATGCCCATCAATGCCGACTACGACGGTCCCGGTGATCTCCCAGAGATCATTCCGGTGTTTCCCCTGCCCGGGGCGCTGCTGCTGCCCCGCGGTCAGATGCCACTCAACGTCTTCGAGCAACGCTATCTGGCGATGGTCGATGACTCGTTTCGCGACGGTCATCGCCTCGTCGGCATGATCCAGCCCGACGTGTCGCATTCGTCCGACGAGGCCAAGCCGGCGCTGTTCCGGGTCGGCTGCGTCGGCCGCATCACCCAGCTCGCCGAAGCCGGTGACGGGCGCTATATCCTCGAACTCACCGGCGTGACGCGTTTCAAGGTGCTGGAAGAGTTGACCGTGCTGACGGCGTATCGCCAATGCAAGGTGGATTACTTCCCGTTCCTCGGCGACTTCACGGCGCGCAAGGGGGAGGACGAAGTCGACCGCGAAGCGCTGCTGGCGGTGCTGACCGACTTTCTCAAGGCCAACAATCTGAAGGTCGACTGGGAAGGCATCGAGAATGCGCCCAATGAAGCGCTGGTCAACGCGCTGGCGATGATGTCGCCCTACGGGCCGCCGGAAAAGCAGGCCATGCTGGAAGCGCCGGACCTGAAGACGCGTGCGGAAATCCTGGTCGCCATCACCGAGATGGACCTCGCCAAGAAGCGCACCAGCGGCGATACAGGCCTGCAATAGCCATGATCACCGAACCCGCCGGAGCGCAGCAACAATGATGACCCCGACCGAGCGCCCCGAAGGCACCGTCGATCCCAAGCTGCTCGAAATCCTGGTGTGCCCGCTCACCAAAGGACCGCTGGAATTCGACGCATCGCGGCAGGAGCTGGTTTCCCGCCAGGCAAAGCTGGCCTATCCGATCCGCGACGGCATCCCGATCATGCTGCCGGAAGAAGCCCGCGCTATCGATTGAACAGGCTGTCGCTCCGGGGCGCGAGCCGCGTGAGCTGCGAGCGAACCCGGAACCTCGAATTGTTCAACCATCACCAGATTCCGGGTCCGCTCGGGCTGCGCCCTCCCGCCCGCAATGACGGTCAGAGCGCCTCGCCCTTCAGCAGCCGCGGGATTTCGCCGGACAGTCCCGCCGCCTGGCGGATGAAGGCATTCTTCAACGGCGGCAACCGATCGACCAGCCCGAGGCCGATATCGCGCACATTGCGCAGCACCGTGGATTTATTCGAGAACAGCAGGTTGAGCGCATTGGTGGCGACGCCCATCGCCATGGTGTCGAAGCGGCGCCATTGCTGATAGCGCTCCAGCACGTCCGCCTGGCCGAAATCCATGCCGAGCCGCGCGGCGTCCACGATGGTTTCCGCGAGCGCCGCGACATCCTTCAGGCCCATATTGAGCCCCTGCCCCGCGATCGGATGGATCACATGGGCGGCGTCGCCGATCAGGACCAGGCGTTCGGCCACGAAGGAGCGCGCGACGAAATAACCGAGCGGGAACGCGCGCGGCCGGTCGAGCAGCCTGACCTCGCCGAGGTGCAACCCGAAGCGCTGGTCGAGCTCGGCCTGGAACTCCTCTTCCGGCAGCGCCACGATGCGCGCGGCCTCGCCGCGTTTCTCGGTCCACACCAGCGATGAACGCCGGCCCGTCAGCGGCAGGATCGCAAACGGACCCGCTGGCAGAAAATGCTCCTCGGCGCGCCCCTCGTGGTCGCGCTCGTGGCTGACGGTGACGACGATGCCGGACTGGTCATAATCCCAGCCATGGGTCGCGATGCCGGCGCGCTCGCGCAACTTCGATCGGGCGCCATCGGCGGCGACCAGCAGGCCGGCCTCGATCACGCTGCCATCGCCGAGGGTAACGCTGACGCCGTCGGGGCGTGATGCAAACGTCGTCACCGCGGTGGGGCGCAGGTCAATGCCTTCGGCTTCGGCGCGGATTACCAGCTGGTCGATCAGCATCCGGTTCTCGACCATATGCGCGAAGGGCCGGCCGGGTTCGACATTGCCACCAAACGTCAAAAAGGTCGGCCGAGTCGCGTCTTCGAGGTTGGAATCGGTGACGATCATGTCGAGGATCGGCTGCGCCTGCGCTTCCACCAGCGGCCAGACGTCGAGGACTTCAAACAGCCGCCGGCAGGCCGCCACGATCGCCGTGGAGCGCTGGTCGCGGCTCGGCCGCGTCGCCAGCGCGGGATCGGCCACGATGATGGGCAGCGAGGGCCCCAGACCCTGTCGCAAGGCCAGCGCCAGCGCCAGTCCCGCGAACGCTCCGCCTGCGATGACAATGCCTCGTTGTGCCGCCATGATGCCCGTACCTGCTGTTGCCATGCGCTTATAGCTGGGCGACACAGGAAGGTGAAACAAGGGCTGAACCGAGGCTTCAAACCTGGTGATTCGGCCCGCCGGCGATCCCGAGCGCAGCGAAAGACGATTGATGTCCAAGAGCCTGATCGACCTGCTCGACATTCTCGACCTCGAAACCATCGAGGTGAACATGTTTCGTGGCCGCAGCCCGAAGACGCGCTGGCAGCGGGTGTTCGGAGGGCAGGTGATTGGCCAGGCCATGGTGGCGTCGTGCCGAACTGCTGAAGGCCGCTTCCCGCACTCGTTGCACTGCTATTTCATTCTGCCCGGCGACCCGCAGATTCCCATCATCTACCAGGTCGAGCGGCTGCGCGACGGCAAGAGCTATTCGACCCGCCGTGTCACCGCGATCCAGCATGGCCAGGCCATCTTCTCGATGATGGTGTCGTTTCACGCCGAGGAAGCGGATTCCTTCAACCACCAGGACCAGATGCCCGACGTGCCGCCGCCGGAGCGGCTGACGGCGGAAGAACTCGCCAAGGACCCGCTGATCACCCAGATGCCGGACTTCATCCGGCGCTATTATGAATCCGACCGTCCGATCGAATTGCGACCGGTGGAATTCCAGCGCTATTTCGGCACCAAAGTCCCCGACGGCCGGATCAATATCTGGATTCGCACCGCTGCGAAGCTGCCCGACGATCCGGCGCTGCATATGTGCGCGCTCGCCTATGCCTCGGATTTTTCCCTGCTGGATTCGATCATGGCGCGCTATGGTCGCACGCTGTTCGATGGCCAGGTGATGGCCGCCAGCCTGGACCACGCGATGTGGTTTCACCGCCCGTTTCGTGCCGATGAATGGCTGCTCTACAGTCAGGATTCGCCCAGCGCGCAAAGCGGGCGCGGGCTGGCGCGCGGGCTGATCTTCAAACCCGACGGCACGCTGGTGGCCTCGGTGGCGCAGGAAGGTTCGATCCGCGAGCGGCGGGAAAAGCCGGCGGGCTGAGTTGCCCTGCTCCAGCGGTAGCATGCTCCGCGTCGGAATCGCACATACGATTCCGCTTATTTTCCGCGCGCCATGCCGATAAGATTGGCATAGAGGTACTCGGCGTGACGTTGGCCCGGGGGCTGGCGCGGACTTGTTGCAGAAAGTGTGACCATGAAGCTCGTCGTTGCGATTATCAAACCCTTCAAGCTGGACGAAGTGCGACAGGCGCTGACGGCGATTGGCGTGCACGGCATGACCGTCACCGAGGTGAAGGGTTATGGCCGCCAGAAGGGTCACACCGAGATGTATCGCGGCGCTGAATATGTGGTGAACTTCCTGCCCAAGTTGCGGCTCGAGATCGCGGTATCCTCCGACATCGTCGACAAGGCGATCGAGGTGATCTCGTCGAATGCCCGCACGGGCCAGATCGGCGACGGCAAGATCTTCGTAGCGCCGATCGAACACGCTCTCCGTATCCGCACCGGCGAGACGGACACCGACGCGCTTTAAGGCGCGATCCGGGATCGTCCGGCATGCGGGCGAAGCCAGGAACGCCAGCCTGCGCCAAATAGGGGTTGCGTCCGGGAGGACTCTCCCGCGATAGTTGGATGGCCTGCGGATTATGCAAAAAAGGGCCGATCCGCGCAATCAGCCGGACGCAGACACCTTTTTTCTGCCTGCCTCATAAGCAGGATTATGTCGATAGCCTGTCATGCTTTTGTTTTAGACGATGTTGCCTAGTCCTTGGGCGCGACCGAATACCGCACCTGCCGACATTGCGCGCAAAACCCGAAAAGCTGGGGATTCATAAACTGTTAGAGAATTCCACGGCTCTGGCACGGCTTTTGATTCTATTGGGTCTGGCTGTGCCCGCGTAGTGAACTTCTCCGCGTGGTGAACCTCAGTCGAGATCGCCCGATCGTGTTTTCCGGCCGGGCCCAAGCGGGGATAGGACCCATGAAAATTGTTATGGCGATCATCAAGCCATTCAAGCTTGAGGAAGTCCGTGATGCCCTGACCGCCATTGGCGTTCATGGTTTGACGGTGACGGAAGTCAAAGGCTATGGCCGGCAGAAGGGCCATACGGAAATTTATCGCGGTGCTGAATATGCGGTGAGCTTCCTGCCCAAGATCAAGATCGAGGTGGCTGTCGCCTCGGATCAGGTCGACAAAACCATCGAAGCCATCACCACCGCCGCGAAAACCGGGCAGATCGGCGACGGCAAGATCTTCGTCATCGGACTCGACCATGCGGTTCGCATTCGCACCGGCGAAGCCGATGCTGCGGCCCTCTGATCTCGCGCTCACCCCCCTTTCAATCTAGGAGTCGAACACATGACGTTTAAGCGTCCCTCCGGCGCGGGACTGGCGGCATTCGCCGTTGGCCTGTTCGCCGCAACAGCGGCCTACGCCGACCCCACGGTCAACAAGGGCGATAACGCCTGGATGATGACGTCGACGGTGCTGGTACTGTTGATGACCGTCCCCGGCCTCGCGCTGTTCTACGGCGGCCTCGTCCGCTCCAAGAACATGCTCTCGGTGCTGATGCAGGTGCTCTACACGACCTGCATCGTGATGATCATCTGGGCCCTGTACGGCTACAGCATCACCTTCACCGGCGGTTCGGCCTATATCGGCGGCTTCTCGAAGGCGTTCCTCGCCGGCGTGACGCCTGATTCGATGGCTGCTTCGTTCACCGCGGACGCCAACATCTCGGAACTGGTCTACTTCTGCTTCCAGATGACCTTCGCTGCCATCACCCCGGGCCTGATCGTCGGCGCCTTCGCCGAACGCACCAAGTTCGCGGCGATCGCGCTGTTCATCCCGCTCTGGGTGACGCTGATCTACTTCCCGATCGCGCACATGGTTTGGTACTGGGCTGGACCGGATGCCATCGTGGCGGCTGCCAAGGCGCTCGCGGCGGCGGCTCCCGATGCGAAGGCTGCGGCACAGGCCAAGCTGGATGAAGTCATGGCCGATGCCGGCCAGGTGTTCCTGTGGGGCGCCCTCGACTTCGCGGGCGGCACCGTGGTGCACATCAATGCCGGTATCGCTGGCCTGGTCGGTTGCCTGATCATCGGCAAGCGCACCGGCTACGGCAAGGAACTGATGGCTCCGCACTCGCTGACCATGACCATGATCGGCGCCTGCCTGCTGTGGGTCGGCTGGTTCGGCTTCAACGTCGGCTCCAACCTCGAAGCCTCCGGCACCGCCGGCCTTGCGATGACCAACACCTTCCTGGCCACCGCGGTTGCCGCGATGGCCTGGATGTTCGCGGAATGGATGACCAAGGGTCACCCGTCGCTGCTCGGCGCGGCGTCCGGCGCGGTCGCCGGCCTCGTCGCCGTCACCCCGGCCTGCGGCTATTCAGGTCCGATGGGCGCGATGGTTCTCGGTCTGGTCGCAGGCGTCGTCTGCCTGTTCTTCTGCACCGTGATCAAGAACGCGCTTGGCTATGACGACTCGCTCGATGTGTTCGGCGTCCATTGCGTCGGCGGCATCATCGGCGCGCTCGCCACCGGCATCCTGGTCAACCCGGCCCTCGGCGGCACGGGCGTGATGGACTACGTCGCCGGCAAGATCGGCGACTACGACATGGTCACTCAGATGATCTCGCAGTGCAAAGCTGTCGCGACCACGCTGGTGTGGTCAGGCGTCGGCTCGGCGATCCTGTTCAAGGTCGTCGACGTCATCGTCGGTCTGCGCGTCAATGTTGAAGTCGAGCGTGAAGGCCTCGACGTCACCGAGCACACCGAACGCGCCTACAACATGTAAGCGCGACGCGGACGATCGGGTTGATCGTCCGCGGCACGCTTCGAGCAGATCGGTTGGGGCACATACCCGGCAATGCCGCAACCGTCGAAGGGCTCCAGCGCAAGCTGGGGCCCTTCACCTTTTTGGGGCATGTCAGAGAACCGGTGCGGTCAGTTTACATCCGGCGTAATAAGCTCGACCGTCGGAAAGCAATGGCGATACCGCCGCGCATCGCGCGTCAGCAACGGCGACCGTTTCACCTCGGCATGCGCGCCAATGGAAAAATCCGGCAAGACGCCAGTGCGCGGACCGCCGGCTCGGCGGTATTGCACGAAGGCTCTTCCTGCGAGAAAGAGCGCGGCTCGCGGCAGCGAAACGAGTTGCACTCGGAGCCTCTCAAGCGCGGCCTCTGCGCTTTCGCTACTCGGATAGCCGATCGACGTCTCTGCATAGATCACGTCGTTGATCAGCAGGGGACCATCGCCGGCCGCCTGTCTGAGCTTTGCAATTGACCACTCGCACCAGATCGGATCGTCGGTCATGACATCGATCAGGACGT
>NZ_JANXTC010000307.1:0-2681 GCF_025356345.1 Tardiphaga sp.
GAAGAAGGGCGTCGCCGCCGGCATCACGCCGGTGTCGCAGGGCGTCGGCGACCGTCCGTTTCCGGGCGGTCAGCTATTGTTCGAGTCGCTGCTGCGCAAATTGGGCACCGAGGATTACGGCAAGCTGCTGGAAGGCAAGCTGTCGTTCAAGGATCCGCGCGTCGTCGAGGTGATGACATGGATGAAGGAACTGGTCGATGCCGGCGCCTATCCGAAGAGCTTCTCGACGCTGAAGCTCGGCGAGTCGCATTTCTACTTCTACAACACGCCGGGCGCGCTGACCTTCCCGGATCCGAGCTGGTTCACCGGTCGCGCCTTCGCCCCGCCGGAAGGCGGCGGCATGCCGGCGAATTTCCCGCTCGGCATTATGAAGTTTCCGGCGATGGACAAGGGCGCCTGTCCGGACTGCAAGACCCTCGCGGTGGCCGGCAGCTTCGTGATGTATTCCAAGAGCAAGAACAAGGACTGCGCCGGCGCACTGATGAAGTCGATGGCGACGGTCGAGAACGGCACCAAGTGGATGGAGCAGGTCTCGCTGCAGACCGGGCTGAAATCCGACCCGGCCAAGATCAACAGTCCGCGCAAGGATTACTTCGCCGAGCTGAACGCGCGCAACAAGGGCGTCACCTACTTCTTCGGCACGCCGCTTCTGTACTACCGCGCCAAGTGCGCCGAGACCTACACCCAGGTGATGAACAACGCCTTTCCCGCCGGACTCCTGAGCGTCCAGGATGCCGCGGAAAAGATGGACAGCGCCTGCTTCAAGAGCTGAGAGCGACATGACATCCACCACCATGACATCAAATGCTGGCGGCGGGGCGAGCAATGCCCCGTCGCTGGCGGATCCGCGCCGCGCAAGCTGGTGGGTGCTCACCGTCTTCCTGTTTCCCGCTCTGGCGGTCTATGTCGGCCTGACCGCGTATCCGGCGTTCCGGACCTTCTACGACAGTTTCTTTACCATCGAGGGCATGGAGGTCACCTTTGTCGGCCTCGACAATTACCGCGCGCTGATGACCGACGAGACGTTCTGGGTCTCGGTGCGCAACACCTTCATTTGGTCGTTCATCGCGCCGGTGCTCGACGTCGTCACCGGTCTTCTGCTGGCGCTGGCGCTGTATGCCGGCGTGCCGTTCGCGCGCTTCCTGCGGGTGGCGTGGTTCACGCCCGTGCTGCTGTCCTACGTCGTGGTCGCGATCCTGTGGATGTGGATCTACAATTACGACTGGGGCATTCTCAACGTGTTCCTGCGCGCCGTCGGCCTCGACTCGCTGGTGGCTTCCTGGCTCGGCGATCCCAATCTGGCGCTCGGCGCGCTGATCGTGACCCATGCCTGGAAATGGGCCGGCTTCAACATGGTGGTGTGTCTCGCGGCGATCCACTCGCTGCCGCGCGAGGTGCTGGAAGCCGCCGAACTCGACAATTGCGGTTGGGGCGCCAAGCTGCGCTACGTCATCGTGCCGATGCTGCGGCCGACGCTGCTGAACCTCTACATCCTCGCCTTCATCGGCAAGATGAAGATCTTCGATCTGGTCTGGATCATGACCCAGGGCGGCCCGCTGTGGGCGACCGAGACGGTGTCGACCTACGTCTACAAGCGCGCCTTCAACTGGAACACGTTCGACCTCGGCTATCCCTCGGCGATCGCCTCGGTGTGGTTCGTCGTGGTCTGCGCCGCCGTCGTCATTCTCAACCGCGTTCTGGCGACGCGCGAACGCCTGGAGTACTGACGGTGGCCAAACCGCTTGCGGAACGCGCGCCTTTGCTGCGTTTCTTCAGCCGCGGAGCGCTCGCGCTCGTGCTGGGGCTCTACACCTTCTACACGCTGGGACCGTTCCTGTGGCTCGCGACCATGTCGGTGCGCACCACCGCCGAGATCAGCGCCGACCATTATGCCTGGCCGAAGGTGTTCCACTGGGAGCAGTTCCGGATCGCATGGGTCGACTCGGATTTCGCGACTTATTTCTGGAATTCGACCATCGTGGTGGTCAGCTCGGTCGCGATCGTGACGCTGTTCGGCGCGGCGGCGGCGCATGCGCTGGCGCGCTACCGGTTCCGTGGCAACCGGCTGGTCTACGGCATCCTGTTCTCGTCGATCATCTTCCCACCGCAGATCACCTTGATCTCACTGTACCAGATCCTGGTCGACTACAATCTCTACAACAGCCTGATCGGTCTCACGCTGGTCTACGTCTCGCTGCAGCTGCCGCTGACGGTCTATCTGCTCGAAGGTTTCTTCGCGCGAATCCCGCAGGACCTGTTCGACGCCGCCAAGATCGACGGCTACGGCGATCTGGAAATTTTCCGCCGCATCGTGCTGCCGATCGGCATGCCGGCGATCGCCACCACGCTGATCCTGAACTTCATCCAGCTCTGGAACGAGTTCTTGTTCGCCGTGGTGCTGATCACCGATCCCGACAAGCGCACGCTGCCGGTCGGCATCCGCGCCTACATGGGCGATCACTTCCAGGACATCGGCATGATCGCCACCGGCGTGATGATCTCGGTCATCCCCGTGATCATCGTCTACGTGTTCTTCTCCGAAAAACTCATTCGCGGCATGACTGCCGGCGCAGTCAAGTAAAGGGGCAATCATGGCCGTCGTCACCCTCGACAAGCTCACCAAGCAATACGGGCCCACCGGTCCGGTCGTCGTCGACAAGGTCGACATCCACATCGCCGAC
>NZ_JANXTC010000312.1:0-6248 GCF_025356345.1 Tardiphaga sp.
ACTAGCATTAAGGGCCTTGTTCTCGGCTCGGCGGCGAGCCTGCTCGCATTCGGCGCAGCGCACGCGGCCGATCTTCCCGTCAAGGCCAAAGCGGTCGAATACGTGAAGGTCTGCTCGCTGTACGGCGCTGGTTTCTATTACATCCCCGGCACCGACACCTGCATCAAGATCGGCGGCGCGATCCGTCTGGACGTCGCCTTCAACGGCAACATCTATAACAATCCGTTCTGGCAGGGCGGCACTGGCGGCAGCGGCGTGTTCACAAAGGACTATTTCGTGTCGCGCGAGCGCGTGAACGCCACCCTCGACACCCGCACCGCCACCGAATACGGCGTTGTTCGCACCTATTCGAACATCCAGTTCGACTTCTCGCAGAACCGTGAGTCGATCGCTGGCGGCTTCGTCGAAATGGATTACGCGTTCATCCAGTTTGCCGGCTTCACCATGGGTAAGGCTGTTTCGCAGTTCGACCCGCAGTGGGCGCTGTCCAAGCCGACGATCTCGTCGGGCCTCAATGCCGGTTCGAACAATGCGACCGGTATTCCGCAGCTCGCTTACACCGCCAGCTTCGGCAATGGCGTGTCGGCAACCATCTCGATTGAGAACGCATCGGCCTATCGCAACGCGGGTCTCTACAACGCCAACACCGCGATCCTGCTTCCGTTCGGCACCAACACAACCGTAGCCTACGGTGCCGCTTCCAACACCTTCGTCGGCAACGCGACCGGCGGCAACCACATTCCTGACATCGTCGGCAACGTTCGCCTCGATCAGGCATGGGGCACCCTGCACGGCGCCGCGGCGATGCACACCTCGACCCCGGGCTTCTATGCGACCGCTTTGGGTGCTACTGGCAATGAGAGCCTCGGTCACGCTGATGATTCCTACGGCTTCGCCGTCAGCGGCGCGATCGAACTCAAGAACCTGCCGACCGGCGCGGGCGACAGCCTGAAGCTGGAAGCGTCTTACGGCCGTGGCGCCGCCAAGTACGTGTTCGGCGGCACCACCGACGTCAATGGCGGCGGTCGTTATGCCAAGGCCTCCGGCGACGGCATGGGCTTCGGCTATGTTCTGGACGGCGTTTACAGCAACGGCGGACAGATCCAGCAGAGCAATGCCTGGGAAGTCAGCGCGTTCTACGAGCACTACTGGAACCCGAACTGGCGTACCTCGCTGTTCGGTAACTACAGCCACATCTCCTACGGCGATGCCGGCAATTTGGCGCTGTCGCAGTCATTCGGCGCTGGCCGGTTGAACACCGGACTTACCCAGACCGGCGGTAACTTCGATCTGGGTCTCGCCCAGGTCGGCACCAAGACTGCATGGACCCCTGTCAAGAACCTGACCCTGTCGGCTGAATTCCTCTACAGCCGTCTCGATCAGAACCTGCAGGGAACCTACAACGGTGCCGTCACCGGCAAGGCTACCCCGGTTGGCGGCTTCGCGCTGCGTGACCAGAACGTCTACAATGGCGCCGTTCAGGTTCTGCGCTCCTTCTAATATCGATCGTCTAACGACGCTCAATATCTGAAACAAAGACCCCCGGCAGGAAACTGCCGGGGGTTTTTGCTTGTTTGGTGTGATGGGAAAACGGGTTGATCTTGTCCCGGACGCAATGCGGCATCCCAGGCGATGTCCTTGCATCGCCGCCATGCCGCTCCGCGGAGCCGGGACCGTTACGCGCGCCGGCGTCTGGGGCGGTCCCGACTCCGCGGCGCAGTACGCCTCCTCACGGAGGCGCGTTGCACCGCGTCCGGGACAAGCTCGAGTTGTTTCTTGAGACGTGGGCCCGGCGCTATTCGACGCTGCCGCGGTGCAAATCCGCCTCGATCTGCAGCTTCGAACCGCCGCCGAAGCGGGCGCGGTAGACCTGCAAATTTTCCATGATCCGCTGCACGTAATTGCGTGTTTCCGCGAACGGGATCGATTCGACCCAGTCGACGGCATCCACCTTGGGGTCGCGGGGGTCGCCGTAGCGCTCCACCCATTTGCGGACGCTGCCGCGACCGGCATTGTAGCCGGCGAAGGTCATGATGTAGGAGCCGCGATAATCTTCCAGCAATCCGCCGAGTTCGGCCGCGCCGATCGAGGCATTGTAGACCGGATCGCCCTTGAGCTTGGCGAGGTCGAAGCTGGCGCCGTACTTTTTGGTGACATAGCGTCCGGCGTCCGGCGTCACCTGCATCAGCCCATAGGCATTGGCGGGCGACACCACCGCCTGGTTGAACGCGCTTTCCTGCCGCGCGATCGCATAGACGACGCTGCGTTCGACCTCGGGACCGACGGTCGGAAAGGCGGGGATGCCGACGGTCGGATAGGCATAATGATCGAACGGCAGCCCGCGGTTGAGCGCCGCCTTGCCGACCAGCAACATCGCACGGGCGTCGGCATTGCGCGATGCCAGTTCGCCGAGGCCCAGCGCGGCGTCGGGATCGCCATTCTCGCCGATGTCGCCGAAGATCGGAATGGCGATTTCGCGTTCGTCCAGCGCATAGAGCAGCGCCACGGCGCGCACGATTTCCAGCCGTTCGACACCGCGGCCGCGCGCGCCGGGGGCGCCGTTGATGTCGAGCTGCGGCATGCCGAGCTTGGCCCGCGCCAGCTGGCCATAATAGCTGGTGGATTGCTCGGCGGCCGAGGCATAGGCTTGGCGGGCCTCGGCGCTGCGGCCGGCGGCTTCGGCGGCGCGGCCCTGCCAGTAGCCGGCCCGCGCCAGCGCGGTCGGGTTGACGGAGCCGACGCCGATGCGGGCAAAATGCTGCGCGGCGGTCGCGGGGTCCTTGAGGAAGCGCAGCGCGATCCAGCCGGCGGTGAATTCCTGTTCGGTCTTGTAGATGTCGCGCGCCGGCAATGCGGCGTCGCGCGCGATCAGATAGGCCGAGCGATGCTCGCCGACATCGAGCATTTTTCGCGACAGCAGCCGGCGCTCGATCCACCATTCGTCGAGATTGTGCAGCCGGGCGGGATCGCGCGGCGCCGCGATCATCAATTGCGCGGCCTCGGCAAAACGCTCGTCGCGGCGCAATTGCTGGATTCGCGCAAACATGTAACCGGGATCGCTGTGCAACTCGCTTGGCACCGCGTCGAGCAGCGCCTTGGCATTGCCGGCCTTCTTGGTGACGCCGATGCGCGCCCGGGCCAGCGCCATCTGCGCGGCGCCAAGCCGCTTGGCGGCGCGCAAGGCGGCGTCGGTGTCGCTGCCATACAGCATCAGGTCCATCCGCGCCTTGTGATCGCCGGGCGTGATGAAGGGGCCAAACAGATCCAGCGCGGTGGTCTCGACATCGCCGGAGATCGAATCATTGCGCCAGGCATCGCGGACATGGCGTTCGGCGCCGCTGCGATCGCCGCGCGCGATCAAGGCCTGCGCCAGCGCAAACTTGCCCTTCGCCGACAGCGGCTTCTCGTTCTGGAAATAGCCGAGCACGGTGTCGTCGTCGCGGTGATCGTCCCACAGCGCCGCCTCGGCGCGACGGCGCAAAAAGGTCTGCGATGGCCAGCTTGGATTGGCGGCCAGGAAGGCGCGGTAGCGCTCGACGGTGGCGCCATTGTCGTCGCTGCGCAGGATGATCCATTCCGCCAGCTTGCGCGCGACCGGATCGCCGATTCCCTGCGCGAGCTGCGAGGCATCCACCGGCTTGCGCTTGCGCACCAGTTCGATGACGTTTTCCAGCGCCTCGGTGTCGGCCTGCGACGTCGCGGCGGTCGCGGCCATCGCCGCCGGGGCGATCGGCTTGCGGGCCGGCGGCGGCAGCGCGGCGTGCTGTCGTGTGGCCGGCTGCATCGCCGGTGCCGGACTTGCCGCGTCGGGTGACAACGGTTTGGCGGGCGCGGGCAGAGCGGTGTTCTTCGGTACGACGTTGCGCGCGATCGGTCGCGGTTTTGGCAGTGGCACCGGTGTCGCCGCATAAGCTTGCAGGCTCAGGGTGGACACGCTGGCCAGCAGCGCCAGGGTGATGCCCAGGGCCGTCCATCGCACAGCGGAGTTGGGGGCCAGTCGCGTCATGGCGCTCCTTCGCGGCGAATCAAGGTAATCGCAGTCGGTCACTGCTGTATTTAATTGAAATGATGGACAAAACGTCAATTTTTGCCGTTCGCCTTATCTCTGCCTGACCACCGCGGCGAAATCGCGGCTGAACGGCTTCCGGCGGTCTTTCGCCGCCGCGCCGAACTCGATAGAACTTGGTGCTCAAACAGTCGGTAAGCAGACGGCTCAAGCCGCAGCGCGCTCGGAGACAAATATGGCCACCACCGCGACTTTCAGTGGATCCTATACCGCGCTGGTGACGCCCTTCAAGGACGGCGCGCTCGACGAAGCGGCGTTTCGCGCCCTCGTCAGCTGGCAGATCTCCGAGGGAACCAGTGGCCTGGTTCCGGTTGGCACCACCGGCGAAAGCCCGACGCTGAGCCATGACGAGCACCGCAAGGTCGTTGAATGGTGCATCGACGAGGCCAAGGGCCGCGTTCCGGTGATCGCCGGTGCCGGTTCGAACTCGACCCGGGAAGCCGTCGAACTGGCCCGACATGCCGAGAAGGCTGGCGCCGACGCGGTGCTGGTGGTCACGCCCTATTACAACAAGCCGACCCAGGAGGGCATGTACCAGCACTTCAAGGCGGTCAATGATGCGATCGGGATTCCGATCCTGATCTACAATATCCCGCCGCGTTCGGTGGTCGACATGTCGGTGGATACCATGTCGCGATTGTTCGAGCTGAAGAACATCGCCGGCGTCAAGGATGCGACCGCCAATCTGGCGCGGGTGTCGCAGCAGCGCCATGCCATGGGGCCGGATTTCATCCAGCTGTCCGGCGAGGACATGACGGCGCTGGCCTATATGGCGGCCGGCGGCCATGGCTGCATCTCGGTGGTGGCCAATGTGGCGCCAAAACCCTGCGCCGAGCTGATGGCGGCGGTGTTCAAGGGCGACTATGCCGCTGCCCTGAAGATCCAGGACCGGCTGGTGCCGTTGCACGACGCGATCTTCATGGAGCCAGGTCTGGCGGGCGCCAAGCATGGCCTGACCCTGCTCGGTCGCGTCAAGGAAGAGGTGCGGTTGCCGCTGCTGCCGGTCACGCAGCCTACCGGCCAGGCGATCCACCGCGCGATGGTCCATGCCGGGCTGATCAACTGAAGCAAGGCCGTTTCCGGATTAAATCACAGTCTGCGATATTGATGGGAAGGGATTGGGAATGCTGAAGGAATTCCGCGATTTCGCGATGAAGGGCAATGTCGTCGATCTCGCCGTCGGCGTGATCATCGGCGCGGCATTCGGGGCGATCGTCAGCTCGATGGTCGGCGACATCATCATGCCCATCATCGGGGCCATCACTGGCGGTCTGGATTTTTCTAACTATTTCACGGGTCTGTCCAAGGCGGTGACCGCCACCAATCTGGCCGACTCCAAGAAGCAGGGCGCCGTACTGGCCTGGGGCAGTTTTCTGACGCTGACGCTGAACTTCATCATTGTCGCTTTCGTGCTGTTCTCGGTGATCCGCTTCATGAACAAGCTGAAGCGCAACGATGCGGCGAATCCGTCGGAGCCGCCCAAGCCGACCCGCGAACAAGAGCTGCTGACCGAAATCCGCGATTTGCTGAAAAAGGCCTGAACGCCTTTTCAGCGAGCGTTATCGGACCTGTTTTCAAGATAACGCCCAGGGCAACTGACGATGGCCGAGAAAAAAGACCGCCCGATGAAGGTAATCGCCGAGAACCGCAAGGCGCGGTTCCATTACGCGATCGAGGATACTCTGGAGGCCGGTATCGAGCTGACCGGTACCGAGGTGAAGTCGATCCGCAATGGCAAGTCGACGATCGCGGAATCCTATGCCGATCCCAAGGATGGCGAGATCTGGCTGATCAACTGCAACATCCCGGAATATCTGCAGGCCAACCGTTTCAACCACGAGCCGAAGCGGCCGCGCCGGCTGCTGATGCACCGCAAGCAGATCAACAAGCTGATGGGCGCGGTGGAGCGCCAGGGCATGACGCTGGTGCCGCTGAAAATGTATTTCAACGAGCGCGGCCGGGTGAAACTGCAGCTGGCGCTGGCCAAGGGCAAGCAGTTGCACGACAAGCGCGCCAGCGAGAAGGACCGCGACTGGGGCCGCGAAAAGGGTCGCCTGATGCGGGCGCGGGGGTAAGGATTGATTGATGAAGCAGCCCAATCTTCTTGACGTCGACTGGACCAAAATCCCTGCGCCCGAAGATGACGGCGCGGCGGCGCATCTGGTGGGCATGGCGATTCCGC
>NZ_JANXTC010000329.1:0-8439 GCF_025356345.1 Tardiphaga sp.
ATGGGTCAGGCCGAACTTGCGTGCCAGCGTCTCGCGTGCCGGATTGATGTCGACCCCGATGATCATGTTGGCGCCGGCCATGCGCGCGCCCTGGATCACGTTCAGGCCGATGCCGCCCAGGCCGAACACGATCACGTTGTCGCCGGGCTGCACCTTGGCCGTGTAGATCACCGCGCCGATGCCGGTGGTGACGCCGCAGCCGATATAGCAGACCTTGTCGAACGGGGCGTCCTCGCGGATCTTCGCCACCGCGATCTCCGGCAGCACGGTGAAGTTGGAGAAGGTCGAGGTGCCCATGTAATGATGGATCGGTTTGCCCCCCATCGAGAAGCGCGAGGTGCCGTCGGGCATCATCCCGGCGCCTTGCGTCGCGCGGATCGAGGTGCACAAATTGGTCTTGCGCGACAGGCAGGATGGGCACTGCCGGCATTCCGGCGTGTACAGCGGGATGACGTGGTCGCCCTTCTTCACCGAAGTGACGCCGCGGCCGATATCGACGACGATACCGGCGCCTTCATGGCCGAGGATGGCGGGAAACAGGCCCTCGGGATCGGCGCCGGACAGCGTGAACTGGTCAGTGTGGCAGATACCGGTGGCCTTGATCTCAACCAGCACCTCGCCATCGCGCGGACCTTCCAGTTGTACGGTCATGATCTCCAGCGGCTTGCCGGCGGCAATGGCAACGGCGGCGCGAACGTCCATGCGGTCCTCATTCATCGTGTTGGTGTGTGCTGCGCGGCGGACTGCCGCGCGCCGATCATGATTGCCGCTTAGCACAGGATAGGGCACTCAGGCAGCCAATGAATCGTGATTTTCAGGCCCTCGCCGGGCGCATGGCGCCCGTCCTCTTCATCCTGCTGTGGAGCACCGGCTTCATCGGTACCAAATATGTGCTGACCGGTGCCGAGCCACTGACCTACCTCACGGTTCGGATGGCGATCGTCGTCGCCATCATGGTCGTCGTCGTCGCTATCGTCAGGCCGCCTTGGCCGGATCGCGCCGGCATCGGCCACAGCATCGTCGCCGGTATTCTGGTCCAGGGATTCTATCTCGCCTTCACCGTGCTGGCGGTCGCTCATTCGGTTCCGGTCGGGCTATCGGCGCTGATACCCGGACTGCAGCCGATCCTGACGTCGCTACTCGCGAGCCGGTTTCTCGGCGAACGCGTCACGCCATCGCAGTGGGGCGGACTGTTGCTCGGCCTCGCCGGCGTGTTGCTGATCCTGCACGGTCGTCCGATCTCGGGCGACGCCGGCTGGGGCTGGCTGGCCTCGGCCGGCTCGCTGGTCAGCATCACGCTCGGCACGCTGTACCAGAAACGCTTCTGCGGCAGCATCGACTGGCGTAGCGGAAGCCTGCTGCAGCAGGTCGCTGCCCTGGTGCTGGTCGGCGTCGGGGCGTGGGCGTTCGAGACCAACATCATCCACTGGACCACGCAATTCGTGCTGTCGGTGGCCTGGCTCGCGGTGGTGTTGTCGATCGGTACGGTCGGATTGCTGTACTGGCTGCTGCGGCGTCAGCCCTCGAGCCAGGTCGCCAGCCTGTTCTATCTGGTGCCGGCGGTGACGGCGCTGCTGGCCTATGTGCTGTTCGGCGAAAAGCTCGACGCGGTCGCCATCATCGGCATGGTGGCGTGTGGCGCGGCGGTGCTGCTGGTCAATCGGACGCGTGGCTGAGAACCTTTCGCCGCACTGCGTCCGCGACACGAAGCTCGGTCGGCGCAATCCGATGCCTCGACGCCAACTCCAGACAAGAAAAAGCCTCCGGGCTTGGACCCGGAGGCTTTCACTTCACAGCCTAGCTGTGAGTCTTACTTCTTGGACTTCTTGGCAACCTTCTTGGCCTTCTTCGGAGCGGCCTTCTTGGCCTTCTTCGGAGCAGCCTTCTTCACGGTCTTCTTGACGGTCTTCTTCGCGGCTTTGACGGCCTTCGCTGCCTTCGGAGCCTTCTTCGCGGTCTTCTTCACTGCTTTTGCCACTGTCTTTTTCGCTTTCTTGGTTTTCTTCGCCGAAGGTTTCTTGGCTGAAGATTTCGGGGTGGATTTCTTCACGGCTTTCTTGGCCGCGGGCTTCTTCGCCGCTTTCTTGGTGGTGGCCTTACGGACTTTTTTCACCAAGGAAGTGGCGGCTTCTTTTGTCGCATCGGCAGCGCTGGTGAGAGCGTCTGTCATCTGCTCCAAAATCGGAGTGTCGTCGTTCATCTTATCCCCCAAAGGTTATCGATTCTCTGACGATAGTCCGATTCGGTTCTCAGATGAAGTGTGAGTGACATGTAGTCAACCGTTTCGTGTGGTCGCGTAGGCTTTCAAGGCACGTTCTCGACCGAGTTTGTGCTCGATGATCGGTGCCGGATAGTTCGTGCCGAGCGTGACGCCCGCGCGCTTAAGCTCTAGCGGGCTAGCGATCCACGGCTGATGGATCAACTTCGACGGCATGTCTTTCAGCTCGGGCACCCAGCGTCGAACATAGATTCCGTCGGGGTCAAACTTTTCTCCCTGAAGGATCGGATTGAAGACGCGGAAGTAGGGGGCTGCGTCGGCACCGGAGCCTGCGACCCATTGCCAGTTGGCCGGATTGCTACCCGCATCGGCATCGACGAGCGTATCCCAGAACCATTTTTCGCCTTCGCGCCAGTCGATCAACAGGTGCTTCACCAGGAACGAAGCCACCACCATGCGAACCCGATTGTGCATCACACCGCTGTGCCAGAGCTCCCGCATGCCGGCATCGACGATCGGATAACCCGTCTGGCCAAGCTGCCAGGCGCGTAGTGCCGCGCGATCGGTCCGCCATGGAAATGCGTCGAAGGAGGGTTGAAGATTGCGCTCGGCGAGGTCGGGCACGTCGAACAACAGGTGTCGGCTGAATTCGCGCCAGCCCACTTCGCTGAGGAATTTGTTGATGTCGGTGGCGTGCTGGGGATGTTCGGCGGCGGCGAAGCGCGCCGCGTACCAGACTTGCCGCGGGCTGATCTCGCCAAATCTGACATGTGGTGACAGCCGCGACGTGCCTTCGCGGTCGGGGCGGTCGCGGTTGGTGGCGTAGCCGACGATGGCCGCCTTCAACAGTTGGCGCAGCTGCTGCTGCGCCTTGGCTTCGCCCGGCGTCCAGCTCTCGCGCAGCCCGCCAGCCCAATCCGGCCGGGTTGGCTCGAGCTTCCAGTCAGACAAATTGTCACTGGCAATTTCGGGAGCGGGCACCAGCTTCTTCGGCGTAGGCAGCGGCTTGGCTGGATCGCCCATCGCCAGGATGCGCTTCCAGAACGGCGTGAACACCCGAAGCCCGCGCCCTTCCTTGGTGCGGATCGCGGCGGGCGGCACCAGCAGGTCGCCGTGGTAAGGGTGGGCGCCGACATTAAGATCGGCCAGCGCGGCGGTGACCTGATCGGTCACCATAAGCTCTGGCGCCTGCGCGATTTCATTCCAGGAGACATGCGCGGCATCGACCTCTCGCGCCAGGGCGGCGATGACATCGGCCGCGGCGCCGCGCCGCAGCACCAGCGTTCCGCCGATCGCCTGCAGGCTGGCCTGCAAGGCGCGTAGCGACTGCGCCAGCCACCAGCGCGTTGCTCCTCCCATCGTCCGCTTCAGGGCGGCACTCTTTTCATCGAGGATGTAGAGGCAGATCACCGGCGCCCCGCTGGTCGCGGCGGCGTGCAGGGCAGGGTGATCTGACAGGCGAAGATCGTCGCGAAACCAGACGATGTGGGGATGTGAGTCGGTCATCTCCGACATTTACCATGCGGTTCGCCAATTTGATCCGGTCTCAAATACCCGGGGGATCTTGCAACCTTGTCGGCGCTGGCGCGTATTTTATCGAAGTATAGTGCCTGGGACAGGCTGGAGGTCGACGTGAAACGATACGCAATTCTCTATGTGGCGACGTTCGTGGTGATGCTGCCACTGGACCTGCTGTTTCTCGGGACCATCGCCAAGGGCTTCTTCAACGCCCAGGTCGGCGACATGCTGGGCGAGGTGCGCCTCGCTCCGGCGATCCTGTTCTACTTCCTCTACATTGTCGGCATCCTGGTGTTCGTCAACAGCGCGCCGGACGCGACCTGGCGGTCGACCCTGCTCTACGGCGCGCTGTTTGGCTTCTTCTGCTATGCGACCTTCGAACTGACCTCGCTGTCGCTGTTGAAGCACTGGACGTGGCCGGTGGTGATGGTCGACATTTCCTGGGGCACAGTCGTGACGGCGGTGGCAGCCACGCTGGGCCTGCTGCTCGCCAACTGGGTGGAATCCAAGCTGTAAGGTAGGGAGCCGGCGGGCCATTGTCCGCCGGCACGCCGCCGTCTAGAGGCCTTGTCCGCCCGACACCTCGATCCGCTGCGCGTTGACCCAGCGGTTGTCCGGCGACAACAGGCTGGCGATCATCGGCCCGATGTCATCGGGCAGCCCGACGCGGCCGAGCGCAGTCATGCCGGCGAACAGCCTGTTGACATCCGGATTGTCGCGCACGCCGCCGCCGCCGAAGTCGGTTTCGATGGCGCCCGGTGCTACCGTATTGACGGCAATGCCGCGGGGGCCCAGCTCCTTGGCCATGTACCGGGTGAGAACTTCGACCGCGCCCTTTACCGCGGCGTAGGCCGCGTAGCCGGGGAACGACATTCGCGTCAGGCCGGAAGACAGGTTGACGATGCGACCGCCATCCGCGATCAGCGGCAGCAGTGCCTGGGTCAGGAAGTAGACGCCTTTGAAATGCACGTCGACCAGCCGATCGAACTGCGCCACGGTGGTCTGCTCGATCAACGCACGGTCGCCGTGGCCGGCATTGTTGACGAGATGATCGAACGTGTCGCGCTGCCAGTGGATGCGCAACGCGGCGCGCAGGCGGGCGGCGAAATCAGTGAAGCCGGCGATGTCGCCGGTGTCCAGCGGGAAGGCGATCGCGGTGCGGCCCATCGCGGTGATCTCGGCGACCACCGCCTGCGCACCTTCCTCCCGGCTCTGATAGGTCAAGATGACGTCGCCGCCGTGGCGGGCAATGCAGAGGGCGGTATTGCGGCCGAGTCCGCGGCTGGCGCCGGTGACGATGGTGATGCTGGTCATGCTTCAACTCCTGTTGCGATGACCGGCTGGATAGCGGTCGGGTCTCCGAACGTCGTTGTCGAAACCTCGGCATTGCTTGCCTATTCCTCCAGTACAGGTGCGCGACATCGGGCGATCGGTTAGAATCGCGCCATGACCGAAACTTTGCTCAATGTCGCCAGCCGCTATGCCGAGGCCTTTGCCGATCCGGCCGGGTTTGCCCGGAGCCCCATGGGTGGCCTGATGATCGTCCGTTCGACCGCGCCAAGCGGCCTGGTCCACGCGATCTCGAAGCCTATGGCCTGCCTCGTCTTGCAAGGCAGCAAGCAGGTCGCGATGGGATCCGATCTCTTTGCGTTCGGCGCCGGCGACTCGCTGCTGATCACCGCGGACGTGCCGATCGTCAGTCAGATCACGCGCGCCAGCACCGATGCGCCCTATCTCTCCCTGGTTGTCGAACTGGATCTGGCGGTGATCGCCGAACTGACGTTGCAGATGGCGGCGCTGACCGTGGCGGAAGGTGCGGCGGTGCGGATCGAACCGACCGACGGCGAGGTTGCCGACGCGGCGCTGCGGCTGATGCATTTGCTGGAGCGGCCGGCGGCGGTGCCTGTGCTGGGCCCGCAGATGCTGCGCGAGATGCACTACTGGCTGCTGGCCGGCCGGCACGGCCCTGCCATTCGCCGGCTCGGTTGGCAGGACAGCCACGCCCAGCGGATCGCGGGGGCCGTCGCCGTGCTGCGTGCCGAGTTCGCGCGGCCGCTGCCGGTCGAGCGTCTGGCGGCGATAGCCGGAATGAGTCCGTCGTCGTTCCACCAGTATTTTCGTGCCGTGACGTCGCTGTCGCCGCTGCAATTCCAGAAGCAGTTGCGGCTCATCGAGGCACGGCGGTTGATGGCTGCGGAGGGATTGTCGGCGAGCAGCGCAGCGTTCGCTGTCGGCTATGAGAGCGTGCCGCAGTTCACCCGCGAGTACGGACGGATGTTTGGTCTGCCACCGGCAAAGGACACGGAAGCAACAAGGGGAAGGGCTGTAGCGGCGGCGTGAATCGCCCGATACCGTCAATTGACAAGGGCAGGGGCGCCCCGCAGTTGCGGAGCGCCAATCTTGCCTGGGTCACCCTTGTCTAGCGCGGCTGCGGCACAATGCGGATGTAGGGCTTCGGCTCTTTCCATCCGTCGGGATAGATGGTCTTGGCCTCTTCGTTAGTCACCGAGCCGGCGATGATGACATCCTCGCCCTGCTGCCAGTCCGCCGGGGTTGCGACGCGATGCTTCGCGGTCATCTGCAGCGAGTCGATCACGCGCAGGATTTCCTGAAAATTGCGGCCGGTGGTCATCGGGTAGACCAGCACCAGCTTGATTTTCTTGTCCGGGCCGATCACGAACACGTTGCGCACGGTCTGGTTATCGGCTGCGGTGCGGGCGCCGACATCGCCGGAGACGCTGGCCGGCAGCATGTCGTACAGCTTCGAGACATTGAAGTCGGTGTCGCCGATCATCGGAAATGTCGGACGGTACCCCTGGGTCTCCGTGATATCGTCGACCCACAGCGCATGCTTGGCCACCGGATCCACACTCAGGCCGATCAGCTTGACGCCGCGCTTGTCGAACTCAGGCTGCAGCTTTGCCAGTGCTCCGAGTTCCGTGGTGCAGACCGGCGTGAAATCTTTCGGATGCGAGAACAGCAAAGCCCAGCTATTGCCGATCCACTCGTGGAACTTGATGCGTCCTGTGGTGGTTTCGGCTTCGAAATCAGGAGCCACGGCGCCAATTTGAAGTGTCATGTTACGGCCTCATGTCGTTCAAGGTAAAGCTGAATTTCGCAATTGCACTATAGTCCGCGGGACGCCGTAAAGGAACACCGCGGAAAAAAGGAGAAGATCTTTCTGCGGATGGTGGAACTAACGACATGTTATTTGCTTTCGTGGCACTGCGACAAAATGAACACCGCAACACTGGGACACCGGATGCCGCCAAGTTGCCGTGGCTTCGGCGCAATCTCGCCGGACCCCGGTCGCCACATCGCTAGGCGCACGAGTGACCCTCGCGACAAATCAGCAACGGTTCGAAGAAGTGAACACGCGCGACACCATCCGTTAATCAACCGTTAATCCCCAAGTGGAAATGCTGGGGGTCAGAATGAATGACACAGAAGAGAAGAACTGAAATGTCTACCGCTGCTGCTGCCGACTGCGTCGGCGCCATTGAAACCGCCGGGATCGTCGACCGTCAGGCTGCCGCCCAGGCACTCGGAATTGTGCGCGACGGCGTGATCACCGGCGAGGGCCCGACCGCCCGCGGCCGGATCCATTTTTCCCGCGCGCTCGATGCCGATGATGCTGCCTGGTGCGCGCGCATCCTCACCGCCGCCGGTGTCGAGAGCCAGCCGGTCAGCCGGGCCGAGGCCGAGGCGATGTTCGCCATCAACGAGGCCGCCGCTGAGCGCAGCGATGATGGCCGCTTCGACGATCTGTTCGCGAAGGCCGTCGTGCATCACGCCGCTTCCGCTTCCGGCCTGCCGGTGCCGTCTCGCGCCGTCGCCCTGTCACCTGACACCGCGATCGAAAGCTGGGCGCCGACCCGCGCCGCTGGCGTCAATATCGAAGTGCTGGAGTGGATCGCGGCACAGATGCGCGGCAAGCGTGTCAGCAACCGCACTCTGATGACCCTCGTTGCCACCATCGTCGGCGCCGCGACGCTGCCGATGGCATCGTTGCCGAGCGTGTTCGATATCGGGCTGTAAACCGGAACCGCAGATCTGGATGTAACCGCGGCGGGGATGTTCCCCCGCCGTTTTTGTCAGTGATCTTGTTACTCCGCGTCGAGGCCGACCGTGCGTCCCGGAAAACCCGCGGCGTCGAAATAGCGCTGCTGACCGACGGTCTGGCGCTTCAGCACGGTGCGCAGGCCCTGCGCGCCGGGCTGCGAGCTCAACGTATCGGTGACGGCCTCCGGCGTGGCGCCGTTCGGCATCGCTTCCGTCATGACCCGACCGATCAACGCGCCATTGGCCTTGCGTGTCAGGCCGAGCAGCTGCGCCGCTGTCATCCCGACATCCGCATTGCTGACCGGCAGGGCGTCGACATAGCCGGCTTTGAAGTCCGGTCCGATCGCCGCCATGAAGTTGTGGGTATCGCCGCGACCGAAGCTGCCATGCATGCCCTGGCCCTGACGCAGCACGGTATCGGCGATCTCGACGGAGCAGTTGGTCGGTTCGTCGCAGCCCGTCGTATAGGAGCGGAAATTGACCACGATCGTCGGGTTCGGCGTTACGGCTTTGCCCTTGAGGCCGATCTGCGACATCGGCAGCGTGCCGGGGAAGCGCCCGAACCTGTCATCGACAAACAAGCCGCTGACGTAATCCTGTTCCAGCAGCGCCTTGATGGTGCGGTCCGCCAGTTTCTTGTC
>NZ_JANXTC010000335.1:0-5181 GCF_025356345.1 Tardiphaga sp.
AGGAACGGCTCCATGGGCTGATCCGCGACGTCAAGGAAAAGGGCGGCCGGATCTGCGGCATCAGCGCGCCATCGCGCGCCTCGACCTTGGTCAATTATGTCGGTCTCGACTCCAATACCATCGACTATGTGGTCGAGATCGAGGGCTCGCTGAAGATCGGCAAATGCATGCCGGGCACGCTGATCCCCGTGGTCGAGGAGAGCCGGATGTTCGAGGACCAGCCCGACTGCGCCATTATTCTCTCCTGGCACATCGCCGACGAACTGGCGCCGAAGCTGCGCGCCAAGGGCTACAAGGGCCTTCTAATGACGCCCCTGCCGGTGCCGCGGTTTCTGTAGACCGTTCAGGCCTTATGTTGCCGCGTGGTGATGGCCTCGATGTCACGCCACAGAGCAATCGTCTCCGCTTGGCAGCGAAGCGCTGGCGGCTCGCCGTTCAGCATCTCGGCGCATAGCGACGACAGCAAGGGAACGCGCCGGTCCTGCCCTGAAGATGCAGCTCCGTTGAACGGATCGATCTGCCCGATCGAATCGTCCAACCAGGGCGTCGTCACCGAAAAATGCGGCTCGGCCGCATTGGAATCGACCAGCAGCGCGCATTGATCCCCGGCCTCGTTGGCCATCGTCGCCGACCAGGATTCGGCCTCGTCGGGAAGCCGTGACGAAATCGTTGAATGCAACGCCCTGGTGAATCCCAATTGCGCCGCCAGCGCCAGCAACTGGATGCCATAGAAGCGCAGCGCGCCGCCGCCTTGCGCATGCGACCGCTTCCAGTTTTGCCGGTCGGTCGCATAATGATGCGCGCGAAACGCCCAGCGGATGGCAAGGTCGCCGCGCGACGATGATCCGGCCTGCGCGATCAGTCTTTGGCCCCAGTCGGTGAAGCCGAAAATATAGCCGATACGAAACAGTTTTCCGGAGGCCTGCAATTGCGCCTGCAGATGTTCGGCCTCGACGGGCGTCGGCGCCAGGGGTTTTTCCAGCAGCAGGCGTTGGATGCGGGGCCTTCCGAGAATGTCCGCCATCGCCGCCGCCTGGTCCTCTGGCCGGCGCGCCAGGACCAACGCCTCCGCGCGGTCCAGCGCCACCGCATCGTCGGCGACCCATTCGATCGCGGCTGCCAAGCTCGCCAGTTCGGCGCGGCCCTCAACGACAGCGCGGTAGCGATCCGGAAGCAGCACGTCGCAGCCCTGCCCGATCAAGGCCGGGAGATAGCCATAGAGCCCGAAGCCGGAGCCCAGGATGGCGACCTTCATGCGGTGAAATCGCTTTCGGCGATGATGTCGATGATTTCCCCGGAAAAGCCGCGACCACGCAGATAGGGCCCGATCTCGGCGGCGATATGCCAGGCCATGTTGACCAGCGGGCGGGCGCGATCCGCAGCCGGGAAATCGTCATCGGACAGGATCGGAATCCGGGTACCGGGAACATAATGCCCGATCTTGCCGGAGCCCGGCTTCTCGTAAATCGCATCGATGCTGGTGCGATCGAGCCCCAGCATCTTGATCGGGATTGCCGCACGGCCAGGAAACGCCTTGCCGGCCAGCGCGCCATATTGCGCGACCGCGGCCGTGATCTGCTGTCCCTTGGTGATGCGCCATTGCGCGATTTCCCGCGCCATCTTCGATAGATCGTCGCCAAAGCCGCGCTCGCGATCGAGCAGCGTGGCGTGATCTTGCGGAGCTTCATGGCCTGCTCCCAGGAAGACGCGGATGTTGCCGCCGTAGCGATCCGGAAACGCGACGCTGGAGATCGCCATGCCCAGCGACCTCGCAATGAAGGCGAAGGACGTCGCGGTATAGGTGCGCGGGTGCTCGTGATAAAATGTGTCGAACTGCCGCTTGGCGAGGATCGAACCGAGATAGTGATTTTCGATCACGATCTTGGTCTCCGGCTTCAGCAGGATTTTCAGCGCGCGGATCACCGCGCCGAGGTCCTCGATATGCGCGAACACATTGGTGAAGGTGATGATGTCGGGCTGGCCGAATTGCGCGACGAAATCGCGCGCCACGTCTTCGCTGAAGAATGCATTCAGCACGCGATGCCCGACGGCGAGCGCATCGGCTGCAGCCCCCGTCGGCTCGATACCGTAAGTCTGCGCACCATGCTCAGCGAAGATCGACAGCAGGCTGCCGTCATTGCAGCCGACGTCCAGCACCTTCCTGCCGGACAGATCGCCATAGTTGACGATACAGGCCTCGACCAGCCGACGCATGCCGTTGAGAACATCGAGCGTCTGCCGCGAGCGGTAGTGATAGGTCGAGGGAAACAGCTCGTGCTTCGGGATCTGGAAGCGCTGATGCGCGGTGCGGCAGCTGTCGCAGAACAGGATCTCGATCGGATATTCCACGCAGACGCGATCATCGCCGATGGCGACCAGATCATCGCACATCGGATGCCGGCCAAGGTCGAGCACGGGACGCAGGTTCTTGCCACCGCACACTTCGCAATGCGTGATTTCGGCGAGGCCGGAACTTTTCGCGGATGGATTCACTGCAAGGCCTGCCTGGTTGAGAGAGTGAGAACGCGGTCGATCTGCGCCAGCGTCACATCGCGCATGGCCGCCCCATCGGCAAAAGCCTTGTACCAGTCCACCGTCAATTTCAGGGCGTCGGGAAGCGCCAGCGCGGGATGCCAGCCCAGCCGCGAGTTCGCCTTTGCGCAATCGAGCCGCAGATAGGCCGCTTCATGCGGGTGCTCCGCGCTGTCGCGGCTCCAATGCGCCGTTCCGCCCCACAGCCCGACCAGGCGATCCGCGATCGCGCCGACGCTGACTTCGCTCGCGGCCTCCGGCCCGAAATTCCACGCTTCAGCGACGGATACCCCGTCGTCGCCGGCCAGGCGCTCCGCCAGCCGGAGATAGCCCAGAACGGGATCGAGCACGTGCTGCCACGGCCGTACCGATGCGGGCGCGCGGATGCGCAGCGCCGCGCCGCTGCCGAACGCCCGGATCGCATCGGGCACCAGCCGGTCCACCGCCCAGTCGCCGCCGCCGATCACGTTTCCGGCGCGGGCGGAGGCGATCCGCGGCCCGGCCGGATCCGCAAAATAGCTGCGACGGTAACTTGCCGCGACCAGTTCGGTGCCGGACTTGCTGGCGCTGTAGGGATCGGCGCCGCCCAGCGCGTCGCTTTCATCATAGCCGCGTTCGCGCCCGACATTGTCATAGCACTTGTCGCTGCTGACGATTACCACGGCGCGGATGCCGGCGACCTGCCGCACCGCCTCGAGCAGATGCACGGTGCCCATGACATTGGTCATCCAGGTCTCCGCCGGCTGCGCATAGGAGCGCCGCACCAGCGCCTGCGCCGCCAGATGCAGAACGATGTCGGGCTGGCATTGCACCAGCGCCGCGGCGAGCGCGGCCGGGTCGTTGATGTTTCCATATTGGTTCACGCAGTCAGCGGCCACCCCGGCGACGTTGAACACGCCCGCTTCATGTTCCGGCGGCAGTGCGAAGCCGGACACTTTGGCGCCGAGCGAATGCAGCAGCAGCGTCATCCAGGCGCCCTTGAACCCGGTATGGCCGGTCAGGAAGACGCGCTTGCCGCGCCAGAACGCGCGGTCGATCACCACTTCTTCCACTTCGCGTCGCCACCGGCCCATTGCGCTTCGAGAAAGCCGCGGTCGCGCATCGTGTCCATCGGATGCCAGAAGCCATGATGCACATAGGCGCGCAGGTCGTCGCTTTGCGCCAGCGAACGCATCGGGGTTTCCTCCCACACCGTGGCGTCGTCGGCGATGAGATCGCCCACCGACGGCGACAGCAGGAAGAAGCCGCCATTGATCCAGCCACCGTCATCCTCGGGCTTTTCCTGGAACGCCAGCACCCGGTCGCCCTCGATCGCCAGCGCCCCGAAGCGCCGCGCCGGACGCACCGCGGTCACCGTCGCGCGTCGTCCGTGTTCGCGGTGGAAGGCGATCTGCGCCGCGATATCGATATCGGCGACGCCGTCGCCATAGGTCAGGCCGAACATCTCCTCGTCCTTGACGTGGTGCAGCACCCGCTTGATGCGACCGCCGGTCTGGGTGTGTTCGCCGGTATCGACCAGCGTCACATGCCACGGCTCGGCGGTTTCGCGATGGATATCCATGCGATTCTCCGCCAGATGAATCGTCACGTCTGACATGTGCAGGAAGTAGTTGGCGAAATATTCCTTGATCAGATAGCCGCGGTAGCCGAGGCAGATGATGAAGTCGTTGAAGCCGTAATGGCTGTAGATCTTCATGATGTGCCAGAGGATCGGCCGGCCGCCGATCTCGATCATCGGCTTCGGTCGCGCCACCGTTTCCTCGGAAATCCTGGTCCCGAGACCACCGGCGAGAATCACGATTTTCATATGGCCACCGCCCTCACGCGCGAATCAGCGCGGCAGGCGCATCTTAGCGACTATGGCCCCGTGGGCAGAGAGCGACCTACCCCACCGCCCTCGCCGGCCGCATCATCTGGCCGACGCGGCTGAAGGCCATGTCGATCATCGGCCAGAACAGCAGCGTGATCGCCAGCGTGGTGATCGAACCGACCAGGCCGTTCGACCAGAACACGCCGACGCTGCCGCCGGAGCCGATCATCGACAGCCGGAACGCGTCTTCGGCACGGTTTCCCAGTACCAGCGCGAGCGTGAACGGCGCTAGCGGGATGCCGATCTTCTTGAAGACGTAACCGACGACGCCGAAGCCGAGCATCAGCCAGATGTCGAATATCGCGTTCTGGATCGCGTAGGCGCCGATCGCGCAGGATACCACGATCATCGGGGCGACGGCCGCGAACGGCACCCGCAGGATCGAGGCAAAGATCGGCACCGTCGTCAGCACCAGCACCAGACCGACGACATTGCCGAGATACATCGAGGCGATCAGGCCCCAGACGAAATCCTTGTGTTCGACAAACAGCAATGGACCGGGATTGAGCCCCCACACCATCAGCCCGCCGAGCAGGATCGCCGCGGTGCCGGAGCCGGGAATGCCGAGCGCGAGCATCGGCAGCAGCGCCGCGGTGCCGGACGCGTGGGCCGCGGTTTCCGGCGCGAACACACCCTCGATGCGGCCCTTGCCAAAACTGTCCGGATCCTTGGAAAAACGTTTGGCGAGGTTGTAGCCCATGAAAGAAGCAGCAATCGCGCCGCCCGGCGTGATGCCGAGCCAGCAGCCGATAAAGGACGAGCGCAGCAGCGTGACCCAG
>NZ_JANXTC010000074.1:0-5688 GCF_025356345.1 Tardiphaga sp.
GCTCGAGGAAGCGCAGATCGACCGCGTCGGCGCCTTCAAATATGAATCGGTCGCCGGCGCGCCGTCGAATGCGCTCGGCAATGCCGTGCCGGAAGAGATCAAGCAGCTGCGCTGGAACGCGCTGATGGAGCGGCAGCAGAAGATTTCCGCGCGCCGCCTGAAGCGCAAGGTCGGCACCCGGCAGCAGGTCATCATCGACGAGGTCGGCCCGACCGTCTCGAAAGGCCGCTCCAAGTCGGACGCCCCGCAGATCGACGGCGCGGTCTACGTCTCGGCGCGGCGCCCGCTGAAAGTCGGCGAGATCGTCACCGCCAAGATCGAACGCGCCGATGCCTATGATCTGCATGGCAGCGTGGCGGGGTTCTAGCAGAGCTGCTCATCTTTCTTCCTTCTCCCCTTGTGGGAGAAGGTGGCGCGGACGAAGTCCGCGTCGGATGAGGGGGCTGCATCGTATCTACCCCTCACCCGTCCGCGCTGACGCGCGGCCACCCTCTCCCACAAGGGGAGAGGGGAAGAATGAGCCCGCCGCATTGGCAAAGCTGCAAATCAGTGAGCAACTCCACTTGACATCTCACGCCCCACGGATGTATTCGCCCGCCATGATCTTCACCCGGACCCACATCCGCGCCGCCCTCCGTCGTCGCTCCTGCGACGATGCCGGGTTGCGCCATGTCCGAGGATGCTGAACGACTAGTTCGGCAAGTTTCGAGAAGGCCGCACCCACAGTGCGGCCTTCTCGCGTTTCAGGCCGCCTGTTCATTCCCAGCACAGGAGACCGCCATGACGATCGCCACCCATCCGTTCGATGCCCTGATGAACATCACCGCCCGCCCGCCGATCGTCTTCAGCCGAGGCGAAGGCGCGTGGCTGTGGGACGACACCGGCAAGCGTTATCTCGATTTCATGCAGGGCTGGGCGGTGAACTCGCTCGGCCATTCGCCGGATATCGTGATCGACGCATTGACGGCGCAGGCCCGACGACTGATCACGCCAAGCCCCGCCTTCTACAATGATATCAGCCTGAGACTGGCGCAGGCGCTGGTCGCGCGCAACGATTTCGATCAGGTGTTCTTCACCAATTCCGGCGCCGAAGCCAATGAAGGCGCCATCAAGCTGGCGCGGAGATACGGTACAAACCATCGCAACGGCGCCTACGAGATCATCACCTTCGAGGATTCGTTTCACGGCCGCACGCTGGCGACGATGTCGGCCTCGGGCAAGAAGGCGTTTGAAGCGCTGTTCGAACCAAAGGTGACCGGCTTTCCGAAAGCGATCACCAACGATCTCGCCTCGGTCGAAGCGCTGATCGGCGACAACACCGTGGCGGTGATGCTGGAGCCGATCCAGGGCGAGTCCGGCGTCTGGCCCGCGACCGCGGAATTCATGCAGGCGTTGCGGGCGCTGACGCAGGCGCGCGGGCTGCTGCTGATCGTCGACGAGATCCAGACCGGGATGGGCCGCACCGGCACGCTGTTCAACTACCAGCAGGCAGGGATCGCGCCTGACATCATGACGCTCGGCAAGGGCATCGGCGGCGGCGTGCCGCTCGGCGCCCTGCTCGCGACCAACAAGGCCGCGGTGTTCGAGCATGGCGACCAGGGCGGCACCTTCAACGGCAACCCGCTGATGTGCGCCGCCGGCCTGGCCGTGCTCGACCACATCGACCGGCCGGCATTCCTGAAGTCGGTCGTCGACAACGGCCACCATCTCGCCGGCGAATTGCAACGCATCTCGGCGCGGCACGGCCTCGGCGAAGTGCGCGGCAGCGGGCTGCTGCTGGCGCTCGACCTGAAGCGCCCGATCGCGGCGGCGGTGGTCGCCGAAGCCCTGCACGACGGCCTGCTGCTCAACGCGCCGCGGCCGGATAGCCTGCGGCTGATGCCCGCGCTCAACGTCACGCGCGCCGAGATCGGCCAGATGATCGGCCAGCTCGATGCGATCCTGACGCGGATCGGCGCCGCGCGATGCGTCGCGTAAGATGCGGAACCATTCTGTCATTCCGGGGCGCGAGGGCGCAGCTGACGCTGCTCCCGCCCCGGAACGACAATCATAAATTTATTGACATAAGTCCTAACTAGGATTATTAGCTCTGTCGTCTTGTTCGCGAGGGGCGCTGTCATGAGGCGTCTTGGTAGCGGAGCAGGATGCGGTGTCCCGCGCGCGTGCCTCGCAAGCACGCCCCGGGAGGTTGGCGGTCACCGTCCGGGCCCACTACGGGGCTCTGCCTTGAATGGCTGGACGGGACAGCGAAAGGCGGGCGAAATCCCGCCGGAGTGTCCTCTTCGGAGGTCACGTGCTGGCCCGGAAGAACGGTCCTCCAGCCTAAAATCACCGCGGTGGCGCGCTGACAGGCGCCGCGTTCCGTGGTGACACGGATCGCGTCCCTATCCCCCACCCCCGCGCCTGTCGGCGCGCTGCCCCCCCCCTCATGGGTTCGAGGGGGGAACTACCGCAAAACTCGGGCGCCGGGCGTCGCGAGAAGGCGAAATCATGGCTGTTTGAAAGTTGAATCGGAATCGTAGCATGGGTAGAGCGCAGCGAAACCCATCGGCTGAACCGCGCGCAGGTGATGGGTATCGCGAAACGCTCAACCCATTCTACGGCCGACGGCCGCGGGCAAAATCGCCGCCGGGGATCGAGGCGATCAGGGCTTTGGTATAAGCGTGCCGCGGATGGCCGAACACCTCGCCGGCCAGTCCATGCTCGACCACTTCGCCGTCCTTCATGACCGCGACCAGATCGCAGATCTGGGCGGCGACGCGAAGGTCATGGGTGATGAACACGATCGACAGGCCGAGCCGCTCGCGCAATTCGGCGAGCATCTTCAGCACCTGGGCCTGCACCGAGACGTCGAGCGCCGACACCGCTTCATCGGCCACCAGCACGTCGGGCTTCAGCGCCAGCGCGCGGGCAAGGCCGATGCGCTGCCGCTGGCCGCCGGAGAATTCGTGCGGAAAGCGATCGATCGCCGACGGATCGAGTCCGACCAGCGCGAACAGCTCTTTCGCTTCGGTCATCGCTTGGGCGCGCGGCGTGCCGTGCACGATCGGGCCCTGCGCCACGAGGTCGCCGGCCTTGCGGCGCGGGTTGAGCGAGGCGAACGGGTCCTGGAACACCATCTGGATATGGCGGGTCTCGCGCCGCACGTTTTCGCGCGTCATCGTCGCCCAGTCCTTGCCTTCCAGCACGATGGCGCCCGCGTCGGGATCGATCAGCCGGATGATGCAGCGCGCCAGCGTCGACTTGCCCGATCCGGACTCGCCGACGATGCCGAGCGTCGCACCGCGCGGCAGTTTCAGCGACACATCGCGGACGGCGTGGGTGACGCGCGCGCCGCGGCCGAAAAACCCGCCATTGCGATAGGTCTTCGAGACATGGTCGATGCTCAGGATGATGTCGTCGGAGAGTGGTCGCGGCGGCGGCGCGGTCAGCGGCGGCACCGCGGCGATCAACTGTCTGGTATAGGCATGCCGCGGATCGTTGAGCACGTCCCGCGCGCTGCCGATCTCGACCACGGCGCCATGCTGCATCACCACAACGCGGTCGGCGATCTCGGCGACGACGCCGAAATCATGGGTGATGAACAGCACCGCCGTCTTGCGGCGGAGCTGTAATTCGCGGATCAGCTTCAGGATCTGCGCCTGGGTGGTGACGTCGAGCGCGGTGGTCGGCTCATCGGCGATCAGCAGCCGCGGATCGAGCGCCAGCGCCATGGCGATCATCGCGCGCTGCCGCTGGCCGCCGGACAATTCGTGCGGAAAGGCCCGCGCGGCCTCGGCGGGATGGGGGATGCGGACGTCTTCCAGCAGCGCCAGCACACGCGCCTTGATCTCGGACTTCGACAGTTTTGTATGGATCGAGAACATCTCGCCGATCTGGTCGCCGATGCTGCGCAGCGGATTGAGCGCCGTCATCGGCTCCTGAAAGATCATCGCGATGCCGGCGCCGCGCACCTTTCGCATTTCAGCCGGGGTGGCGCTGGCGAGATCGCGGCCCTCGAACATCACCTTTCCGCCGTCGATGGCGACGTCGCGCGGCAGCAATTGCATGATGGCATTGGCCATGATCGACTTGCCGGAACCGGACTCGCCGACCACGCACAGAATCTCGTTGGCGGCGATCGACAGCGACACGCCTCGCAGCGCATGCGAGCGGTCGGCGCCTGCCGGCAGTGACACGCTGAGGCCGTCGAGCGTCAGGATTGAATTGTCAGTCTCGCTCATCGGCTCTTCAGTCTCGGATTGAGCGCGTCATTGAGGCCCTGGCCGACCAGCGAGACGGCAAGCACGGTCAGCAGGATGGCAATGCCGGGAATCGCCGAGACGTACCACTGCACCCGCAGCACGTCGCGGCCGAGCCCGATCAGATTGCCCCAGGAGGCGACATTGGGATCGGAAAGCCGCAGGAACGCCAGCGCGCTCTCCAGCAGGATGGCGGTGGCCATCACCACGCTGGCATAGACGATCACCGGCGGCAGCGCGTTGGGCAGGATCTCGCCGAGGATCAACTGGATATCCTTCATGCCCAGCGTGCGCCCGGCCTGGACGAATTCACGGCTGCGCAATGACATGAATTCGGCGCGGGTCAAACGTGCCGGCGCCGGCCAGGAGACGATGCCGACGGCGATGGTCACGGTGGTCAGCGTCGAGCCGAACACCGCGACCAGCACCAGCAATAAAACGAAATTCGGCAGCGTCTGGAACGCCTCGGTGATCCGCATCAACACGGTGTCGACCCAGCCGCCATAGAAGCCTGCGAAGGCGCCGATCAGCACGCCGATGACGATGGCGATCAGCGTGGCAACGCCGCCGATCAAGAGCGAGATCCGCGCGCCATAGAAAATCTGGGCGGCGATGTCGCGGCCGGAATTGTCGGTGCCAAGCAGGAAGCGCGGATTGGCGAACGGCCATTGCAGCGGTCGCCCGGCCAGCGCCAGCGGATCGCGCGGATACAGCAGACCGGCCGTGATCGCCATCACGATCACCACCAGCAGCAGCAGCAAGCCGACCACGGCGGCGGGGCTGCGAAAATAGCGCCTGATCGCATCCATGCTCAGGCCTCCGCCGCGATGCGGGGATCGAGCCGCGCATACAGCAGATCGACGAAGAAATTGACCAGGATCACCAGCAGCGCCGAGACGAAGACGATACCGAGCAGCGTATTGAGGTCGCGCTGCACCACGGATTCATAGGCCAGCCGGCCGAGGCCGGGCAGCGAGAACACGCTTTCCACGACGACGGAGCCGCCGAGCATGGTGCCGGCCTGCAGCCCGATCAGCGTCACCATCGGCAGCAGGGCATTGCGCAGCACATGGCGGATCACCACGCGGGTCTCGTCGAGGCCCTTGGCGCGCGCGGTGCGGACGAAATCGAGGTTCAGCACTTCCAGCATCGAGGCGCGCATGATGCGCAGATAGATGGCGAGGAAGATCAGCCCCAGCGTCAGCGTCGGCAGGATCAGATGCCGCGCGATATCAATGGTCCGCGCCAAGCCGCTGTGAACGGTGCCGATATCCTCGAAGCCGCCGGCCGGCAGCCATTGCAGATAGATCGAGAACACGACGATCGCCATCAGCCCGAACCAGAACGACGGCGTGGCGTAGAAGACCAGGCCGAGGGTGGAGATCAGCGTATCCGGCCAGCGGTTGAAGCCGCGTGCCGCGATCACGCCGAACAGCAGGCCAAAGAA
>NZ_JANXTC010000351.1:0-14581 GCF_025356345.1 Tardiphaga sp.
CGCTATGGCAAAGAGATGCTGACGGTCGACACGACCATTCAGGACTGGCCGGTCAGCTACGATGATCTCGAGCCCTATTACGATCGCTTCGAGAAGTTATGCGGGACCTCCGGCAAGGCCGGCAACCTCAATGGCCAGATCCAGGCCGGCGGCAATCCGTTCGAAGGCTGGCGCTCGTCGGAATATCCGACGTCGCCGCTGAAGCAGGGGCTTGGCGCTACTCTGTTCGCAGATGCCGCGCGAAAGGTCGGCCACACGCCGTTTCCGCCACCAGAGCCCGCGGCATGATGATCGATGATTTCAACGGCGACAATTTCGACCATAGCGGCCTCGGCTTCGTCGGTGGCGGCTTCATGGGGGCTGGGCAGACCGGCGCACGTCCGATCCAGACCCGGCCAGTGCCGGCCGCTACGCCGAAATGGGGCGCGCAGTGGAAGAAGGCGACGGCCGAGACCTATAACAGGGCATTCAGCCTCTCGACCCATGGCAGCTCCTATAGCTATCGCGACTGCTATCTCGACCTCGATACGACCTACAAGGATAGCTGTGCTGCCTGCCACAAGGACAGCGGCTCCGGCGAGGCCCGGCTGTTTCCGAAACTGGCCGGCAGTGCGCTGGTGCATTCGGACGACCCGACCACGTTGGCCCATGTGGTGCTGAACGGCGCCCGTGCGGTCGCAACCGATGGCGCGCCGACCAGTCCAGCCATGTCGTCCTTTGACTGGCGGCTCAACGATGCGCAGGTCGCGGCGGTGCTCACTTATATCCGTACCAGCTGGGGCAACGCCGCACCGCCGGTGGTCGCGAGCGCGGTGGCCGATCGACGAAGCTCGCTGGCGACGACGCCGTAATCCCGGGCGCCGTCGCAGCGACGGTCACACCCGGATCATCCGCTTGCCGCGGTTGTCGCCCGCCAGCAGCCCGATCAGCGCCTGAGGCGTGTTTTCCAGCCCGTCGATGACGTCCTCCCGTACCTTGATCTGTCCGGACGCCACCCAGGCCTGCAGCTCGGCGAGGGCCTCATCGCGCTTCGCCATGTAGTCCATCACGATGAAGCCCTGCATGGTGAGCCGCTTCACCACGATCAAGCCGGGTACGCCGCGCGGGCCGGAGGCTGACGGTGCGCCATCATATTGCGAGATCGCACCACAGCAGGCGATGCGGCCGCGCAGGTTCATCTGCGCCAGGCAGGCTTCCAGAATGTCGCCGCCGACATTGTCGAAATAGACGTCGATCCCGTCGGGCGCTGCCGCCCTCAGCGCCTTGAATATCGCGCCGTCCTTGTAGTCGACCGCGGCGTCGAAGCCTAGTTCGGACGTCAGCCAGTCGCATTTGTCCTTGCCTCCGGCAATGCCGACCACGCGGCAGCCCTTGATCTTGGCAATCTGGCCGACGATTGAACCGACAGAGCCGGCCGCCACGGAAACCACCACGGTCTCGCCGGCCTTGGGCTTGCCGATGTCGAGCAGGCCGAAATAGGCCGTCAGCCCGGCAATCCCATAGATGCTGAGCAGGTGGGTCATCGGCTCCAGCCGTGGCATCTTGGTGAGGTGTTTCGCAGGCACCGCAGCGTAGTCCTGCCATCCGGTGTCGCCGAACACGATGTCGCCTGGCTTGAGCGATGGCGAGTTCGACGCGATCACCTCGGCGATGCCGCCGCCGGCCATCACGGTGTTGGTCTCGACCGCTGCGCGATAGGTGGCACCATGCATCCATGCCCGGTTGGCGGCATCCAGCGAAATGTAGTGTACGCGCAGCAAGGCTTCGCCGTCTTTCGGCTCCGGCATGGCGCCTTCGACTAGTTTGAAGTGCTCAAGTCCCAGTTTTCCCGTGGGCTTCTCGACTAGCAATACCTGACGATTGACGGTGGCAGTCATTGAAACTCGCTCCTCGGACTTTGTCGTTGTTTGTTGCAGTCGCCGCGTAAAAAACAATCAACTGCACAGTTTTTATAGTCTGCGCTGAGGCTATTAGGCCACGCCATCTCGCACAATGCGTTTTACGAGAGAAGGATTGCTTTGATGGATCAGGGCGCTCCTCAAAAAAACCGCAGCTCCTGGGCGCGGCCGCCGCGCAGGACGGTGGCGTATTCGATGGCGACGAACAGCCCGCCTGCGACGTAGATTTTCTGGCCTGAGGTCCGCGCTAGTTGCTGGCTGATCCGCACCGCCGCCTCGATCGTATTGGCGACATGGATTTTGGCGCCGGCATTGGCCTTGCGCGCCGCCGCGCCGACGACGCGCGCATCGGCGCCCTTGTGATACGCGCTGGTGCAGATGACGTTGTGAAAAGACGGCGCGAGATGGCCAGCTATGTCATTCACATTTTTGTCGCCGGAAACGCCCAGCACCAGCACCCAGTCGTCCGCGCCATGGATTGCACGCAGGCTGGCCAGCGCCTGCTGGACGCCATCCGGGGTATGGCCGACATCGATGATGGTGAGCGGTGTCTCCTGAACGATCTCGAGCCGGCCCGGCCATCGGGTCTGGCGCAGGCCACGACGAATGGCCGCGTCGACCGTCGCAGGGGTCTGTCTTGGGTGAGTACCCCCCGACCACAGCATGAATAGCACGGCGGCGATCGCGGCATTGTTGAACTGGAAATCGCCGAGCAGGCGCATTTCGAGCGCGTCGATCCGGCTGTCACCAAACGACAGGTCGAACTGCTGGCCGGTCGCCGACATCGCCTCGTTGCCGATGCCGATCTCGCTCCGTACGAACAGGCCGGTGACGTTACGGGAACGGTTATAGGCGGCAAGGTGCTGCCGCAGCGGCCGGCAATTCTCGCCATAAATGATGGTGCCGCCGGCGGCACAGGCGTCGCTCTTGTCGGAGGCGATCAATTCGAGCGAGCCGCCAAGGAGGTCGACGTGCTCGTAATCCACCGAACTCACGCAAATGATGGAAGCGCCCACCAGCCGGACCGGATCGTAGCGGCCACCAATGCCCGCCTCGAAGACGGCGAATTCGCATTCGGCTTCCTGGAAATACAGACACGCCAGCGCGAACTGGGCCTCGAACGCTCCGAACGTCTCATGCACGCCATGCCGCGTGAGATCGGCAATCGCGGTCGCCACCCGCAGCACGAGGTCGGTCAGGGCATCGTCGCCGATCTCGACGCCGTCGATGCGAAATCGCTCATGGAAGCGATACAGGTGCGGCGAGGTGAACAGGCCGGTGCGCAAGCCGCGGGCCTGGCCGATGCTGGCCAAAAAAGCCGCCGTGCTGCCTTTGCCATTTGAACCGGTGACGACGACGGAATGGCGCTGCAGCCGGGCGCGATCAATCGCCAGCGCATCAAGTAGAGCGGTCAGCCGCGCCAGGCATAGGCCAGAGCCATATTTGGGCAGGTTAAACATCGAGGAGTCCAACGGCTGTGAACGTGTGGCGCCAGATATCGAGGATCAGATCGGTGCGGCCGCTGTCCTCGAGAAAGCGGATCGATGGATTGGCGTTGACCTCGATGACCCGCATCGCTGGGCCTTCGCCGGCGATATCGGTGAACAGATCGATACCGGCGGCGCGCAGGCCAAGCGCGCGGGCTGCGCGCCGCGCCAGGAGGAAGGCAGCTTCCGCGTCGACGGGCCGATCAAACTTCATGGTGCCGCCGGCGCTGCGGTTCATCCGGCCCGGCAAACACCATCGCTCGCCATGCGGCAGGACCTTGGCGAACGCTTCCGTAGGTCTGACGGCAGATGAGATGCCGCGTGACTGCAGTGTCGTTTCGTCCTGGATCAGCAATTCAGCGATGCTGTGAACGCCGTCGCCGAGCAGGGACGGTGGATGTTTTCGGGCGCAATAGACGACCTCGTCGTCGAGCAGGAAAATCCGGTATTCCCGTCCGGTAATGATACGCTGCATCAGCACGGCATCGTAAAAGCGCGACACGTCGTCGAGATATTGCGCCAGCGCGGCGGCGTTATCGACCAGTTGCGCAAAGTCGCCACGCGATCCGATCAGCGGTTTGACGAATACTGCCCCGCCCAGCTGGTGGAAATAGGCGATGGCGTCGGTGCGCTCATGGCCGGGCGCGCGTCGGGCGCGGTGCCGGTCATGCAGGAAGAAGTACCGGCCCCCCAGCGTTGCCACGCCGAAATGCTCCAGCACGCCGTTGGCGACATATTTGTCGTTGGCCAGCGTCGCCGCGGTGGCGTTGTTTTGCGGGAAGAACGAGCCGCGGCCAGCCGCGAATGAAACCGCCTTGCGGCCGGAGCTTACAGTGAAGATCAGTCCGCTGCCGTCGTCGATATCCTCGAACCGCAGACCGAATGCCGTGCAGGCATATTCGGCGTAGATCGACTGGTCGGGATAAAAGGCCGGCCTCGCCGCCCGGATATCAGAAAGGACTGGCATGAGCTCTGAGCTTGGCGACTAGCCGCGGATTGCTCCGCGCCGATTTCAGGGGTTCAAACGAGACCGTACCGGATTGGCGGCGGCCGATCCAGCATGTGTCGGACCATCAATCGCGTAATTAAAAGGTATCCCTGTATTAATTAACGTAATTTAATGTCCGGTTGTTATCCCTCGCTCTCGCATGGGTAACCTGCTTAGCAAATTAATTGACCGCCTCTTTGAGTCCGCAATTGCGCTTCAAGGGTTCTTTGACTAACTGTCAACTCGCAGGTGCGAGAAGCTGAAATCGCCAATAGCCGCAAGGGTTTCTCGGCGGCTCACAGCACCCCGACGATGCATTTTTTCTAAAGAAGCCCGTACTGGAAATCAGATCTCATGAGCGCCTTCCATCGAGAGAAAGTTCTTTCCGTCAAGCACTGGACGGACACGCTGTTCAGCTTCACCGCCACCCGTGATGCCAGCTTTCGCTTCCAGAACGGCCAGTTCGCCATGATCGGCCTGGAAGTCGACGGCAAGCCGCTGCTGCGCGCCTACAGCATGGCGAGCGCCAACCACGAAGAATCGCTGGAATTCTTCAGCATCAAGGTTCCCAACGGCCCGCTGACCTCGCGGCTGCAGAAGATCAAGGAAGGCGACACTATCCTGGTCGGTCGCAAGGCTGTCGGCACGCTGATCGCCGATAATCTTTTGCCCGGCAAGCGGTTGCTGCTGCTGTCGACCGGTACCGGCCTCGCGCCATTTGCCAGCCTGATCAAGGATCCCGACATCTACGAGCGCTTCGAACATGTTGTGCTGGTCCATGGCTGCCGCCAGGTCTCGGAACTCGCTTACGGCGAGCAGGTGGTGAAAAATCTGGTCGAGGATGAGTTGTTCGGCGAGTTGATGAAGGACAAATTCATCTATTATCCCACCGTGACCCGTGAGCCGTTCCGCAACCGTGGCCGCATCACCGATCTCATTACATCCGAGCAACTGTTCGAGGACATCGGCCTGCCGCCGCTCGATATCGAGACCGATCGTATCATGTTGTGCGGTAGCCCGCATATGCTGGAGGACCTCAAGGTGCTGTTCGAAGCGCGCGGCTTCACCGAGGGCAGCCATAATACGCCCGGGCATTTTGTCATCGAGAAGGCGTTCGTTGAGCGCTGATATCCACCGGTCCCGTCTATTTCGCATTGCAAAACCCGCGCTCCTGCGCGGGTTTTTTCGTTTCGGCCGCCTGCGCGTCGTGATGCCGGCGTCATGAGAAATGGTGTAAGCATGGTGAAATCATTTCAGAGCGGGGTTTTATGGAAACGATATTGCTACCCTTTTCGCCTCGCTACATCGTTCTAACGATCTGCAGCGTTGCAACGCTATTGCTGCTCGGTATAGGCGCGGTCGATCATCAGGTGATTAATCTGGTTGTGATCCCGATTCTAGTGTTTGGCGGGCTCACCGCGCTCGGCATTCACGATATCCTGCAGAAGGACCATGCCGTTCTGCGCAGTTACCCGATCTCGGCGCATATGCGGTTCCTGCTCGAAGAAATCCGGCCGGAGATGCGGCAGTATTTTTTCGAGAGCGAGAAGGATGGCATGCCGTTCAGCCGCGATACCCGCGCCGTGGTGTATCAGCGCGCCAAGATGGTGCTCGACAAGCGCCCGTTCGGTACCCAGGAAGATGTCTACGCCGAAGGCTATGAATGGATGCACCATTCGGTAGCGCCGCGCCCGCAGGCCACCGAAGCGTTCCGGATTACGATCGGCGGTCCGGATTGCCTGAAGCCGTATTCGGCCTCGGTGTTCAATATTTCCGCCATGAGTTTCGGGGCGCTCAGCCCCAATGCCGTGCGCGCGCTCAATGCGGGTGCCAAGCAGGGCGGCTTCGCCCATGATACGGGTGAGGGTGGTGTCAGCCCGTATCACCAGGAAATGGGCGGCGACCTGATCTGGGAAGTCGGCTCCGGCTATTTCGGCTGCCGCAACCCCGACGGCTCGTTCAACCCCGACGCCTTCGCCCGTCTCGCCACGATCGATCAGATCAAGATGGTCGAACTCAAGGTCAGCCAGGGCGCCAAACCCGGCCATGGTGGGGTGCTGCCGGCCGCCAAGGTGTCGGAGGAAATCTCCCGCATCCGCGGCGTCGCGATGGGCGAGGACTGCATTTCACCGGCCTATCACAAAGCGTTCTCGACGCCGTTGCAGATGATGGAATTCATCGGCGAAATGCGCCGGCTGTCGGGCGGCAAGCCGGCCGGTTTCAAACTATGCATCGGCCATCCCTGGGAGTTCCTGGCGATCTGCAAGGCGATGCTGCAGACCGGAATCTATCCGGATTTCATTGTCGTCGATGGCAATGAGGGGGGCACCGGCGCGGCACCGCTGGAATTCATGGATCATCTCGGCATGCCGATGCGCGAGGGCGTCAATTTCGTTCACAACGCGCTGGTCGGTATCGGCGCGCGCGACCGCGTCAAGATCGGCGCGTCCGGCAAGGTCGCGACCGCCTTCGATATCGCACGGGCGATGGCGCTTGGTGCTGACTGGTGCAACTCAGCGCGTGGCTTCATGTTCTCGCTCGGCTGCATCCAGTCGCTGAGCTGCCACACTGATCGCTGCCCGACCGGCGTCACCACGCAGGACCCGTTGCGCAGCCGCGCCCTTGTCGTGCCGCTCAAGACCGAGCGGGTTCATAACTATCATCGCGCGACGCTGCATGCGCTGGCGGAAATCATCGCCGCGGCGGGGCTCGATCATCCGCAGCAGATCCGGCCGGTGCATTTTTCGCACCGTGCCTCCGGCACCGACGTGCTGTCGTTCACGCGGCTGTATCCGTCGTTGCGGCCCGGAGAGCTGCTCGAAGGCACCGGCGATGCGCGCTTTCGCGAAGCCTGGGACATGGCGCGGGCCGACACGTTTGCCGCGGCGGGGTGAAGTTTTTCAGAACTCGCCGTGCAGGCGACCGGAGAAGATCGATACCGGACCGCGATCGCGGTTATAGGCAGGATTGGCGATCAGCTGGTAATCGGCGGTGAAGCTATAGTTCTTGTCGATGGCGTAGGCGTAGTAGCTTTCCAGGATGCGTTCGGTACCGTAGTTCAGCCGACCGTCGCCGATCATCAAGCCGATGCCGCCGGCGGCCAGGAAGTCGCGGTGCGCGGCGGACAGGCCGTTGATGGCGCCGCCGAGGCCGATCGTGTCATTGGCGCGGCCCCAGCGACTGCCCTTGATCGAGAGACCCGCGGAGACGCTGCGGTCGATGTCGGTAAATGACAGGCTTTCGTTCTGGCCGTCGTTCCAGCTGGCACGCGCGAACAGCCCCACTTCCGGCGCGATCTGTTGCTCACCATTGAGATAAAACCCGTATTTCAGATTGTCGCGGCGAAGGCTGGCCATCACATCATTGATGTCGAGGGTCGGATCGAGCCCCTCGAAGGTCAGCACGTTTCGAAAATTGCCGGTGTTGCCGCGGTTGGCGAAAGCGCCAACCCGCAATTTGCCGGGCTGATCGAAGAGTTGGTGCCGCTCCTCGAATTCGACGACGGCGCCGCCGGTGTGGAAAGTGAGGATATCGCTGTTGGGGCGCGACGGCACCTGAAACAGGCCGGCGCGGACCGCCCAGTCCTTGCGGTTCAGCTCGACGACTGCGCCGCGGGTGAAGCCCGGCAGGTCAGCGGGGAAGTCATAGGCCGCCGATGACCACATCGCCCAGTTCATGAAGTCGGCGCGCGGGTCCTTGGCGTAGGAGTTGCCGTCGAAGAAATCGCCGACTGCGAAACGGCCAACCGTCAGGGTGATGCGGTCGATGTCGCGCTTGCCGGCCAGCTGGTTGGCGGCGTCCGGCACGTCTTCCTGCTCGCCGCCTAGCCCGAAGGTCTGGCGGAAGTAATAGCGCTGCGGGCGGATTTTCGGATAGGTGCCGCCGGCCTTCTGCGCCTCGCCATTGGGGAAGCCGGCGATACCCGTGGTGCCGTTGAAACCGAAGCCCTGCGCCAGCTCGGGATTGAGATAGAGCTCGCCGCCCTGCCACAGCCGCCAGCCGAGAAACGCGGTGGTTGTGAAGGTCTCCCGTGCTTGCGCGCCGCCGGAAAGGCTGTCGGTGCCCTGATAGGGCGAACGAATGGCAGGATAGGCCGTGGCGATGAAGGTCGTTTGGCCGTGGATGTTCCAGTCCGCCGATTGCGCAAGCGCCGGCCTGGCGACGGGCGATGATGGCAGCCACGACGGCGTTTCGCCCAGCCGGTAATTCAGGCCAACCCTGAGCGAGTGAATGGTCGGATCGACGGCAACATTCGGTAGCCCGCGACTGGCAAGGTCGTAGCTCTGCCGCATCAGATCGAGATAGGCGTATTCGACCTTGGCGGTCCAGTTGCCGCCGACGGCGAATTCAACGCCCGCGCCAGCGGTCCAGCCGAGATGATCGCGGCTCGCCGACAGGATCAGATCGCCGTCAGCATCGTTAAGATTGAGCTTGCTGCGCCCCCACGCCACGCCGCCGGTCACGTAAGGCATTAACGCGCCGAAAGCATAGCCCACCCGGCCACGCGCCGTCGCCGTATAGTCGAGCGCTGTGTTGTAGGGTGTCGGGGTCGGCCGCGCGGTGTCTTGAGGACTGCCGAAACTGACGTCCGCCTCGACGCCGAGCACGACATGATTGTCGAGCTGCCGATTATAGCCGATCTGGTAACCGCCGAGCAGGCCCGTGACCGTCGACGGGAACAGCACGCCCTGTGAGGGGAGCGCATGACTGCCCGGCCCAAAACTGCCACCGCCGTAACCAAAATGGCCGCCCAGATAAAGTCCGGTCCAGTCATAGATTGGCAAAGGACGAGACGTCTTCACCGCAGCCCCGTCCGCAAGGTCCGCCGCGACGGCGGGTCCATCGATTGCGAGCACACCCAGCGCCAGCCCGGCAAGGGCGTGCGTGATGACGGCTCGTACGGTGGGCTGGGGCGCTTTAAGCAGGGGATCATTCTCCGTCGCGTCGGTTCGCCGGCTGAGGGCGAACCACCTAATATCCCACAAAAACAACGGATTCGCCGGCTTGTCACCGCTATTCGCCGCATCTTGCCGCGACGGATCGGGAGTGTGGCATCCGCGCTGTGTGACATCAGAATATGACGGTCGGATAACGTCGGAAGTCCCGCCCCGGCGGTGGATCGGGGCAGGTCAGGCGCGACACGGGGTGGATGAGGCGCCCGCGCCGGAAGCAACTCCAGCGCGGTCGGTCAAAGATCAAAAATTACAGGCGCGGACGCGGCCGATATAATTGCCATACCCGTCATACTGGCGCACCCAGCCGCCGCGGGGATAGCCATACCCATACCCGTACCCACTCTCATTAGCGGCAATCGCGCTGCCGACCACGGCGGCGCCGACCAGGCCGGCGGCGATGCCAAATCCGATACCCGGGGGCTTGGCCTGAGCCGGCTGCGTCGAGGAGGCGATGGTGCCGGCGCCGGCAAGGGCAACGAGTGCGATCGCGGCAATTCGGGTCTTGATCGTCATGACAGTTCTCCATCCGTTGAATGCGACCATCATGGCCGACATGTCAGTTGGTCGGAGGCTCCGAGAACCGGGTTCGAGTCGCGGCGAGGATATTTGACGTCCGTATTTTTGCCCGCCGGCCGACATTATGCCTCGCCGCGCGCGAGACATCAGACAGGGAATGGCTAGCCGCTGCGCGGTCCATTGCCCAGCGCTGCCATATCAAAACGATCGACGTCGGCCAGCAGTTCACAGAATGCAGCGGCGCCGTATTCAAGCAATATTTCGCCCTTTTCGGCGGTAGCCTGCGTCGCATCGCCAATCGCGCCACCGGGATGGAGATCCTCCGCCTGCCAGGCGAATGGCGCTGGCCGCGAGGCGGACAGCCAGCGAAAGTCGCGATCCGAGGTGATTGCCGCGGAGGCAAAGTCGGCGATCCTGTCGGCGCGTACATGCTCTCGGTAGCGCGCCAGCATTATCGAGGTCTCGACGGCGCCGCCGTGAATGCCGTGGCGCATCTCCTGCTCCGAGAACAGCCCGTCGGGCGCGCCAAATCGATTCCATCCGGTGGCGACGGCCAGCATGCCGTATTCGGCCCGCAGGTCCTGCGCCACCAGCGTCATCGCGGCGCTGTTGCCGCCATGGCTGGTGACCATCACCAGCTTCTGGATGCCGGCGCGGGAGACGCTTTCGCCAATCGCCATCCAGTTTTGCAGCGCGACGTCGGTGGGCAGCGTCAGCGTGCCCGGGAAGGCGAGATGCTCGGTGGAAATGCCCACCGGCTGCAGCGGCAGGAAGATCGCCGGGATCGAGTCGGGCAGCAGCTTTCTGACCTCAGCCAGATAGGCTTCTGCAATCATGATGTCGGTGCCCAACGGCAGATGCGGGCCATGCTGCTCGGTCGCCGCCAGTGGCAGCACGGCGATCCAGTCAGAGGCATCGGACCTGGCGATATCGGGCCAGTGGATCGCGGTCCAGTCGCGGGGTGGCATCGCAGGAGTCATTACGGAGACGTTTCTTTGCCTGAATGAGCAGGGTAATTATCAGCAGCCCTGGCGCCGGGTAGCCAGTCAGGCCGAACGCCTGTACCACCCGGTTCGCTTGCCATCATGGGCCGAAACGGCCAATGGAGTCCAATATGAGCCCGGTTTCTCTGCTGCGAGTTGTAATCCTTGCCGCAACGGCCATGTTTGCCGCGATGTCGCCGGCCGTGGCCGAGGCCCCGCTGGACAAGGTGAGTTTCGGCACCAACTGGGTCGCCGAGGCCGAACATGGCGGATTTTTCCAGGCGGTGGCCGATGGCACCTACAAAAGTTACGGGCTCGACGTCACCATCGTGCCGGGCGGGCCGAACGCGAACAACCGCATCCTGCTGATCGCCGGCAAGCTTGATTTTTACATGAGCGCGAACACGCTGCAGTCGTTTGACGCGGTCGCCAACAATGTCCCGACGGTCGCGGTCGCCGCTGTGTTTCAAAAAGATCCACAGATCTTTCTGACCCATCCGAACCCAAGAATCACCAAGCTTGAAGACCTCAAGCCGCTTACGCTGCTGATTTCCAAGGAAGGCATCGCTGGCTATTTCCAGTGGATGAAATCCGAACTCGGCTTCAGCGAGTCCCGCGTCAAGCCCTACACGTTCAATGCTCAGCCCTTCATTGTCGATAAGAACAGCGCGATGCAGGGCTACGTGACCTCGGAACCGTTCGTGGTCGCGAAGCAGGCCGGCTTTCAACCGAACGTCCTGTTGCTCGCGGATTACGGCTTCGACGGTTATTCGACGCTGATTGAGACGAGGCGCGATCTGGTCGACAGGAAGCCGGGCCTGGTACAGCGCTTCGTCGATGCCTCGATGATCGGCTGGTATCACTACCTGTATGGCGACAACAAACCTGCCAATGATCTGATCAAGAAGTTGAACCCCGAGATGACCGATGAATTGTTGGCCTATTCCACCGGCAAGATGAAGGAATATGGCATCGTCGATTCCGGCGACACCATCAAGGACGGCATCGGTGCCATGACGGAGGCTCGCGTCGCCAGCTTCTTCGACAAAATGTCCCGCGCCGGGGTGGTCAAGCGCGACGTCGATTATCGCAAGGCGTTCACGCTGCAATTCGTCAACAAGGGCGTCGGTGTCGATCTGCGGCCGAAGAAATAATCGGCATCATGGCCAGTCTCGATATGCCGGTTCGCGATGTCGACGTCGCGGTCAGCCTGCGCGGTATCACGAAGACCTATGACAACGGCACCGTCGCGCTCGGGCCGTTTGATCTGGACGTTCGCCGTGGCGAATTCGTCTCCTTGCTTGGATCGTCGGGCTGCGGAAAATCGACGGCGCTGCGCATCATCGCTGGTCTGACGCCGCCGACCACGGGCGAGGTCGACGTGGCCACGCGCGGCGGACAGGCTGTCGGTTTTGTGTTTCAGGAGCCGACGCTGATGCCGTGGAGTAATGTACGGGAGAACGTGCGGTTGCCGTTGAAACTGGCACATGTGCCAGCCGCCCGGTCGGACGCGCGCGTCGCCGGGGCACTCGCGCAGGTTGGGCTCGCGGATTTCGCCGAAGTCTATCCGCGCGAATTGTCCGGCGGCATGAAGATGCGGGTATCACTGGCGCGGGCATTGGTCACCGACCCGGATATCCTGCTGATGGACGAACCCTTTGCCGCGCTCGACGAAATCACCCGCTTCCGGCTCAACGACGATCTGCTGACGTTGTGGCGCCAGCTTGGCAAGACCGTCATCTTCGTCACCCATTCGGTATTCGAGTCGGTCTATCTGTCGCAGCGGGTGATCGTGATGGCGTCGCGGCCCGGCCGCATCGATTCCGAGTGCCGCATAACCGCGCCCGCGCCGCGCGGAGACGGCTTCCGCACCTCGGTTGCCTATGCCGAATACTGCCGCGATGTGTCGTCGGCACTGGTCAAGGCTGGCGACGCGGGGGGCGGCGCATGACCGGATTGATTGCGCCCACATCGGCGACCCGCGGGTCGACATCTCCGCGTGCCACGTCACGCGGGTGGCGCGTGGTGCCGCCACTTGTGGTGTTGGCGATTGCCCTCGTGACATGGGACCTGATCGTCCGTCTCGGTGACATCCCGCCCTATTTGCTGCCGGGGCCGCTGCTGGTGCTGCGCACGCTGATTGCGGACTGGACCATCCTGTCGGACTCGCTGGCGGTCACGCTGCTGACCGCACTGGAAGGTTTTGTCGCCGCGGCGATCGGCGGTATCGCATTGGCGCTGTTGTTCAATCGCTCGCGCTGGCTGGAAGTTTCGCTGTTGCCCTATGCGGTCGTGCTCCAGGTCACGCCGGTGATCGCGATCGCGCCGCTGATGCTGATCTACCTGCCGCAGCAGACCGCGGTTGTGGTCTGCGCCTGGATCGTGGCGTTCTTTCCGGTGTTGGCCAATACGACGCTGGGGCTGAATTCGGTGGACCGCAATCTGGCCGGCCTGTTTCAACTCTATGGCGCCTCCCGAAGTCAGACGCTGCGCTATCTGATGCTCCCTGCTGCATTGCCGTATATCCTCGGCGGGTTGCGCATAGCCGGCGGATTGTCGCTGATCGGCGCGGTGGCGGCCGAAATCGCCGCCGGCGCGGCCGGCGCCGGCTCTGGACTGGCCTACCGGATCTCCGAATCCAGCTATCGCCTCAACATTCCCCGCATGTTTGCCGCGTTGCTGTTGCTCTCTGCCGCCGGGGTTGTCATCTATAGCCTCCTCGCGCTGGTCTCGCATTCACTGTTGCGGCGCTGGCACGAGAGTGCATTGCGAAAGGAAATTTGATGGCTTCGGGACTCTCTTCGGAAAAAATTGACCTGCTGGTGTACGGACCGACAAAGCCGCTGGTCGAGAACGGATTTTCCGACCAGTTCGTATTGCACAGAGCCGAGACCCAGGATGATCTGGAACGGCTGCCGGCCGATGTCCGCGGCCGGCTTCGCGCGATCGCGGTGACCGGTCTGGTGCCGACCAACGGCGCGGTGCTGGCGCATTACCCCAAGCTCGAGATCATCTCCAGTTTCGGCGTCGGCTATGATCATATCGATGCCAGATATGCAGCCGAGCATAATATCATGGTCACCAACACGCCGGATGTGCTGACCGAGGAAGTCGCCGACACCGCGCTCGGCCTGTTCATCGCGACCGCGCGTGAATTCATCCCAGCCGATCGTTATCTGCGCTCCGGCCTGTGGCTGACACAGCCTTATCCGCTCAGCGTCGGTTCGCTGCGCGACCGCAAGGTCGGCATGGTCGGCATGGGCCGTATCGGCCAGGCGATCGGGCGCCGTCTCGATGCCTCATTGGTGCCGGTGGTGTATCATTCGCGCAACCCGGCGGCCGGTGTCGCCTACACGCACTATCCGAACCTGATCGAGATGGCGAAGGCGGTCGATACACTGATCGTGATCACGCCGGGCGGCGCGACCACGGCCAATTTGATCAATGCCGAAGTCATGAGCGCGCTCGGCCCCCGCGGCATCATCGTCAATGTGGCCCGCGGTTCGGTGATCGACGAGCCGGCGCTGATCGCAGCGCTGAAATCCGGTACCATTCTTGCCGCCGGCCTCGATGTCTTCGCGCAGGAGCCGAAGGTGCCGGATGAACTCCGCGCCATGCAGAACGTGGTGCTGCTGCCGCATATCGGTTCGGCGTCGGTGGTGACGCGCAATGCCATGGATCAACTGGTGGTCGACAACCTGAAAGCCTGGTTCGCCGGCAAAGGCCCGCTGACGCCGGTTGCAGAAACACCCGC
>NZ_JANXTC010000405.1:0-33102 GCF_025356345.1 Tardiphaga sp.
AATCAAACTCCCGACATCTGCCGGCGCAACTTGCTTTGTCCCGGATGTCGCTTCGCTCATCCGGGCTATGCGTTCACACCCTGCCACTCACCGGCAGCAGCGCACCGGTGACGGCGCTGGCCGCGTCACTCGCCAGGAACAAGATCACCTCGGCGAGTTCTTTCGCCGTCACCCATTTCGAAAAATCGGCATCCGGCATGTCGCGGCGGTTGGCCGGCGTGTCGATGGTCGAGGGCAGCACCGCGTTGACGGTGACCTTGCCCTTCAGCTCGGCCGCGAGCGTTTCCGTCAAGCGATGCACGCCGGCCTTCGAGGCGGCGTAGGGCCCCATGCCGGCGCCGGCCTGCAGCGCGCCGATCGCGCCGATATTGACGATCCTCCCGGCTTTCGACGCCAGCAGATGCGGGATAGCCGCGCGCGACGCGTTCAGCGCCGTCAGCAGGTTGAGCCGGTGCATCCGCTCCCAGCTATCATTACTGCCATCGCAAATCGTCTCGAAGGTAAAGGCGCCGGCGATATTGATCAGCACGTCGATCCGGCCGAACTGCGCGACGGCGACCGCGACGGCCCGCTCCGCCTGCGCGGCCTCGGACAGATCGATGTCGCCGATTTGGAATAGTTTTACCGTCGAGGCTGGCGTTTTCGATGCGTGATCGATCGCTGCGACGATTGCTCCGCGCGATATCGCCATGTCGACGACCACTCGACCCAACGCACCTGATGCGCCCGTAATGACGATGATTTTTCCGTTCATGGACAGCTCCTGTAGAATCCATTGGGCCGCGGATCGCGCGACGGCAATCCTGCCCGAGTTACGTTAAGGCCGCTTGCCCGGTCGGGGTTCCGTCACGGGGCGGCGGCAGCAACCACAGATAGATTGCACCGGCGGCAAGTGCCATGACCGCCATCAGGCCGGTCATCACCAGCGCCGGATGTCCGAACGGTTCGAACACCGCGATCATGGCGCTGGCGAAGGCGCCCATCGTCATCTGCAGGCAGCGCATCACGCCGGCCGCGGAACCTGCGACATGGGGCAGGTTCTGCAGCGCCTCGTGGTTGGTGCTGGGCGCGATGATGCCGAAAGCAAATAGCGTCAGCGCCATCAGCGGCATCAAGGTTAGTACCGTCACCGCGCCGGCCGGCACCAAAGCCAGCGCCGCCATGGCGCTGGCGGCCATCAGCGCCAGACCGCCGGCGACGATCCTGCGGGATGCGACATGACGTTTGCTGAGTTCTCCGCTGACCAGCGAGGCGACCAGAACGCCGCACGAGGTCAGCCCGAACAGCAGCGAGAACGCGGTGGTAGACAGGCCAAGACTTCCGATCAGCACCGACGGTGCGCCCGAGATGAAGCCGAACATGCAGGCAAAGGCAAAAGCGTAGAGCAGCGCATAGCCGAGGAAGGCGCGGTCGGTGAGCACGTTCCGGTAACTGTCGATCAGTTGCGCCGGGTTCAGCGACCGGCGCTTCTCGACCGGCTGCGACTCGTCCAGGGTCATGATGGCGACGATCAGTAGCAGCACGCCGGTGGCGGCCTGTATCGCATAGATCATTCGCCAGCCGCTGACCGTCATCACCCAGCCGCCGAGCACCGGCGCGATCATCGGTGCGACGCCCAGAACCGCCGCGATCCGCGACAGTTGATGGCGCGCGGTGGTGTCTTCGAACAGGTCGCGCACGATAGCGAAGGGCAGGATGGCGCAGGCTCCGGCTGCCAGCCCCTGTAGCATCCGGCAGATCAGCAAAATGCTGAATGATGGCGCCCATGCGCAGGCGCCGGCTGCGATCGAGAACAGCAGCAGCCCGTCGAGCAGGATGGCGCGACGGCCGAAGCGATCGGCGAGCGGACCGCAGATCAGCGGCGAGATCGCAAAGCCGGCCAGAAACAGGCTGAGCGTCAGCGGTCCGCGTCCCGCCGCATCCGCGAACGTCGATTCGATCGCGGGCAGTCCGGGCAATCCCATGTCGATCGACAAGGGCGGCAGCGCCGTCAAAGTACCGAGGAAGGCCGTAAAGGCAAAACTGTCACGCCGCAGGGCCACCGGATAATTCCTAAAAAATGTCGCGCATGATCGCGCGTTGGTTCGCTATTCCGCCGGACTCACCTGCACCGGCAGGACGCGGCGATTGGCGAAGGTGCTCAGTACCATGGCCAGCGCAAGTGCCGCGACGAGGGCGGCGAGCAGCGGAAGCTGCGCATAATGCACCCCGGCATTCAACGCCGCGCCGCCGAGCCAGGCACCGGTGGCGTTGCCGAGATTGAAGGCGCCCTGGTTCAAGGTCGAGGCGAGGTTGGGCGCGTCGGTGGCGGCATCCACCACCCAGATCTGCAGCGGTGACACCAGCGCAAAGGCCAGCCCGCCCCACAGGATCAGCAGCGCCATCGTCGGGATCGGCGAGCGGCTGACAAATGACAGCAAGATCAGCACTGCGACAAGGCCGGCGAAGGCACCGATTACCGTCTTCAGCAGGTTGCGATCGGCAAGCCGGCCGCCGATCAGATTGCCGACGGTGAGGCCGACGCCGATCGCGAGCAGGGCGCCGGTAACGCCATGCGGCGTCAGTCCGGTGACTTCCTCGAGCAGCGGCGTGATGTAAGTGAACAGCGTGAACATGCTGACTGAGGCCGTGGTGGAGATCAGCATCGGCAGCATGACCGGCCAGCGTCCGAGCGCACGGAATTCGCTGGTCAGCCCGCCGCGTGTGCCGGGCATGCCAGAAGGTACAAAGCGGATGATCGCGAGTCCGGCGACCAGTCCGATCGCCACCACCGCCCAGAACGCGGCGCGCCAGCCGGCGGCCTGTCCGAGCGCGGTCCCGAACGGAACACCGAGCACGTTCGCCAGCGTCAGGCCCGCGAACATCAGCGAAACGGCCTGGGTGCGCTGCTCCCGCGGTACCAGATCACGGGCAACTACCGCGCCAATGCCGAAGAAGGCGCCGTGCGCGAATGCGGTCAGGACACGCGCCCCCATCAGCAGCCAGTAATCGGGCGCCAGCGCGCAGCCGATATTGCCGATAATGAAAACCGCCATCAGCGCCAGCAGTGCCGTCTTGCGCGGCAGCCGGGCCGTGGCGATGGCCACGAGCGGCGCGCCGACCACCACGCCCATCGCGTAGCCGGAGACGAGGTAGCCCGCCTGCGGGATCGTCACCGCGAGGCTGCGGGCGACATCGGGCAACAGGCCCATGATGACGAATTCGGTGGTGCCGATACCGAATGACGCGGCCGCCAGGGCGAGAATGGGAAGTGAAATGCGAATGATCCTGCTCCCAGCGATGCTGCATCGCAACATGAAAGGGATCGCACGGGAAGATGGGTTTGAGGAGCGCCGTCAGGTGGACGCTGCATTGCGTTAGCTGGTGGATCCCAACTGTTCGAGGACGGTTTCGTCCGGCCTAACTGTCCGACCAGGTCACGCTCCGACGGGAGACGTTTGAAAGAACGCCGACGCCAGCTGTGCCAACATACCTTCGCCCGACTTACCGCGGAGTCCGTTGCGTGCGCAAAGCAGAAGCTTTAGCGCCGGCAGTTCCGGCAGATAGGTTTCGCGGGCCCGTACCAGCTCAGGCGGGATGATGCGCTGGGGCATGGCAGCGAGGCCAAGCCCGGCCTCGACGGCGGTAAGCCGGGCATAAGGGTCGGGGCTGCTGAAGGTGACCTTGAAGTTGACGCTGCGTGCTTTCAAGGCCGCGATCATGGCGTCATCGGTGACTGCGCCGGGCCAGTTGATCACTGGGATCGGTAACCCCGGACTAAGTACGAAATTCTTCGACTGCACCCACGCCATCGGTTCATCGGATTCCTGCACCAGGCAGGACGCAAGTTCCGGTGCATAATCCGGAGTTTCGAACATGCAGGCGATGTCGACGAAGCCGTCCAGCAGCCCCTTCTTGATTACGCCGGAGACGTCGCCGTAGATCACCATTCCAGCAAGGCTGCCGGCCGTCTGGGTGAGTAGGAAATTCTTGATCAGGAGGCTGGTGATGCCCAGTCGCACCGACTGCGGTTCTTCGGCGCTGCCACCCATCATCAGCAGCTGGTCATTGGCTTCCAGCACCTTGCGCGCCTGATGCAGAATCAGCGTTCCAAGCCTCGTCGAGCTTACGCCGTGGAGCGTTTTTTCGAAAATTGGTCCGCCGATCATGCTCTGGATGCGTTTGATCTGGGCACTCACCGCGGGCTGGCTCAGGCCGAGACGGGTCGCCGCCTTGCTGTAACTGCCGGTTTCCGACACGGCCACGATGGTTCGGACGATTTCGGTAGGAATATTAACGCCATGGTATCGTCTGTGCACCGCGAGTCCTCGTTTTCACGATGGTCGCATACAAAGACTATGATGCCTATCCGACAATTGCGCGGAGAGGCTTAGGGAGAGATTTGGGCGCGCGCCGTTTCGATCCCGGGAGACCGCGCAAGCCGGGCCAGATCGCAGCCCTCGCAGTAGCGGCTGTCCTTGTAGTCGATCCAGTTATGCGCGTAGACGCGGCTACCGGGAATGCCGTAGCGGCTTCGCAGCACCCGCACCAGGATCTGCCAGGCGGCTGTTTGCGCGACAGTGACCGGTCGCCGCACATTGGGGTAGTTGCCGACGAATTCCACGCCGATCGAATTGTCGTTCTCGATCTGCTGGAAGGTCGGTGCGTTGTCGATGAACTTGTTGTCGCGGCGGTTGCCGTTGTTGATGTGGTTAGGCACCGCAAACTCGGCGACGGCCCAATACACTGTGCCGTCGGTTTCCACCCAGATGGTCACGCCGCGTCGCGCTGGCTTTTGCGATTGTGCCAGCGCCGCGCGATAGGCCGAACCGACGGCTCCCTCGCTCTGATGGACGATGATGTTGCGCCAATCGCGCGCCTGCGCGAGGTCGCCCCAGGGCGTCAGCCAGACGATGTTGAGACCGGGGATGTCAGGCGTACCGCGCGCGCGCGCGGCGGCTTCAAAGCTGGCTGATTCCTGCGCCGCCAGCGGACTGGCAGCGAACCAGAACATAGTCGTCAACAGGACCGCGGCAATGCGAAGGACCATACACCTCATTCCTGGACGATCTATCGGGCCGCAATTGCTAACTCAGGTCCCGCGGCGGCGAAAGCTGATAGCACGTTGCTTGCAGATGAGTACCACCAGCTTTAAGATTGGTTGAAACCACGTACCGGCGGCACAAGGACATGTATTCGATCTGATGAGATACTCTCTGTACGCAATTGCAAGTGTATGGATGCTCGGCGTCGCCGTCGCGGCTGTATTAGGTGCGAGCTGTGACAAAGTTCACGCGCAATCGGCGGATCTTGTTCTGTGCGATCGGCTTGCCGCCGACCCCACCGATCCGGACAAGCCCGCCGACGTCAGGGGCGTGGCGGAAATCGTCCACACGGACCTGACTACCGCGATCAAGTTCTGCCGGACGGCGTCGGGTTCACGCCGGGCGCTTTATCAGCTCGGCCGCGCCTATGCCGCGAACCAGCAAATGGCGGAAGCCATCGCTGCCTGGCGCAAGGCCGTCGACAAGGGCAGCACGTCGGCCATGATCGAGTTGGGCGTGGCCTATGGTACGGGATCGGCAATCGGCAAGGATGAGGCTCAGGCGCGCAAATTGTTCGAACGCGCGGCCGAAGCCGGCAATCCGCGCGGCGCCAGCAATCTCGCGGCGCTGTCGAGCGGCGGTGCACCGGCCGATCCGGTTCGCGCGCGTGCGCTGTTGGCAAAGGGCGCTGAAACCAATGCCGAGGCGCAATATCAGCTTGGCCTGCTGTTGTCCGAAGGCATCGGCGGCCCGAAGGACGATGCCGCCGCGCGCGTGTTGTTCGAGAAGGCGGCGGCGCAAAACCATCCCGGTGCGCTGGAGCGGATGGGCGCCTTCGCCCAGAGCGGTCGCGGCGGGGCTTCTGATTCCGGCGCGGCCAAGGCCTATTACGAACGGGCGGCCGCGCTCGGCGACGAGGACGCTAAAAAAGCGCTCGAGCGCGCAAAATGTCCGTATGTGATCAAGGACAAACGCGGCAACGTTGTCACCAATCTGTGCTTCTAGGCTGTCTCCGCTCGCCATTTATTGCGCGGCGTCAGCGCCAATAAGTGTTCACATCAAGTGTTCACATCGGCCGGTTGGCCGCGATGGTCTGGCGGTAGAATTCCGCGCTGAGCTTGGGCGTGCGGCGCTGGCTGTCGAAATCGAGATGGTACAGGCCGAAACGTTTGGCGTAGCCATCGGCCCACTCGAAATTGTCCATCAGGCTCCACAGGAAGTAGCCTTTCACCGGTACGCCCTCGGCGGTCGCGCGCTGCAGCTGCGTAAGATAGTTGCGCAGATACATGATGCGGTCGAGGTCGATGACGCGGCCGTCGGCGCTCATCTTATCCGCGCCCGATGTGCCATTCTCGGTGATATAGATCGCCTTGACGTCCCAGTTCCTGGCCAGCAGACGCGGTGCCCAGTACATCGCCTCCGGGCCCATGCGGAGCCAGTCGGACTCCATATGCGGAAACGAACGCGGGAAGGGCAGCAATGAGAAGCCGTTCGGGTCCTCGGACGCGACCACGTAATGCTGCGGCATGTAGACATTGATGCCGACAAAATCGAGCGGCGACGAAATAATCTTCATGTCGTCGGCGGTGAATTTTGGCGCGTTACGACCGGCATAGGCCAGGAAAGCGTCGGTGTACCGGCCCTCCAGCATCGCCGTGAGATAGCCGCCGTTCATTTCGCGGGTCGCGATTTCGGCGGCTCGTATATTTTGCGGCGTGGCAATCGCCGGGACACAGGCGACGATGTTTTCCGCCGGGCCGACCTTGGTGTCAGCGTGGCCGCTGGCGCGGATCGCCTGAACGGCGAGGCCGTGGCCGAGCAGCACGTTGTGACGCACCTGGTTGAGTTCAGCCTGCGGCAGTTTCAGGCCGGGCGCCATCTCGACCGGCCCGCTGCCGTAACCGAAATCGATGAAGGTCGCGCTCTCATTGATGGTGAAGATGTGCTTGACGCGGTCACTGATCTTTTGGGCGACGTAGCCGGCATAGGCGCCGAAGGCCTGAGCGGTGTCGCGCGATTGCCAGCCGCCGACACGGTCCTGCAACGATTGCGGCAGGTCCCAGTGATAGAGTGTGGCGTAGGGGGCGACGCCATTGGCCAGCAATTCGTCCACGAGACGATTGTAGAAATCCATTCCCTTCGGATTTGGCTCGCCATTGCCATCGGGAAACACCCGCGGCCACGCGATCGAGAAGCGATAGGCGGTGACGCCCAGCGCCTTCATGAGCGCGACGTCTTCCTTGTAGCGCGCAAAATGGTCGCTGGCATGGTCGCCGTGGTCGTTGCCGTGGATCTTGCCGGGTAAGTGAGCGTAGCGATCCCAGATCGAAGGGCCGCGGCCTTCGGCCGTCACCGAGCCCTCGATCTGGTAGGCCGAAGTGGCGGTGCCCCACACGAAGTCGGGTGGGAAACACCGCGAGTCTGGTGTGATGACGGTGGCTTGCGCGGACGCCACGGCAGGTACGAGCGGTAGCGAGCCAGCGAGTTTGGCGAAATGCCGCCGCGTAAATGAGTGAGGCACCAGGTCTCCTGTGGATCGGTCGGAACATGGAACCCTAGCATAGCGATCCGGGATTTGACCTCCCGATGTTGCGGCCCATGGTCCCGGTCAACGATTTGTTTGAATTTCGCCGGCTAGGGTGACGCGGTCTCATCCTGCCGGAGCGTTTCGTGAACGATAGTCTGATTGCCACCTGCCAGCTGTTTCTGATTCCGCTGACCATCCTGTTCGCGGCGGTGGGCGTCGCCAATGCGCGTTTCGTCAAACTGCTGGTGTGTCTGCTGGCCACCGCGCTGGCGGGCCTGTGGCTGTATCGCGTCTGGCTTTGGACCGGACTGTCGATCATCGACCGCCGCACGGGCCTGGGCCTATCGGGTGGATTCGCTTTGTGCTGGTCGCTGACGCTGCTGCATCAGATCAGGAGCAGCTTTGGCGGCGGCTATGATCGCCACTGAGGCGTGATCCGCACGCCACACAAGCCGATAATATGCACGATGTTGCACGGCTTGATTGTGCCGATTGTCGTCGCGCGAATGCGTAACCACCGTTGATAGTAGCGTCTCACCATTCACGAGTATGGTAGCCGGTTTGCTACCGGTCTTTCCGCGACCCGCGGCGCCTCGCTGGTGACATCTTTACCGGGTGGCTTGCCGCCATGGGAAATGGATGGCGGATCAAGCGAAAGCAATCCGGGCCCCGATGGCAACGAGTGGGAAACCGCGTGGTAAAATCGAAACAGCGCAATGCCTTGTCGCCGGACTGGCATGAGGGACGGCGTCTTGATGACGTCAAGGCGGATATGGCGGAATTGCTTCCGGCGCTGGCGATGCTGGACGACGCGGTGGCGGTGACCAAGGGGCCGCGCGCGCCGCGAAGTCGCAAGCGCGTTGTCGCGGAGCCTCGCGCGGCCACGCCTGACGTCTCAACGCCTGACGCCCTCGCCGCCGAGGCCGCGCGACCGGAATTCGTGATGGCCGATTTTTCCGAACCGTTGATGACGGACGCGGAGCGGTTCGCGGCTGAGCCGCCGACCGCGCCGGCGCCCGCTGTGCCGGAGCCGCAGGCTTTTCCAGCGCCGGAAATTCCGGCGCCGGTACGCGCCATTCTGGTGCGGCCGCGTCGTACGGTGGGCGATCTGTTCGCCTATTTCGCGGCGATGGCGCTGGCCGCCGTGGCCGGCTTCTTCAGCGTGTCGGGGATGGCCGAGATTTTTCCCGGTGCGCCGCTCGAGGTGATGGTGCTGGCCGGTACGATGGAAGTCGGCAAGCTGGTGATCGCCGGCTGGCTTGCGGCGCATTGGCGCGATATCGGCTGGAATCTGCGCGCGATGCTGTCGGTGCTAGTGGTTGGACTGGCGCTGATCAATGGCATCGGCGTGTTCGGTCGGCTGGTCGAGGCGCATGTCGGTGTCGTCAGCCAGGCGCAGTCGCAGGTCACCGAGAAGATCGAGACGTCGGAGGTGCGCATCAACGCCCAGGTGACGGCGGTCGCCGACCTCGACCGCCGCATCGCGCAGATCGACGGCGCCATCGACGAGGCCACGCGGCGCGGCCGCGTCAATGCCGCGATGTCATTGGCCGAGCAGCAGCGCAAGGCCCGTGAGGCCCTGGTGCAGCAGCGCGGTAACGAGGCCAATACGCTGACAACCATGCGAACGCAGCGCGCGGCGTTGTCGGGAGAGCGGGCGCACGCCGAGGCGGCTGCCGGGCCGGTGCGTTATCTGGCGACGCTGGCCGGCACCGATACCGAGACCGCGGTGCGCTGGCTGATCCTGCTGATGGTGCTGTGCTGCGATCCGGCGGCCATTGCGCTGACCATTGCCGCCTCAGGCCGCGGCAATGCCACGGCCTGACGCCGCCGGCGTTATGCCGGCGTGCCGATCTTGTCCTGCGTCCTGGTGTCGAAATCGCCGGCATCATGGCGCTCGTGCAACTGGCCGGCGGGATCGCCGGTGACCCGGTTGACCATGCGGCCGCGCTTCACCGCAGGTCGCGCGGCGATCGCCGCGGTCCAGCGCTGCAGGTTGGTGTAGCTCTGGACGTCGAGGAATTCCGCGGATTCACCGTACAGCAAGCCCTGCAGCAGGCCGCCATACCAGGGAAACACCGCGATGTCGGCGATCGAGTAGTCGCTGCCGCCGAGAAATTCATGATCGGCGAGGCGACGGTCGAGCACGTCGAGCTGGCGCTTGGTCTCCATGGCAAAGCGGTCGATGGCGTATTCGATCTTGGTCGGCGCGTACGCATAGAAATGGCCGAAGCCGCCGCCGAGATACGGCCCGCTGCCCATCTGCCAGAACAGCCAGGACAGGGCCTCGGTGCGCGCCGCCAGTTCGGTCGGCAGGAAGGCGCCGAATTTTTCCGCGAGATACAGCAGGATCGCGCCGGATTCGAACACCCGGATCGGCGCCGCGGCACTGCGGTCCAGCAGCGCCGGGATCTTCGAATTCGGATTGACCTCGACGAAGCCGGAGCCGAACTGCGCGCCGGTATTGATGCGGATTAGCCAGGCGTCGTATTCGGCCCCGCTGTGGCCGAGTGCCAGCAGTTCTTCGAGCAGGATCGTGACCTTCTGGCCATTGGGCGTCGCCAGCGAATAAAGCTGCAGCGGGTGCTTGCCGACCGGAAGCACTTCGTCATGCGTGGCGCCGGCCACCGGACGGTTGATATTGGCGAATTTTCCGCCGTTTTCCTTGTTCCAGGTCCAGACTTTGGGCGGTGTATAAAGGGCATCGGTCATGAAGGGCTCCGGAGCGTCTGGATGATCGGGCAGGGCGCGCCGACCAGGGTGGTTGTGTTAGGCGAAGCTAGTGTCTGTTGCCAGACCGCGAAAGTCGCGATGACGCTTGCGTGACCCGCGGGATGCGCGGCGCAGCGGTTGTGCCGAAGCGCCGCACGGCCTACATCGCGGTCATGAGCGAAACTCCTTCCGCCCTGCATGAAGCCCATCCCGAGATCACCGAGGAAGCGATCGCGCTTCTGGTGCGAACTTTTTATGGCCGGGCCCGCGAGGACGATCTGATCGGCCCGATCTTCAATGGCGCGGTGGCGGATTGGGAGCACCACCTCAGCCAGATCGCCGATTTCTGGTCGTCGATGCTGCTGCGGACCGGGCGTTATGACGGCCGCCCGATGCGGCCGCATCTGCGGCTGCCACTCCAGCCTGAGCATTTTGACCGCTGGCTGCTGCTGTTTGAACGTACCGTGAGGGAAATCTTCAGCGCCGACGTGGCCGACGCCTTCATCCTGCGGGCAAGGCGCATCGCCGACGGCTTCGAGATGGGCATCGCCACCACCCGCGGCGAGATCGCGCGGCCGCGCCACAGCGTTTGAGCCGCTGTCCGGCGCAATCGCGCAGCGTATTGCGCTGGCCGGCGGCGGATGATGCCCTCGGCTGATCCGCCGTGTGGCCTCAGTCAGCCTCATACAGCAGCCGCGCCCGAATGGTGCCCGGCACAGCGCGCATCGCTTCCAGCACCGCATCGGCATTGACGCCGGCGCCGTCGGTCTCCAGCACCACATAGCCGATGCCGCCGCCGGTCTGCAGATATTGCGCGGCGATGTTGACGCCATGGGCCGAGACGATGTCGTTGAGCTTGCCCATCACGCCCGGCACGTCGCCATGAATGTGGATGAAGCGGGTACCGCTTGGTCGCGGCGGCAGCTGCACGCCGGGGAAATTGACCGCGCCCATGGTCGAGCCGACATCGGAATATTCCACCAGTTTTCGCGTCACCTCGGCGCCAATGCGGTCCTGCGCCTCCTCGGTGGAGCCGCCGACATGCGGCGTCAGGATCACGTTGGGCAGGCCCTGCAACGGCGTCACCAGCTTGTCGGTGTTTGACGCCGGCTCAACCGGAAACACGTCGATCGCGGCCCCCGCAAGCTTGCCGGCGCGCATCGCCGTAGCCAGCGCGTCGAGGTCGACCACGGTGCCGCGGCTGTTGTTGATCAGAATGCCGTCGTCCTTCATCAGCGCGATCTCGCGGGCGCCGATCATGCCGGCGGTCTGCGCCGTCTCCGGCACGTGCAGAGAGACCACGTCGCTCATCGCCAGCAGCTCGTCGAGGCTGGCGGTCGGCTCGGTATTGCCGTGGCGCAGCCGGTCCGACAGGTCGAAGAACACCGTTCGCATCCCCATCGCCTCGGCGAGATTGGAGAGCTGCGAACCGATATTGCCATAGCCGACAATGCCCAGCGTCTTGCCGCGCATCTCGCGGCTGCCGTCGGCCGACTTGTCCCAGCCGCCGGCATGGGCCGCGACCGAGCGCGGCACGATCCGGCGCAGCAGCATCACGATCTCGCCGATGGTCAGTTCGGCGACGCTGCGGGTATTGGCGAACGGGGCGTTGAACACCGGGATGCCGCGGCGGCGCGCCGCCTCGAGATCGATCTGGTTGGTGCCGACCGAGAAGCAGCCGACCGCGAGCAGCCGATCGGCGGCCTCGAGGATGTCGTCGGTGACGTTGCTGCGGGAGCGGATGCCGAGCAGATGGACGCCCTTGACCGCCTCCTTCAACGCCGCCGGCGACAGCGCCTTGGGGTGGCGTTCCACCGTCGCGTAGCCGTTATCGGCGAACATCGCGACCGCGCTGTCATTGATGCCTTCCAGCAGCAGGATGCGAATCTTGTCTTTGGGCAGTGAAAGGCGGGTGATCATGGCAGGTATCCTGAGGCGTCCGCGGGCGCGGCATGGGCTGGCATTCTGCTTTCACGGCGGCGGGAAATTGGCAAGGGCGCTGACAGGGGGACAGTCATGTGGCGAAGGGCTCCAATCGGGGTTTCAGCCGGCGAATCGGCGCTCCCGTGACGGCCGCGGGCGTCGCCTCTCGCCCTACCTCGATCACGCCTCACGAAGCTGCCCGGACGGTATGATGTTGATTACGATCAGGGCGATGAAGGCGTGAAGCGGCATAGGAAAACATGCCGAAACGGGGCGTGCGCCTCCTTGCGGATTCTTTCTTGACGGCCGCTCGGGATACCATGCACGATGACGACGTTCTCAGGGCAGGGTGAAACTCCCTACCGGCGGTATGCAATCATGGTTGCGAGCCCGCGAGCGCCTTCCAGTTGAAGGGTCAGCAGATCAGGTGAGATGCCTGAGCCGACGGTTACAGTCCGGATGAAAGAGAACGCGCGAGTTCGCATCCGCATGATGCGAGCATGCGCGTGATTGCCTTGGGTGACGTGTCTAGAACCCAAGGAGACCAACGTGACACACACCCGCTACGCCTTTGTGAAATCAAATTGGCACGCTGAAATCGTCAACAAGGCGCTGGATGGCTTTCTGGAACTAATATCCGTAGAGCAGGTCGACGTGTTTGATGTTCCAGGCGCGTTCGAAATGCCGCTCCTCGCCCGCGATCTTGCAGCTTCCGGAAAATACGCAGCTGTCGTAGCGGCTGCGCTTGTCGTGGACGGTGGAATCTACAGGCACGACTTCGTCGCAGCGGCGGTTGTGAATGGCCTGATGCGCGCCGCCTTTGATACAAATATTCCGATACTTTCAGTCTCTCTCACCCCTCATCATTTTCAGGAGACGAAGCATCACATTGGCATTTTCAGCGATCATTTTGTCGTAAAGGGAAGAGAGGCCGCGCAGGCTGCACTCGTGATTGGAAAGACTCGAGCTTCTTTGGCTGCTTGACAGCGCGTAACCCGGATGCGCCAAAGCACATCCGGGGTTGCTTTCAATAATATGATCCTGGGTACCGCTGTGTATGTCCGGGCTACGCTCGCTACCCGGACGATGCATGGGTCAGTTGGCGAGCCGCAGGTTGAGGGCTGCATCGGTGACAATGCCGGCATTGCCATCGACGGGAATGGCAGCCTGCTTCTGAAACCCATTGACCGCTTCGGTTGTGGCGGGGCCGTATTTTCCATCGACCACCAGAGCCGGCTCGGCGCCGAGGTCGTTTAACGACTCCTAAAGCGCCCGGGTTTCGTCGGACGGCTCGGCTGCTTTCCAGGCGATGCTTTCGACTCCACCCTTGCCGACGATCTTCCATATCTCCTCGAACAGATCGGTACGGCCGCTCAGGCAATTATAGCCGCCGTTGATGGCGCGCGTGATTTTTCGAATCTCGTTCTTGTCGGCGAGGTCGTTCAACTTGCCCTGGTTCCATTCATTGAGCGCCGGCAGCAGCGCTGCCTCGGGCGACACGATGAGGTCGGGGTTGGTGTAGAAGTCGACACCCGAGAGCTTGCCCATGGTGACATAGTTGGCACCGCCGGTCGTTTGCAGCAAACCGCCGCCGCGATATTTGTAGCCGTCTCCCGGCTTGGTATTACCCAACTCCCGCGCCTTCTTGGGATTCCCCAAGCCGTAGACCCGCTCGGCCAAGGCACGCGCGTTGTTCAGATAATGATCCACCTCATCCGGACGGATAGCGGCGCTGTGGTGGCCGACGCCGAAGATCTCAAGCAGCCGGGCAGGGGTTTTGTAGTTCATGTTCTCGAACAGAACGGTGCCACGGCCCGTTTCATAAAGCGCCTGCGCGAGAAAATGCGCGATGCGCAGCGGGGTGTCGATTTTGAATTTCTCGAAAAGCCCGTCGCCGTCTTCAAAAGCCTTGAGATAGTTCGGATAGCAGCGGGAGGCGACCTTCCGCACAATGGTTACGACACGCACGGGATACTCCTTCCTACATCGCCACGGGGCAAGGCGCCGCCATCGCCCGCGCGGCTGACCGGATTATGCACGCGCACCTTGAGGTTGCAAGTCGCTCTGCGCGCATTGGAATGCCACGCTGTCATTTCCGTGCCGCGGGATGAGCGTTCGGCCTGCGGAAGCTGCAACACGCTTGCGCAAACATGCACAACAACGCAGGCTGCAGAAAAATAATAACAGGGAGATGAAGATGAAGCGTCGCACATTCTTGGCCGGACTCGGCGCAGCGGGCTTCGGTGTCGTCGCGTCGCCCGCGATCGTTCGCGCGGCCGCTGATACGCCGCTCAAATTCGGCGTTCTGACCGACATGAACGGCCTGTTCGCCGACAATGGCGGAAAAGGTTCGGTGGCGGCCGCGCAATTGGCGATCGACGAATGGGGCGGCAGCGTGCTGGGCAGGCCGATCGAGCTGGTCTCCGCCGACCATCAGAACAAGCCGGACATTGGCGGCAACATTGCGCGCGAATGGTACGATCAGAACGGTGTCGACGTCATTCTCGACGTGCCGGTATCCTCGGTGTGCATCGCCGTGCAGAATTTCGCCAAGGACCGCAACAAGATGTTCATCACGTCGGCGGGCGGCTCGGCGGATCTCAGCGGCAAACTGTGCTCGCCGAATTTCATTCAGTGGACCTACACCACCTATGCGCTCGCCAATGTCGCCGGCAGGGCCATGCTTCAGCGCGGCGGTGACAGCTGGTTCTTCGTGGTCGCGGACTACGCCTTCGGTCAGGCGCTGGAGCGCGACGTTACCGACGTCGCCGTCAAGGGCGGCGGCAAGGCGTTGGGCCGCGCGCCGCATCCGATCAACACCGCGGATTTCAGCTCGCAATTGCTGACGGCCAAGGCGTCCGGCGCCAAGGTGATCGCCATCGCCAATGCCGGCAGCGACACCCAGAACGCCATCAAGCAGGCGGAAGAGTTCGGCTTGATGGACGGCAAACAGAAGCTGATCGCGCTGTTGATCGACGTCAACGATATCCGCAGCGTCGGCCTGAAGAGTGCGCAGGGCCTGCTGGTGACGTCCGGCTTCTACTGGAACATGGACGAACGCGCGCGTGAATTTTCCAGACGTTACGGCAAGAAGATGGGCAAGCCACCGAGCATGATGCAGGCCGGCGTCTATTCCTCGACGCTGAACTATATCAAGTCGGTGCAGGCGGCGAACACCAAGGATCCGGCGGCGGTGGTGAACGACCTGCAGGGGCGCGTCATCGACGACGCCTTCGCGCGCAACGGCAAATTGCGGTCGGACAATCTGATGGTGCACGACATGTACCTTGCCGAGGTCAAGAAGCCCGCCGAGGTCACCGACAGCTACGATGTCTTCAAGATCCTCGCCACCGTGAAGGGCGAGGACGCGTTCCCGCCGCTCTCGGCCAGTGCCTGTCCGATGGTGACGGCCAGCAAGTAGCAAGCAGGCGCGATAGCGACTTGTCCGCCGAAGCCCGCCGAGCGGAGGCGGAAGCGGTTGGCGCCGAGGTGACGGCGGCGGATTGACTTCGCAATCCGCCCTACGGTTGTACGGCGATCGGTCCCTGATCCGCGACGAACGCGCGGATCAGGGAGAACACCTGTTGTGGATCATCGTCATGAACGACATGTCCGCAATGGGGCAGCCGTTCGAAGCGAACCAGATGGGAGGGCAACGAGCGCGCCGTGGCCTCCGCCAGAGCGACCGGAACGATCGGATCGTGCTCGCCATTGATCATCAGCACCGGACAGGCGAGCTTCGCCAGCTCGACGTGGAAGTCGAAACGGCCATGTTCGTTGCGCGGCCCGTTGAAATGCAGCGCGACCTCCGTCTTCATGATGGCTCGCAAGGGGTCTGCCGTCGGCTCGCGTCGGTGCCGGTAGAACGGAACGCAACGCTGCCAATAGGCCGCGCGCCCGTCCGCGGTCGGATTGCTCCAGTAGCTCTCCGCCAGCGCGCCGATCTCGGCGCCGCCGATCCGGCTGAAGGTGCTGAAAATGGTCGGGAAATCGATCCTCGCGGCCGTGCTCAACAAAATCAGCTTGCCCGGATGCTCCGGATGCCGTGTTGCATAGGACTGCGCCACGAAGCCGCCGAACGACAATCCGCATACGATCGGCTTGACGATTCCCAGCGCGTCGCAGAGTCCTTTCACATCGTCTCCCCATTGCGCGAGATTCCATGTCGAGGGATCGTCGCCCTCGCTGCGTCCATTGCCGCGATGGTCATAGAAGATGATTTGCGCCACATCGCTCAGGGTAGAGAACGCATCCTTGAACGGCACGTGGTCAAAGCCGGGGCCGCCATGCAACATCAGCAGCGTCGGCTTTTGCCGCATGATCGGACCGTCGGCGACGAGGCCGGGATTGGCGACATCCACAAACAGCCGGACGCCGTTGACGAGCACATGCATGGGGCCGCTCCCTTCGCCGGATCATTCAGCATGCCGCGGAAATAGCATTTTTGTCCGTGAGGGTGTCGAACACAATCGTGAATTGTCTGTTATCGCCAGCTTGTCCAGCGAGCCGTCGGCTGGGCTGAGCTTTTCGCGAAACCCATCCACCCGTATTCTCAGCTCGTGCCGGGTTTCTCAACGGCTCAACCCATGTTGCGAGCAGTTGTCGATGGCAGGATCACGTTCCGGCCATATCTATGACGCACGCCGACATTTCACCCGAGTGGCGGGCGCTCCATCGGACGCCAGGGGTGCAGCACGCGGCGGCCGTTCTTGGCGAACGCAAAATAGTGGCCACCGCCCGCTGCTTGATCGAAACATCGATCGATCGGAAAATTTGAATAGTGACAGAACAAGAGGGATCCGACCGCGCCGTGGCCGACGAAGAGAATATCGCCGGATCGATCTCGTGCCATGACGTGTTCTACCTCGCGGATGATACGCGACTGAGCGTCAATGGCTCGTTCCCACCCCCGAACGCTCACATGTGGTTCCGCGAAGAAACGATAGGCTACCCGTTCAAATTTGTCTTGTGGCAGAAAACCTGTGGCCGATCGGTCATTCTCGTGCATCGCCTCGCGAACTTCGAAGGGAACGTTCAATTCCTTTCCGATCATTTCGGCGGTTTCGATCGCTTTCGTTTCCGCACTAGTGATGATCTGCGTTGTTCCGGAAAACCATCCGGTTTTCGCTAGCGTTTCGGTTCGAGTTCTTCCGATTTCGCTCAGGCCCCACAATTGAACAGGGGTCGCCGGGTCTATCTCCACCTGCGGGTGGGTAAGATATCGGATGTGGATGACCATAATTCTGGATCATGAGGCAATCGGGCGTCGTCGGCAATTAGCCCGTCCACTCGTTTAGTGGCTACGGAGAAATGCACGGACTCTCACGGCTACGCAAATCGCCCGGCGACCAACCGGCATGGCTGGTCGCCGGGCCTTTCGCTTCGCCGTCACATCGGCGGCACGATGCCGTTGGCGCCCACGATGACGAAGCCGGCGGTGAGCACGCCATCGGTGCCGCGCGTGGTCGGGGCGAAAACCGTGGCGCCGGGCTTCAGGTCGGCCGTGGTCGCGGGCGCCAGCGTGACGACAATGGTGCCATCGGCGACCGAGATCTTCTTGTCTTTGCCATTGACCTGCACCGTGATTTCATGACCGTCGACCTCCTTGACCGCGTTCGACACGGTGGCGTTGGTCATCGAGCTCTTCGGCTTCAGGTCCCACGGGTAGCTGCCTTCGCCGGTGCCCTTCATCGCCGCCGGGAAGATCAGCACTTCGAGCGCGCCATCGCCGCCCTTGGATTTCGGCAGCGAGGCGATGCCGACGAAATCGCCCGGCTTGATGTCCTCGACGGAAGCCTTGGCGACTGCCATGACCTTGGCGGTCGGGGCCAGCGCGATCGACGCGGTGTCGCCTTCGCGAGTCTTGACGGTGATCTTGGAGGCGTCCGAGGTCTCGACGACACCGCGCACGCGCACGGTCTCAGCGGCCGTGGCGGGAGCGGGGCCGGCGAACAGAACGGCGCCGAAGCCGAGCGCGATGGCGGTTGATTTCAAGTTCATGACTTATCCTTTTCGAGCGTGTGCGTGTTGAAGCTTGCGTCAGACGACGCTGAGCTTGACGTCGATATTGTTGCGGGTGGCGTTGGAATAGGGGCAGGCCTCATGCGCCTTGGCGACCAGCGCTTCGGCCTGCTCGGCGGCGAGGCCGGGCAGGGACACCGCCAGCGACACTTCCAGACCGAAGCCGCCTTCGGAGCGCGGGCCGATACCGACGGTCGCGGTCACGGTGGCATCTTCCGGTACCTTGGGGCCGCCCTGCGACGCCACGAACTTCATCGCACCGATAAAGCAGGCGGCGTAGCCGGCGGCGAACAATTGCTCCGGGTTGGTGCCGTTACCGCCGGCGCCGCCGAGTTCCTTCGGCGTCGAGAGTTGGACATTGACCTTGCCGTCGAGAGTCGCGGAATGGCCGTCGCGGCCGCCGGTGGCCTTGGCGCTGGTGCGGTAAAGGACGTTGACTGGCATCGTGAGCTTCCTAGCGGTGAGAGCGGCAATCCGGGATTGCCAGATTCGATCGTTGGCGATTATATCGCGCGCGATTTGAATAGCCTTCCCGCGCTCCAAGTCAAGCGCTGGCGATCAGATCGCGCGCGATCTATGATGCGTTGTCGGCTTTGTGATCGAGCCGCGTGGAGAATGCCCGTGCCGAGGACCTCGATGAAGGCTGCTGCCAAGGTTGCGACCGCTGCCCGGCCAGCGCCGCGGCCCGACGATTTCATTTGCTTCGCGGTGTACAGCGCGGCGCACGCGTTCACCCGCGTCTACAAGCCGCTGCTCGATCCGTTGAAGCTGACCTATCCGCAATATCTGGTGATGGTCGCGCTGTGGGCGACCGACAAGCAGACCGTCGGCGGCCTGTGCGACGCGCTGGTGCTGGAATCCAGCACGCTGACGCCGCTGCTGAAGCGGCTGGCGGCGGCGGGCTATGTCACGCGGCAGCGCGATCCCGACGACGAACGGCAGGTGCGGATCGGCCTGACCCGGGCCGGCACCGCGCTGCGGGCGAAAGCGCGCGATCTGCCGGCCTGCGTGGAGGCGGCGACCGGGCTGACGCGGGCCGAGGCGGAGGGGCTGCATGCCGGCATCCTGGCACTGCGCCGCGGCCTGCGGAAATCCGCCCGCCGCTGACCGGGCTAGTTCAGCGTCCAGCTGGCGCCACCGGCGAAGCCATAATCGTTCTGGTTGGGTACGCCGGAGACCGACGCATTCAGGCGCAACCGGGTGTCGAAGGCATAGCCGACGCCAATGGCGAGCCCGCTCTGTCCCTTGAAATGACCGACGCCGCCGGCCACAGAGAGCTTGCCCGGGCGGTCATCGTAGCGCAGCCCGCTTGAGGCGAGCGCCAGCGCGGTGCCGGCATTGGCCTGCACCAGATTGGCGTTGATCTGCCATTGCAGCGCATTGCTGACGTTGTTGAGCTGGCCGACATTGACCGCATCGGTCGGTGAGATGCCGGCCGCGACATTGCTGATGCGCCGTTCGGCGCCGGCGGCACCCACCGACACCGTGTTGGCCTGGCTCGCTACCGAGCCCTGGCCGATCGCCACGGCATTGGTCGCAGACGCCTGTACCACCGCATTGGCGCCGAGCGCGGTGCCGTTCGCGGCCCGCACATTTGCGCTCTGGCCGACTGCGACCGAATTCACGGTGGTGGCGCTGGCCGTGTTGCCGAGCGCGGTCGATGACGAAACATTGGCGGTACAGCCGGGGCAGGTGGCATTGGCGAAATCACCAAACGCCGAACCGCCATTCGAGGCCGACGCGGTGTTGCCGACCGCGACCGAGCCGGTGGCGATGGCGTTGCTGCCGATCGCGATCGCGTTGACGCCGGTGGCGCGCGCACCGGTGCCTTGCGCAATCGCATTGGTAGCGGTGGCCTGCGCGCCATTGCCGATCGCGACAGCATTATTGCCGCTGGCAAAGGCTGCGTTGCCGGCGCCGGTCGCAGCATTGCCGCCGATCGCGATCGCGTTGGCGCCCTGCGCCTGGCTGTTGCTGCCGAGCGCGGTGGCATAGGTCGCGGTTGCGCTCAGCGTGCCGGCCAACGCGCCGGCGCCGAGCGCGGTGGTACCGTCGGCGCCGGCACCGGCCAGCGCGCCAAATGCGCTGGCGATCCGTCCCGACGCCGTGCTGCTGTCGCCGATCGCCGTGCTGCTGAGGCCGCTCGCCGTGCTGAAGGCACCGGTCGCGGTGGCGGCGTCGCCCGTCGCGTTGCTGAAAACGCCATAGGCCGCGCTGTTGGTGCTGCTTGCGGTGCTGGTATTGCCGGTGGCCGTACTGTTGTAGCCGCTCGCCGTGCTGTAGGCGCCGGTGGCGGTGGAGACGTCACCCGTCGCCTTGCTGAACGTACCGGTGGCCGTGCTGTTGAAGCCACTTGCGGTGCTGATATTGCCGGTGGCGGTGCTGTTGATGCCGCTCGCGGTACTTGAGGCGCCAAGCGCGGTGCTGGAATCACCGCTCGCCAGGCTGCCGTTGCCATAGGCCGCGCTGGCCAGGCCGTTCGCCGTACTCTGGTTGCCGGTCGCCGTGCTGCTGTCGGCCAGCGCCCGCGCGCCGACGCCTTGCGCAATCGCATTGGTGCCGGCGGCGATGGACGCCATGCCGAGCGCGACAGCGTGGGTGCCACTGGCATTCGAGGAATCTCCGAGCGCGACGCTCGAGGCGCCGCTCGCCGTGCTGGAAGCCCCCAAAGCGACACTGGCATTGCCGCTCGCCGTGGTCAAAACGCCCACCGCGACGCTGGAATTGCCGCTGGCTGTGCTGGCGTCGCCATAGGCCGCACTGCTGGCGCCGGCGGCATTGCTGTTGTTGCCGGTCGCCGTGCCACTGGTGCCGGTCGCCTGGCTGCCGCTGCCCGTCGCCGTGCTGTTGAAGCCCGACGCGTTGCTGCCATTGCCAGTCGCGGTACTGTTGGTGCCGGTTGCCCTGGCCTGGTTGCCGGTCGCCGTGCTTTGGTCGCCGTCCGCCTGACTGTTAATGCCGGTCGCGGTGCTATTGGCGCCGAGTGCGGAGCTGAAGTGGCCGGTCGCGGTGCTGTTGTCGCCAGCCGCGTTGCTGCTGGCGCCGCTGGCCGTGCTGTTGACGCCGCTGGCCTGGGCGCGGAAGCCGAGCGCGGTCGCATTGGTGTCGCGCGCCAGCGTTCCGAAGCCGAGCGCGGTGGTCCCGTCGACTTGCGCCTGGGCTCCGAAGCCCACGGCCGTGCTTTGCACGCCAGCCGCAATTGCGACATTGCCAAAGGCGACGGCCTCATCGGCTGTCGCCTGCGTTTCGATGCCGCAGGCGACCGCGGAGGCCGCGGTCGTGACGGAATTGCCGCCGCCAAGCCCGAGTGACTCATTCTGGTTGCAGACAAAGCCAGCCGCCATGGCTGGTCGCGACGGCAGCGTCGCGGCGCCGGTCGCCGCGACCACCGCCAGGCCGAATAGCCAGGCGCGATGCTCGCCGGTATGCACCATACGGATCGCGTCGGCGATCGGCCTGTTCGCGCGATTGCGGCGCATGGATTGCCTGTCAGTCCCCACCATCTGTCCCCCTGCCGATAGTAAACGCAAACCGCTGGGTTGCGCTGTGGCAGCTGTAGTTGTGCTGATTCAAGGGGCGGCTTGCTATCGCGCAGGGCGCAAAGCGGTTGCGTGCGACGCAAATCGCGGCGGCTTTGGCCTGGATCGCAGGCAAGGGTAGTATCACCACTGCCAGAGGCGCGTTGACTGACGATTTGAGGCCTGGGGATCGGCTAGCGCGCGGCGCGGCTGTCGCGCAACATTCCCGGCGTGGTATCAAAGGCGCTGCGAAAAGCGCGATAAAAGCCGGTGGCATCGGCAAAGCCGCAGTCAAAGGCGATGGTGCTGACGGGGACGTCGTCGAAAGCGGGATCGAGCAGCAGCGTATAGGCGCGGCGCAGCCGCGCGCCGGTGAGCAATTGCGAAAAGCTTTCGCCGGCCACGGCGAGTACGTGCTGCACGGTGCGGGTCGGCATGCCGAGCCGTTTCGCCACGACGGCGAGGTTAATCCTCGGGTCGCCGGCACCCTGGTTGATCAACTGGCGAATGGCGAACAGCCGGCCCTCAACCCGCGCGGCGTCGCCGTTCCGGGCGCGGACCTTGTCGCCCACCCCCAGCCAGTAGCCGGTGAGGTCGATCAGATGTTGCGACGCCGCGGCTGCCTGCGTCGGGTTCAGTTGCTCGCCGACATCGACCAGCATGCGGGCATAGCCGGTCAGCAGCCGATAGTCCGCGCCGCTACAGTCCAGCGGCCGGCAGGCGAGATCCGCTGGCGACAATCCCCATTGCGTGAAATGCCCAACAGGGATCTTGACGCTGAGGGCATGGCCGCCGACCGGCGCCAGTGCCTCGACGCTGGCCTCCATCACCGCCAGCAGCGCCTGTCCGGGCCGGGCCTCGGTCTCCCGGCCGAACTGCCGGCCGATCTGGGTCGTGTTGCCGATATTGAAGCTCAGATAGACGTGGCTGTCATCGCTGGGTTGAATATGTTGCTTGGTCCGGATGCCCTTGAACGATGAACTCAACATTTCGCCGACAACGACCGATCCATCCGACAGAAGGTTATGACGGCCGAACAGCGTTACGTCGCCGGCGTAGAAATCGACATCCATGTCGGAGATGATTTCGCGAAACCGGTCGGCCCAGGCATGTGCGCGTATTTCCGGGGCAATGGCGCGTTCGGTCTGTTGCGTTTCGAAGAACGACCTCTGAAAAACCGACATCGATGGACCCCGGAGCGGAGCAAAGACAACTATCCTCTTCCATCACTCTAATACCGGTCACGCCGCGTCGTCAAATCCCCGGTGGCGATCAGCCATCGTTCATTCGTCGTATCCTGAGGGGAATGATTGGGCTGCTGACCATTGGCCCACCGATCCGGCTGACGCTAGGGCGGGATGATTTCAAGTCCGTTCGCCACTTCCGCCCCGTCATTCCGACGTCAGGGAACCCCAATTGGCTTTCCCGTTAGCCCTTGCGACGAAGCAATCCAGCCTTCGCTTGTCGCTTTCTGCATTGCTTCGCCCCGGGATAAGTCGGCACTGCCGACTTATCCCGGGCTCGCAACGACCGAGGAGAGGACGGCGATGCGACCTGAAGACATTCGGCGCTAGTTCGGTTTCCGCAGCGCCGCAGTCTGCTTTGCCAGCGCCTTGTCGAAATCCGCTTCCAGCGTGGCGGCGTAAGCGGGCAGTTCGCCGGGATTGACGAACGGATTCGGCGCGCCATCCTTCATCTGCGCGCGCTTGGCCTGCATGTTGTAGACTTCCGGATGCGGGCCGAGCAGCACGTCGATCCTCATCGCCTTGATGCTGGCGTAAGTCGATTTGTAGTCCTCGACGATGCCGGCATGGGTGGGGTTGCCGACCAGCCGGTTCAGCGCCACGGTGCCGCTGCAGAAGAACAGCACCTGGCGGTCCGTGGTGCCGTCCTTCACCGTCATCTCCCAGCTGGTGCAGCCCGGCGAATGGCCGGGCGTCGCATGCGCGGTCAGCGTGGTGTCACCGAGCGTGACCTTGTCGCCTTCGGTGACGGTACGATCCACCTTGACCGGGGGAAAGCCGATGTCGGTGTTCTGCTCGTCGCCGGGATAGGTGCCGGTTTCGAGCAGCGACTTGTCGCGCAGCCCGGCGACGAGTTGTGCGCCGGTGTCCTTTTTGATCTCGGCAAAGCCGCCGGTATGATCGAAATGCGCATGCGTATTGAGAATGTATTTAATGTCGGCTTCCTTGAAGCCGAGTTTGGCGATGTTGTCCTTGAGCATCGCGGTCGACCGCGGAACGGCGGTGTCCATCAGGATCAGGCCGTCAGAAGTCTTGATGACATAGACCGCGATGCCGTCGGTGCCGACATAATAGATGTTGCCGATCAGCTGGAATGGCGGAAACGGCGCGGTCCACTTCTTCATGGTCTGCGCCAGAAAATCCTTCACGGTCTGCGCCTGCGCGCTGCTGGACAATAGCGCCAGCGCGCATAGCGCGAGTTTGAGCGTCCTCATGATGGCCTCCCATATTGTTTTGGTTGCGTCTTCGCGCGACGCGATTGAAGCGCGATTTGAGGCGACGGCTCAAGCGGTATTTAAGCGTCATGCGCGCCCGGCCGATTCCGTGTACCGTGCCCTCATGAAGCCCCTGATCTGTCCACACTGTCGTTCCCGAATCTTCTTCGAGCAAAGCGAGTGCGCGGAATGCGCGACCGCCATCAGCTTCGACCCCGCGCAGGCCGATGTGGTTAGGGCCGTGTCGGTGCTGTCATGCGCCAATCGCGAACTGATCGGCTGCAACTGGTCGACCGATCCCGGCGATCCTTATTGTCGGTCCTGCCGGCTGACGCGGACGATCCCCAACCTCGGCTCGGACCGTAATCTGGCGCTGTGGCGGCGCGTCGAGCAGGCCAAGCGGCGGCTGACCTACGACCTGATGCGACTGGCGCTACCGCTCGCGGTGCCCAGCGGCGCGCATATCGCAATCGATATCCTGTCGCAGGAGACCGCCGGCCATCCGATCATGACCGGGCATCTGGCCGGCCTGATCACCATGAACCTGTCGGAGGCCGACGATGCCGTGCGCGAGGCGCGACGCGCCGCGTTCCGCGAGCCGTACCGCACGCTGCTCGGACATTTCCGCCACGAGGTCGGGCATTTCTACTGGGAGGCGCTGGTCGATCAGTCGCAATTGATCAGCCCGTTCCGGCTAATTTTTGGCGACGAATCCGCGAACTACGCGGCGGCGCTGGCCAATTATCACCAGCGTCCCGATCGGGCCTGGAATCGCGATGGCTTTATCAGCGAATACGCCACCTCGCATCCCTGGGAGGACTGGGCCGAGACCTTCGCGCATTTCCTGCACATCGTGTCGACGCTGGACACCGCGTCGTCGCTGCCGCTGTCGCTCGACGACCGCGCCCGGCATACGCTCGACGACCCCTATCTGGAGCGCGACTTCGAGGCGTTGCTGGCACTGTGGGAACTGGTCGCCTACAGCATGAACGAACTCAACCGTTCGATGGGCATGAGCGACGCCTATCCGTTCGATCTGACGCCGGCGGTGCGCGGCAAGCTGCACTTCGTGCACTTGGCGATTTTGAAGGCGCGCAGCGAGGAAGGGATCGGCTCAGGCGAGGCCGAGTGAGAACGCCAGCGTGCCGATCGCGGCGTGCGACAGGATCATCGGCCAGATGTTGAGCATCCGCAGATAGGCGATGCCCCAGACGATTCCGACCGCGAAGGTATTCAGCATCAGCGCCGTGTCGCCATAGGCGATGTGGATCAGCGAGAACACCGCCGACGAATACAGCACATAGACCCAGCCGCGGGCCTGCAGCCGGTCGGTCATCAATTTCGGGATCGACCGGCAGATCACCTCCTGGCACGGGCTGGAGACCAGCACGTAGAACGGCGCGAAGCTGAGCCAGACCGGCGGCTCGGCGTCGAAGGTGAACAGCCGGGTTTGCAGCACCATGATCGCTGCAAGGCCCAGTGTCAGCACGGCGCAGCCGAGCCAGTGCTCGCGGAACGACGGCCGGCCGAGGCCGAGATCGGCGAGCGACAGGCCCGACAGCACGCACAGCACGATGCACAGGCCGGACACCGCCACCAATGCATAGGTCCGGTAGGCGAATGGCATCAGGCCGAAATGAATGGCCAGCCCAGGCGTCAGCAGCAGCACCGTAAAGGCGGCGAGCGGGACCAGAGAGCGCCATTGTCGTGAAAATGTCATAAAACTGTTTAGCGGAATTCACCGGCTTTCGCCAGTGCGGCGCCGCTGTGCCGTCGCGAACAACCGGCTGTCGCTCCGGGCACATCACGGCACCGCCGGTGACGCGATGTGAACCCGGAACGACGAGCGTTGACTACTCCATCTTGATGCCGGCGTCGGTGATCACCTTTTTCCAGCGCGCGATCTCTTCGACGACGAAGGCGCGGTATTCCGCCGGCGTGCTGCCGACCGCGACGATGCCCTGGTCGTCGAGCTTCTTGCGCAAATCGGGATCGCTGAGTGCCTTCTTCGCTTCCAGCGAAATGCGGTCGACGATGTCCTGCGGCGTACCCGCCGGCGCGATGATGCCGGACCAGGTGCCGGACACGAAATCCGGCACGCCTTGCTCCGCCATGGTCGGCACGTCGGCCGCCGCCGCCACGCGCTCCTTGGCGGTGACGACGATGGCCTTGGCATTGCCGGAGCGGACCTGCGACATCAGCGGGCCGATCACGTCGAACATCACGCTGATCTGGCCGCCGACCGTATCCTGCAACGCGCCGGACGTGCCCTTATAAGGAATGTGCTGAAGGTTGATGCCTTCGCGGCTCTTCAGCATTTCCATGGTCAGGTGCGCCGCCGAGCCGATGCCGGACGAGGCGAAGTTGAGCGCGCCGGGCTTGGCCTTGGCCAGCGCGATCAGCTCTTTGATGTTGCTGGCCGGCACCGACGGATGCGCGATCAGGATCAGTGGCGCCACCGAGGTCAGCGACACATAGACAAAATCCTTCAGCGTGTCGTAGGGCAGCTTGGGATTGAGTGTCGGATTGACCGCATGGGCGGCGATCACGGTGCCGAACGTGTAACCGTCGGGCGCGGCCTTGGCGACGCTGTCGGTGCCGATCACCGCATTGGCGCCGGGCTTGTTCTCGATCACGAATGGCTGGCCCAGCGCCACCGACATCCGTTCGGAGACAAGGCGCGCCATCAAATCGGTATAGCCGCCCGGCGTATAGGGCACGACCATGCGGATCGCCCGGTTCGGCCAGGTCTGCGCCTGCGCCCCGCTGACGCAGGCGGCCATGATGGCGCAGGCGCCCAGCGCGCGAAAAAATTGTTTCATGTTGTTTCCCCGATCGGTGCGATCGCCGAGGGGCGGGGACACCGCAGCGCCAGCCTCGAGATCGCCACTCGTTATGTTCGCCTGCCGTGCCGCCCGCGTCGCAACAGCGTTGCGTCGGGGCAGATTCCCGGACGCAGGCTAGCGCAGGTCAGGGGAGGCGGGAAGTAGACGAAAGGCCGCCGAAAATGTGAGCCCGCGCGTCCCTGCGCTCGCCGCGATGTGACTGGCCTCGCCAGAGCCGACTGTCTAAGGTGCGTCATGTCCCGTCTGATCTCGCTCTCCCTCGCCATCCTCCTGTCGCTCAGCTCCGCGGTCGCCCTCGCCGCGCCGCAGAAGAAGCCGCCGCGCTGGAAAGGCTATGGCTTCCTGCCGGGCTACACCCAGCCGCTGAATAACGCCGCGCCATTGTTCAAGCAGGACCCCGACGTGCTGCGCAACGCGCGCCGCGAGAAGCGTCATTCCTATATCCAGCGGACGCCAGTGTATTATCGCTGGTCGGACGGCCAGAAATATTATTTCGGCCAGCCCGGCTTCTACCGCGGCCAGTATAATGGCGGCAGCATGGGCCCATGCTGGACCCAGACCCCGATCGGCCCGGTGTGGAATTGCGGCCGCTAGCCTGCGGCTAATCTGTCTTCAATTCGCCGATGCCCAGCTTCTTGATGCGCGTTCGCACCGCCAGCGGCGATCGCTTCAGCCGTATCGCGATCTCGTTGACGCTGCGTCCGGCGAGCAATTGCCGCCGCAATTCCTCGTCCTGCGGCGCGGTCCAGACGCTGTCGGATTTCTGGCTGAGCTTCATGGCGAGTGGTGGTCCTTCGATTCGGATCTCATCCTGCTTATGCAACGCGCGACATCCGGTCTAGGTTCGTTGCGAGCGAATCTGGAATGGAAGTTGCGACATGACTTTGGCGATGGGCTGGGACGAGTGGGCGACACATGACGCGGTGGCTTTGGCCACGCGCGTCCGCAACGGCGAGGTGACGCCGGCCGAGCTGGCGACGCAGGCCGCGGCCGGCATCGCCCGAATGAATCCCGCGCTCGATGCCGTGGTGGAAGTGTTCGACGACGTGATCGCCGACCCCCTCAAGGACGGCATGAATCCCGACGGGATCTTTGCCGGCGTGCCGTGCCTGATCAAGGACCTCGGCCCGACGCTGAAGGGAAGGCGGCAGGAATTCGGCTCCGCCATCATGCAGGGCAACCGTCCCGTGCAGGATGCTTTCCTGACCACCAAGATCCGCCACGCCGGGCTCAATCTGATCGGCCGCAGCACCACGCCGGAATTCGGCGTCTGCAGCGCCGCGGAGAACGCGTTCCATGTCACCCGCAATCCGTGGGATCCCGGCTACTCCACCAACGGCTCCTCCGCGGGCACCGCCGCGATGGTCGCGGCCGGCGTGCTGCCGATCTCGCATGGCACCGATGGCGGCGGCTCGATCCGGATTCCCGCCGGCGCCACCGGCAATATCGGCCTGAAAGTGTCGCGCGGCGTGTTCTCGCTGGCGCCGAACCTGTCGGATCTCAGCGGGCTGGTGTCGATCCAGGGCTGCCTGACGCGCACGGTGCGCGACACCGCCGCCTTCGTCGATCATTGCCGCGGCGGCGCGCCCGGCGAATTCATGCCGTTCTGGTCGCCCGCCGAGAGCTACAGCGAGCTGATCCAGCGCGACCCCGCGCGGCTGCGCATCGCGCTGTCGCATGAATGGGGCGATTATCGCGCCACGCCGCCTTTCGTCGCCGAGCTGGAGCGCGTCGGCCGGTTGCTGGAAGGGCTCGGCCACCATGTCGAATGGGCGCTGCCGGAGATCGATTTCCGCGCCGCCTTCGCCGCGCAGACCACCTGCTACATCAGCAATTTCGCGCAGGTGATCGCCGGCCATCTGGCGCGGCTCGGGCTTGAGCGGCCGACGCCGGAATTGCTGGAGCCGATCAATATCCGGCTCTGGCAGGCTGGCCTCGACACGTCCTACACCGAGCGCGCGCGGATGCAGGCGGCGTTCAACATTACGTCGCGCGGCTTCGGGGATTTCTTCGAGCGCTTCGACATCATTCTGACGCCGATCACCGCCAAGCCGACGCCGAAGATCGGCACCTCGGAATATCTCACCACCAGCGCCAATCCCTCGGTGCACGACTGGTTCGCCCATCTGTGGCAGAACTTTGCCTATACGCCGCTGGCCAATCTGTGCGGCCTGCCGGGCATCTCGCTGCCGCTGGGTCGCCAGCAGAGCGGGTTGCCGCTCGGCATCCAGGCGCAGGCGGCGCAGGCCCATGACGGGCTGCTGCTGCAGCTCGCCGCGCAGATCGAGCGCGCCATCGATGGCAAATGGAATGACGGCCGTCGGCCGGCTATGCATGTCAGCGCGTAGGATGGGCTGAGACTGTAGCCCGGATGAGCGAAGCGATATCCGGGGCGTGTTCGCCAGCGGTCAATCCCGGATGTCGCTTCGCTGATCCGGGCTACGCTTGACGGCTCACTCTACGGCTCGTTCGCGGCAAATCGTAAGAACTGCCGCTTCATGGCGTTGACCTTGCCGAGATAGGTCGCGACCAGATGATCGCCGCAGCGCTCGCCCGGCCGCAGCCGGAAGCCGCGGCGCAGGAAGCCGCGCGCCGGCCGGGCGCCGCACAGATGGATGAAGGCGGCGAGGTCCTGCTTCTGCAGCGCGGTCGCGGCTGTGCCCCTCGCGGTGGCCAGCACGCCGGCGACCTGGCGATCGAGATAGATCGCGGTCAGCTCGATGGCGTGGGCCGGCAGGGTGCGCGCATAGAGGCTGGTGAACCAGCAGCCGTCCTGCGCCACACGGTGGCCGCGGATGCAATAGCGCGAGGCCTCTTCAAAGGCCGGATCGGTCATCTGGAACAGGCCGACCGCGCTCGAGGCTGGCCGGTAGAAATTCGCCGGGTTCCAGCCGAGCCGCCAGCGCCAATAGGTGCGCGCCACCGGATTGCCGCTGCTCTCGGTCTGCGCCAGCGCCGCCAGCAGTTCCGGCGAGATCGTGTCGGTGGAAAACGCCCGGAACCTCGCGCCATATTGCCGCCAGGTGTCGGCCGGCTGCTTGTCGAGCGCTTGGCCGGCAAAGAACCACAGCTCGGTCGGCTTGCGCGCCACCTGATAGAGCAGATTGACCAGCGGAATCGCGATCAGCAGCGCCACCACGACCAGAACGATCCGCAACGCCGTCGGCGGCGCGGCGCCCTGCTGTCGCAGCCATCGCACGGCGCGCGAGCGCCCAAGCGCCCGCGTCAGGCGCCTCCAGCCTTTGCGGAGCCGCCGCTGGCGAGTCAAAGGCCTTCGGGGCGAAGGCCGGGCAGGCGTGGCAGGCATCGGTTCACAGGGTTGGTCAGGGCTGAGCCCCGACAATGGCGCAGGATTCTGTCTTTGGATGGACCGCAGTCCACCCGATTTCTGTAGGCGCAATTCCTTAAGCGCGGGTCGACCGGCGATTCTTCGTCAACCAGCCGCCCGCGTTCTCGCGACGCCGGGCGCCCGAGTTGTGCGGCAGTTCCCCCCTCGAAACCACGAGGGGGGCAGCGCGCCGACAGGCGCGGGGGTGGGGGATAGGGACGCGATCCGCCTCACGACGAACCGCGGCGCCTGTCAGCGCGCCACCGCGGTGATTTTGGGCGGGGGGACCGTGCTTCCGGGCCAGCACGTGACCTCCGAAGAGGACACTCCGGCGGGATTTCGCCCGCCTTTCGCTGTCCCGTCCAGCCATTCAAGGCAGAGCCCCGTCATGGGCCCGGACGGTGACCGCCAACCTCCCGGGGCGTGCTTGCGAGGCACGCGCGCGGGACACCGCAGCCTGCTCCGCTACCAAGACGCCTCATGACAGCGCCCCCTCGCGAACAAGACGATACAGCTTATAATCCTAATTAGGACTTATGTCAATAAACGTTCTAAGATGCGACAGTGCTGAAACCAGTCGCATGGCCTCGACGCGCTGGCGGCACCTACGAGTCCGTAGGGCGGATCAGCGAAGCGTAATCCGCCTCTCGCACCAGTCGGCGCCATACGCTTCGCTATTGCGCCCTACCCGCTTCAACGTTTTCCCTTCTCCGGCTGAAAACTGATTTTCAGCGTATGCCCCGTTGCCTTGGCAAACCGCACCAGCGTCCGCGTTGAGGGTTGCCCCCGCCCGCTCTCCAGCCGCGCCATGGCGCTTTGCGTCGTGTTCATGCGGCGCGCCAGTTCGGTCTGGCTCAGGCCAGAGCGCCGGCGCGCCTTGGCGATCGCGGCCATCACGGTGAACTCCTCCTCGAGCGCTTGGTAATCCTTGGGATAGTCCGGGTCCTTGCTCCAGATCTTGTGCAAATCCTTGATCTTGGTCATCGCTAATCCTGATTTGACATCCTTGGCGCGGCTACAGGCGATATCCAGTTCGAGTGCCGGGGTCTTTTGCGTTTTCTTGACGAAGGCGCGGAGCACAACTACACGCCTGCGCTGTCACGTCGATGGCGCGCGAGATGCAGTCACGGCCGGTCATGCGCAATTCCCACAGCCGGTCTTCGAGGTGCCTGACGCTGTCCCGTGGCAAAGCCTCGAACCCAGTTTATTCGATGAGTTCGGTCAAACGCACAAACCGCGCCCGCATGTCCGCCGACAATGCGCCGATTTCCGTATCGACAGTCGGATTGAACGTTTTCACCCCGCGCCCTGGCAACAGCCCTGGTTTCGACCTGTTGCATTCAGCATTCATTCAACGCATGCCTTCCAGAATAGGGTACGATTCCTGAACGAACGGAGCCGCCATGACGTGGATGCTGAAATTCCTTGCTGTCTTGCTGGCCTTCATCGTGGCTTCCGAGAGCCCGTCGCGGGCGGCGCCCGCCGAACGGCGCCTCGCGCTGGTGATCGGCAACGCCAGCTATCAGGCCGGCGCGCTGCCGACGCCGGCCAATGATGCGGGCCTGATCGCGCAGACCCTGCAGGCCGCCGGCTTCGACGTCACCGGCGCGCGCGATCTGGACCAGGACACGCTGCGCCGCACCTTCCGGGAATTCCTCGACAAGGCCGCCTCGGCCGGCCCCGATGCCGTCGCCTTCATCTATCTCGGCGGCTACGGACTGCAGCTCGAAGGCGAGAACTACTTCGCGCCGATCGACGCCAGGATCACCCGTGACGTCAATGTCTCGGCGGAAGCGGTCCGCCTTTCCGACTATACGGCACCGCTGGCAGCGCTGAAGCTGAAGGCCAGCATGGTGGTGCTCGATCTGGCCCGCGCCAATCCCTTTGCCAAGACGGGCAATCCGCTGTCCGGCGGACTGGCACTGGTTGATCCCGAACCAGGCATGCTGGTGGCGTTCAATGCCGCGCCCGGTACCGTGGCGCCGGTTGAGGCCGGTCCCTATTCGGCCTATGCTCAGGCGCTCGCCGAGATGATGCGCGAAGGCGGCCTGGGCAGCGACGACCTGTTCAGCCGCATCCGGCTTCGCGTCAACGAGACCACCAAGGGCGCACAGGTGCCATGGAATGTGTCGAAGCTGCCGGCGCCGTTCTACTTCTTCGAACGCGCGCCCGACGCGCCGCCGCCGGCGGTGTCGCGCGAGCAGGCCGCGGCGGTGCGCTCCCGGCCGGTGCGCGATTTCGATGTCAAGGAAGCCTATCTTGCCGCCGTCGACCGCGACACGCTGGAGGATTACGAAGCCTTTCTCGACGCCTATCCGCGCGATCCGATGGCGCGGCGGGTGCGCGCCATCGTCGCCGCCCGCCGCGAGGCGATCACCTGGCGCCGGACCCGCAACGTCAATACGCCGCCGGCCTACTGGTCGTATCTGCGGCGCTACCCGCGCGGCGCGCATTCCGACGATGCGCGGCGCCGGCTGAGCTATCTCTCGGCGGCTTACGATCCGCCGCCCAGCTTCACGGTGATGGCTTACGACATCCCGCCGCCGCCGCCGGAAGAAGTCATCTACATCCAGCGGCCGGTGCTGATGTTCGACGATCCGGATTTCGGTTTTGCGCCGCCACCGCCGCCGCCGGTTTTCTTCCTGCCGCGGCGCCCGATCTATTTTGACGATCTGCCGCCGCCGCCACCGCCGGTCTACGCCTATGTCCTGCCGGTGCCGAACTATCAGCCGGTGCCGGTCTGGG
>NZ_JANXTC010000431.1:0-4877 GCF_025356345.1 Tardiphaga sp.
CTCTTTCGCGGCTGCTCGGCTGGCTTGACCTCGATCTCGCGCAATAATTGGCCGAGCGCTTTCACGTTACGCGGCTCGGCGAAGAACTCGACCACCGCGTCGGCGACGATCTCGCCGACGCCGCCAATGTTGTTGAGATCCTGATAGGCCTCCGAGGTGTTTTCCGGGCCGCGCTGCCCGGCCGCGGCCGCCAGCATCGCATCCCGAAATGCTTCGAAGCTTCCGTAGTGCCGCGCCAGCAATTTGGCATTACCTTCGCCAATGTGGCGAATGCCAAGCGCGAAGATCAACCGGTTCAGCTCGATCCTGCGCCGGGCGTCGATCGCGCCAAACAGGTTGCGCACCGAGGTCTCGCCAAAGCCCTCGCGATCGCGCAGTTTCTTGGTCGATCGCTCATCGCGCTTCCGCAGCGTGAAGATATCGACCGGGTGCATGATCAGGCCATCGTCATAGAATTCCTGGATCTGTTTGTCGCCGAGCCCGTCGATGTCGAAGGCCAGCCTTGAGACGAAATGCTTGAGCCGCTCCACGGCCTGGGCGGGGCAGATCAGCGCACCGGTGCAGCGCGTCACCACCTCGCCGTTCTCCCGCACGGCGTGGCTGCCGCAGGCCGGACAAGTGGTCGGGAACGCGTAAGGCTTTGCCTCGGTCGATCGCTTCTCGAGGATCACGCTGACGATCTGCGGGATGACATCGCCGGCGCGCTGGATCACCACGGTGTCACCTTCGCGGACATCGACACCGTCGCGGATCGGCTGACCGCCGCCGCCGATACCCTTGATAAAATCCTCATTGTGCAACGTCGCATTCGACACCACGACGCCGCCGACAGTGACCGGCGTTAGCCGCGCCACCGGCGTCAGCGCGCCGGTGCGGCCAACCTGGATCTCGATCTTCTCGAGGATGGTCGTCGCCTGCTCCGCGGCGAATTTATGCGCGATCGCCCAGCGCGGCGCCCGACCGGCAAAGCCGAGCCGGGCCTGCCAGTCGAGCCGGTCAGTCTTGTAGACCACGCCATCGATGTCGTAGCCGAGCGACGCCCGCTCCTCGCCAATCCTGCGATAGAAGGCGAGCGCTTCATCGACGCTCTGGCACAGCGTGATCAGCGGATTGACGGTGAAGCCGACACTGTCCAGCCAGTGCAGCATGCCGTGCTGGGTGTCTTCCGGCAGTTCGGAGATTTCACCCCAGGCATAGGCAAAGAACTTCAATGGCCGCGACGCGGTGATCGCCACGTCTTTCTGACGCAGCGATCCGGCAGCGGAATTGCGGGGATTGGCGAATGGGTCTTCGCCGGCTTCAACCTGTCGCTGGTTCAGCGCCAGGAAATCGCTCTTCAGCATATAGACCTCACCGCGCAATTCGCAGGCAGCGGGAAGCTTTTTGCCCTTCAGCGTGTTCGGAATGTCGCCGATGGTGCGGACATTGGCGGTGACGTCCTCGCCCGTAAAGCCGTCGCCGCGGGTAGCGGCGCGCACCAGTTCGCCATTCTCATAGCGCAGTGACAGCGACAGCCCGTCGATCTTCGGCTCGGCCACGATCGCTGGAACCTCGTCCAGCTTGAGGAAGCGCTGGATACGTTCGACGAATTCGGTGACCTCCTCATCGCTGAAGGCATTGCCCAGCGACAGCATCGGCACCGCGTGCTGCACCTTGGCAAAGGCGCGCGACGGCGCCGCGCCCACGGTCTGCGTCGGCGATGCGCCGGTGACAAGCTCGGGGAATTTGGCTTCGATCGCCTCGACGCGGCGACGCAAGGCATCGTAGTCGGCATCGGAGACGGTCGGCGCGTCGTCCTGATAGTAGCGCCTGTTATGCGCCTCCATCTCGAGCGACAGCCGCATCAGCTCGACCTTGGCCTTTGGCTTGGTCAGGGTGGACAGATCGGACGGCGAAGTGGGTTTTGCTGTGCGGGCCATACTAACACTCGTCATTCCGGGGCGCGGGCGCACCTTTGCGCACGCGAGCCCGGAATCTCATCTTGGTTGCTCTTATACAATCGCAGCGTACAAATCGCGCCAGTCGGCATTGTTCGCCTCGATCAATTTGATCTTCCATTCCCGCCGCCACTTCTTAAGCTCTTTTTCGCGGCTTATCGCCGTCAGTGGATCGTCATACATTTCGAACCAAACAAGCAGCGTCACATTGTAGCGCGAGGTAAAGCCTCTTGCGGAACTCGTTTTGTGTTCGTGGATGCGTCGGACGAGATCGTTGGTGATGCCGATGTACAGCACACCATTCTTCTTCGAGGCCATCATGTAGACGTAATAGGACATGACGAGCACCGTAGCTTGCGAAGTGGTGCGAAAACATTCTGAGGTTCCGGGTTCGCTCGCCCTGGCGGGCTCGCGCCCCGGAATGACGAGTGAAACTACGCCGCGCCCTTCAGCAGGCGATCCGCCGCGGCACGCGCCTCGGCGGTGATTTCGGCGCCCGCCAGCATCCTCGCAATTTCCTCGCGGCGGGGGTCGGCGGCCAGCGTATTGACGCGGGTGGCGACGCGCTTGCCCTTGTCGAGGGCATCCTTGGAAATCAACAGATGCTGGTCGGCCCGGGCCGCGACCTGCGGGGCGTGTGTCACGGCCATCACCTGGACCTTGCCGGCCAGCCGCGCCAGCCGCGCGCCGATGGCGTCGGCCACCGCGCCGCCGACGCCGGTATCGATTTCGTCGAACACCAAAGTCGGTGCCGAGCCCTTGTCGGACAGCACCACCTTCAGCGCCAGCAGGAAGCGCGACAACTCGCCGCCGGAGGCCACCTTCATCATCGGGCCGGCGCGGGTGCCGGGATTGGTCTGGACCCAGAATTCGACGCGGTCGATGCCCTGCGGACCCGGATTGGCCACGTCCGATTCGACCTGCGTCATGAATTTGGCGCGCTCCAGCTTCAGCGGCGCCAGCTCGGCGCTGACCGCCTTGTTGAGCTTGTCCGCCGACTTGATGCGTGATGCCGAGAGTTTGGCTGCCGCGGCGCTGTATTTGCCGTCGGCTTCCGCCGCGGCGGTCTCGAGACCCTTCAACTGTCCGGCGCCGGCATCGATGGTGGCGACGTCGGCGACGAATTTTGCAGCCAAAGCGGCCAGGCCATCCACCGGCGTCGAATATTTTCGCGCCGCGGCGCGCAGCGCAAACAGCCGCTCTTCGATGCGCTCCAGCTCGCCGGGGTCGAAATCGGCGGCAATCAGCGCGGCGGTGAGGTGCTGGTCGGCCTCTTCCAGCGCGTTGATCGCGGTGTCGATCGCCTTGACCGCGGGCTCGATGAATTCGGGCGAGGCGCCTGCGCGGCGCTCCAACCGGCGGACCGCGGCGGCCAGCGTCGAGATCGGCGAATGATGGCCGGACACCGCATCCTGCGCCTCGCGCAGGTCACCGGCGATCTTCTCGCCCTGCATCATGCCGGTGCGGCGCTCGGCCAGCCGGGTCTCCTCGCCGTCCTTAGGATTGAGCTTCTTCAATTCGTCCGCGGCGTGGCGCAGATAATCGGCATCGCGGGCGGCCCGCGCCATATTGGCACGGTGCGCATCCAGCGTGGCGTAGGCTGCCTTGCGGGCATCCCAAAGGCCCTCCAGCGCGACCACGTCCTTCTCCAGCCCGGCAAAGGCATCGAGCAGCCGGCGATGGGTGGCGGCGTCAACCAGCGCGCGCTCGTCGTGCTGGCCGTGGATTTCAACCAGCGCCGCGCCGACCGCCTTGAGGGTCTGCACGCTGGCGGCCTGGTCGTTGATGAAGGCCCGGGTGCGGCCATCGGCGAGCTGCACGCGGCGGAGAATCATCTCGCCGGTATCCTCGAAGCCATTGGCGGCAAGAATCACCAGCGCCGGATGGCCCTTGGCGAGATCGAAAACCGCCGTGACCTGGCCCTGCTCGACGCCGTGACGCACCAGATTGGCGTCGCCGCGACCGCCCAGCGCCAGCGCGAAAGCATCGAGAAGAATGGATTTTCCTGCGCCGGTCTCGCCGGTCAGCACCGCGAGACCGCGGGCAAACTCGATATCGAGCCGTTCGATCAGGACGATGTCACGGATCGAAAGACGGGCCAGCATGGGAGTCTAGTTCCTAACCGAGGCCAATTCGCTTGAAGGCCCTGGAAATATAGGAACCCTTGTTCTCGCTCGGCTCGAGACCGCCGGACTTTACAAGATTATAAGCGTCTTTGTACCACTTGCTGTCAGGAAAGTTGTGGCCAAGCACGGCGGCGGCGGTCTGCGCCTCGCCAACAATGCCGATCGCCATATAGGCCTCGGTCAATCGCGCCAACGCTTCCTCGACGTGACGCGTGGTCTGGTATTGGGTCACGACGGTCTTGAAGCGGTTGATGGCGGCGGTGTAGTCGCGCTTGTCCATGTAATAGCGGCCGACCGCCATTTCCTTGCCGGCAAGCTGGTCGCGTGCGCCTTCCAGCTTCTTCTTGGCGGAAGTCGCATATTCCGAGGTCGGGTATTTGCGGACCACCTCCTCGAGCGCGGCCATTGCCTTCTCGGTACGGCCCTGGTCACGGGAAACGTCCGGGATCTGGTCGTAATGCGAGGCGGCGATCAGATATTGCGCGTAAGCGGCATCCGGGCTTCCCGGATGCAAGGTGACGTAGCGGGTCGCGGCGCCAATGCAGCTGTCATAGTCGCCGGCACTGTAGAAGGCGTAGGCCGACATCAGAAGCGATTTGCGCGCCCAGTCGGAATAAGGATGCTGGCGGTCGACTTCCTCGAATTTCTTCGACGCCGCCTTGTTATCCTTGCGCTGGTTCATCAGGTACAAGCCCTCATTGTAGAGCTTGTCCGCGGGCTCATCGACGAAGGTGTCGTCCTTGGCGAAGAATTTGTCCCACAGCGCGCCGGTGCCGCATCCGCTCAGGGGGATGGTGAGAAGAACCAGGCCGAC
>NZ_JANXTC010000011.1:0-2391 GCF_025356345.1 Tardiphaga sp.
GGCGCCGAAAGGCACCAATGGCATGGGCAAGGACCGCCACGGCGCCAACGGCAAGGCCGTGACGCTGAAGGTGCCGGTCGGCACGCAGATTTTTGACGAGGATCGCGAAACGCTGATCCACGACTTCACCAAGCTCGGCGAAATATTCGTACTGGCCGAGGGCGGCAATGGCGGCTTCGGCAACGCGCACTTCAAATCATCGACCAACCGCGCCCCGCGCAACGCCAATCCCGGCCAAATTGGCGAGGAGCGCTGGATCTGGCTGCGGCTGAAGCTGATCGCAGACGCCGGCCTCGTCGGCCTGCCCAATGCTGGCAAGTCGACCTTCCTGTCGGTGGTCTCCGCCGCCAAGCCGAAAATCGCCGACTATCCGTTCACGACGCTGCATCCGCAGCTCGGCGTGGTCGACATCGACAGCCGCGAATTCGTGCTGGCGGACATTCCCGGCCTGATCGAGGGTGCCCATGAAGGCGCCGGCCTCGGCGACCGCTTTCTCGGCCATGTCGAGCGCTGCCGGGTGCTGCTGCATCTGATCGACGCCACCTGCGAACATGCTGGCCAGGCCTACAAGACCGTGCGCACCGAGCTCGATGCCTATGAAGGCGATCTCGCCAACAAGGTCGAGATCGTCGCGCTCAACAAGATCGATGCCGTGACCCCGGAGCAGCTCAAGCAGCAGAAGGACCGGCTGAAGCGCGCGTCGAAGAAGACGCCGCTGCTGATGTCGGGCGCCACCGGCGAAGGCGTCAAGGAAGCGCTGCGCGCGCTGGTCGTGGAGATCGGCGACGCCCCGGTGTCGGACAAGGCGAAGGCGGCCGGCGCCTCGGCGCCATGGGCGCCGATGTCCAACTGACATTTGATGCCATGAATGCGGGCCTGTCAGCCGTCATTGCGAGGTCAGGGAAAGCCGGTTGGCTTTCCCCTTGGCGCGGCGACGCGGCAATCCAGAAGCCACAAGTGAAGACTGGATTGCTTCGTCGTAACGGCTCCTCGCAATGACGCGGACGGGTCAAAGGCCAACACTCTTACCTCCACTTGCTGTTGACGAACCCCCATGTCATCGCCGTCGCTGAAAAACTTCCGCCGCATCGTCATCAAGGTCGGCTCGTCGCTGCTGATCGATTCCGTGAAGGGCGAAGTAAAATCCGCCTGGCTGACAGCACTGGCGGCGGATATCGCCTGGCTGCATGCCGATGGCCGCGACGTGCTGGTGGTATCGTCGGGATCGATCGCGCTCGGCCGCAGCCGGCTGAAACTACCACGCGGCGCGCTGAAGCTGGAGGAGAGCCAGGCCGCCGCCGCCGTAGGCCAGATCGCGCTGGCGCGGATCTGGTCGGAGGTGCTCGGCGCGCACGACATCGGCGCCGGCCAGATCCTGGTGACGCTGCAGGACACCGAGGAGCGCCGCCGCTACCTCAATGCGCGCTCGACCATCGCAAAACTGCTGGAATGGCGCGCGGTGCCGGTGATCAATGAGAACGACACCGTCGCCACCAACGAGATCCGCTACGGCGACAATGACCGTCTCGCCGCCCGCGTCGCCACCATGGCTTCCGCCGACCTGCTGGTGCTGCTGTCCGACATCGACGGCCTGTACACCGCGCCGCCCGGAGCCAATCCCGACGCCAAACTGATTCCGGTCGTGGAATCCGTCACCGCCGAGATCGAGGCGATGGCCGGCGCGGCCGAATCCGAACTGTCACGCGGCGGCATGTACACCAAGATCGAAGCGGCGAAGATTGCCACCACCGCCGGCACCCATATGGTGATCGCGTCCGGCAAGGTCGAACATCCGCTGCAGCGTATCGCCGATGGCGGACTCTGTACCTGGTTTCTGACCCCCGCCAATCCGGTCACGGCGCGAAAACGCTGGATCGCCGGCTCGCTGGAGCCGAAGGGCACGCTGACCATCGACGCCGGCGCCGTGGCCGCGCTGCGCGCCGGCAAGAGCCTGCTGCCGGCCGGTGTGATTCGCGTCGACGGCCAGTTTGCCCGCGGCGACGCCGTGGTGGTGCGCGGCCCTGACACCCATGAGATCGGCCGCGGCCTGGTGGCGCATGACGCCGAGCATGCCGAACAGATCAAGGGCCGTTCCTCGCCGGAAATCATGCGGATTCTCGGCATCAACGGCCGCGCGGAAATGATCCATCGCGACGATCTCGTGATCGGCGCCGCGCCGGGTTAGAGGCGGCGTCAGCCTGATGGAATGGTGCCCCGCAGAGCCGGGACCGCCAGAAACACCGCGCTTGGCGCGGTCCCGACTCCGCGGAGCGGCACAAGCCGCGTCCGGGACACGAACCCCAGCCGGTAAATCCGAATGAAAAGATTCTAGAGTCTGATGACCTAAAGATGAATCGGTGTCCCATCCCCCCGTCATTGCGAGGAGCGAAG
>NZ_JANXTC010000066.1:0-8392 GCF_025356345.1 Tardiphaga sp.
ATCGGCCGCGGCGTGATCTCGAGCTTGCCGGCGAGCATGCGCAAATCATGGCCGTCGCGCGGGCGCAGCATGATGCGGTGTTCGCCGAAAGCCACTGGCTGCGAATAGCGGTAGACGGTCTTGTGGTTGATGGTGAGCAGAGGCATCTTCAGATCATTCATGTCGTAACTTTGTACATGCAAATCTATACCGGTCGCTGCCAATTCACAGGCTGGAATGCTGCCTCGTTAGGCAATGATGGAGGAAAACCGCTTTGACGCGCGCGCGCGACACTTCATTACGTCTTGGAACCGGGGATGTTCCCCCGGTATTGGAACATCGCACCACCGGACGATCGCCCTTCCTGCTGACCTGCGACCATTATGGCCGGCTGATTCCCGAATTGCTGGGCGACCTCGGCCTCCCCGAGCACGAACGCCGGCGACATATCGGCTGGGACATCGGCATTGCCGGCGTCGCCGAGCAGATGTCGGCCGCGCTCGATGCGCATCTGGTGGCGCAGCGCTATTCGCGGCTGGTGATCGACTGCAACCGCCCGCCGCAGGCGGCGAGCTCGATCCCTGTCATCAGCGAGACCACCACCGTGCCCGGCAATGACGGGCTGTCGCACGAGGCCGCGGCGAGCCGCCGCGCGCTGATCTTCGATCCCTACCACCAGCGCATCGACGCGGTGATCGACGCGCGGGCCCGCGCCGGCCAGCCGACGGTGCTGGTGTCGCTGCACAGTTTTACCCCGGTCTATGCCGGGATCGCGCGGCCCTGGCACATCGGCACGCTGTATCAGCGCGACACCCATCTGCCGCCATTGCTACTAGAAGCGCTGCGCGCCGAGCCCGGTCTGGTGGTGGGCGACAACGAGCCCTATGCGGTGTCGGACGACACCGACTACACGATCCCGATGCATGGCGAGAAGCGCGGACTGATGAACACCGGCATCGAGATCCGCCAGGACCTGATCTCCGACCCCGCCGGCGAGACGCAATGGGCGGAGCGGCTGACGCGGGCGTTTCGCGCGATCGAGGCGACGCTGAAGGCGCGGGGATTGATCTAGCGCGGCGCGACTGTTTTCTTCCCCTCTCCCACTGGCGAAGCGAAGCTTCGCTGGGCGGGAGAGGGAAAGAACTCACCGCGCTCTTGTCAGCGCCAGCCAGACGCCGCCGCCGATCATGAAGCCGCCGGAAGCGCGCGACAGCAGCCGGGTGCGCCGCGCCGAAAAGAATTTTCGCGCCCGGCCGGCCAGCAGCGCGTAGACCGCGTCGGTCACGCCGGCGATCGCCATGAAGGTCAGGCCGAGGATCGCCACCTGCGGAAAGTGGTCCTTTTCCATGTCGACGAATTGCGGAATGAAGGCGCCAAAAAACACCAGCACCTTCGGATTGCTGAGCAGCACCACAAAACCCTGCAGGAAGAAGCCGCCGCGCGGCGGCACGGCCTCGGCGTCCAGCCCCTCGATCGGCGCGCGGATCAGTCTGATGCCAAGCCAGACCAGATAGGCGGCGCCGGCGAAACGCACCCAGTCGAACCAGTAGCCCATGGTGGCCATCAGCGTGGCAAGACCGAGCGCGACGATGCCGATCACGATCGCCAGCCCCAATTGCGTGCCGGCAATGGTGATCAGCGCGGCGCGGGTGCCGTAACGCAGCCCGCTGGCGATCACCAGCGTGACGTTGGGCCCTGGAATCAGCGCCAGCACGACGCAGGCGGCGACAAAAGCGAGATAGACCTGAAGCGACATCGACATGCCCTCGTGCTGTATCAGCCCGCAGTAATGCACGGCCTCGCGCGCAGGGGAAGACAGTGCGCGGCGAGCGTCCATCCGGCTATCTCCACTCGCCATGACACGGGATGTTTTCTCAGGGCATTGGCACATCCGAACACTTTTGGTATGATGAACGTCATAAAATGTGAGGAAGATGCCATGACCGACACCCCTGCTCCGACCCGATACGACGTCGTCACACCCGAGTTGATGGCGTCGATGTCAGGGCTCGATTTCGTGCGAAAGATCTTTGCCGGCGAATTGCCCGAGCCGCCGATCATGGAGAATGTGGCGCCGTTCGACTGCACCGCCGAGCCCGGCGCCGTGGTGTTTCACAGTGTGCCCGGTTTCCGGCACTATAATCCGATCGGGTCGGTGCATGGCGGTTACGCCGCCATCCTGCTGGATTCGGCGATGGGACTTTGCGTTCACACCATGCTGCCACCGGGCAGAGGCTACACCACGCTGGAGTTCAAGATCAGCTTCATTCGCGGCATGACGAAGGATTCCGGCACCGTCCGCACCGAGGGCAAGATTTTTAACGTCGGTCGCCGGGCCGCCACCGCCGAAGCGCGAATTACCGATTCGAGCGGACGGCTGCTGGCCCATGCCACCACGACCTGTCTGATTTTCGAAATCCCGACAGACGCCTGAAATCTGTAGCCTGGATGAGCCTGGCGACATCCGGGCCTGGCCCATCCGCGATGAACTCCGCCCCGGATGCCGCAAGCCCTGATGCCGGCGACTTCAAAAAAAAGCCCCCTCCTTGCGGAGAGGGCTTTTCAACGTCACGGCGCCGAAGACTAGTCTTCGTTGCCGCCTTCCTGGCGGCTGGCTTCGAACAGGAACCAGGTCCGGCGTTCGGTCTCGTCGATCCAGTTTTCCAGAAGACCGGCGGTGGCCGAATCCTTGAGATCATCGACGATCTCGTGCGCCTTGCGCATCGCCGCGGCGATATGCTTGTTGTCATTCATCAATTCGCGCAGCATCTCGCGCGGCGGCACGTAGGCCTCGTCATTGTCCTTGATAGTCTGCAGCTTCGCAATCTGGCCGATCGAACGCAGCGTGGTGCCGCCGACCTTGCGAACGCGCTCCGCCATGTCGTCGGTCGTCGCGAAAATCTGCTCGGACTGTTCGTCGAGCAGCAAATGATAGTCGCGAAAATGCCGGCCGCTCATGTGCCAGTGGAAGTTCTTGGTCTTGAGATACAGCGCGAACGTATCGGCCAGCAGCACGTTCAGCGTTTTTGAGATCTTGTCGGTGGCGTCCCGCGGCAGATCCGAGGGGGTATCGAGATCGGCGGCGACTTTAGAGGCGGTCTTGGTTGGGGACACGGCAGGTTACCTTCCTGAGGACGGATCGCTGTAATTTCAGACAGGCGGGGCGTCGCGACGAGGTGGTTCGAGGCGATGACCGGTGCTGCTAAAATGGCTGCAAATCCTGAAAACGAGGTCTTGCGGGTGAAAGGCGGTTTCCAACGCACCTGAAAACGCTCTAGACCCATAATGCTTCACGACTGCACCGGTTCCAGCGGCGGAACAAAGAAAAGCCAGGCCAAACCATGGACGACTGGATCGATTATTACGATTCAACCCACACGATCTACGCCAGCAAGCTGCATCGCGACGTGCATTTTCAGGAGATCGCCGGCGACATCATCGGCTATGTCGCCTCTCCCGACGCCGTCGTGCTGGATTATGCCTGCGGGGAGGCGCTGTCGGCAGCCATGGTGGCGGCGGCGTGCGGCAAGCTGATCCTGGCCGAGCCGGCGCCTGGCGTACGCGGGCGGCTGATCGCCCGCTTCGCGCCGATCACCAAGATCCGGGTTCGGTCGCTCGACGATCTGCGCCATATGGAGGAACAGTCGATCGATCTCGCGATCATGAACTCGGTGGCACAATATATGACGCCGGCCGAGCTCGACGGCGGCTTCGCCGTGATCAAGCGGCTGCTGCGGCCAGGCGGCAAGCTGGTGGTCGGCGACATTCTGCAGCCCGATGTCGGCATGGGGCGCGATGTCGCGGCGCTGATGCGACTGGCCGGCAAGCATGGGTTCATCAAGGACGCCGTGTGGGGGCTGGTGCGCACCGCTTTGTCCGACTACCGGCAGTTGCGGACCAGGATCGGCCTGCAGCGCTACAGCGAGACCGAGATGCTGGCCAAACTCGCGGCGGCCGGCTTCAGCGCCTCGCGGGCGCCGGTCAATATCGGCCACAACCGCTGGCGGATGACATTCATCGCCCGTCACGCCTTCTGAGCCAACCGACGGTTAGGGATAATGCACGGCGACGCTGGATCACCGGTCCGTGATCGGTGAAACTGCCTACGGCCCGGTGGCGGAATGTTTACGCGGGGGGCAGTGCATCGCTCTTTGATCCTGGTTCAAATCCAGGCCGGGCCTCCAGCCTCGTTACCGAGGCGTCAGACCACCTTGTCGCAGACCAGACGGCATCCGATCGGCATCCACGGCTCCATATCCGCCATCGCGGACTTGATGACCGTGTCGAGCAGCCCCGGAAACCGGGCTGCGAGATCATCGCGCCGCAAGGTGATGTAGCGCGCGGTGCCCTTGACCCGGGTCATCACCAGCCCAGCCTCGCGCAGCCGCGCAAAATGATAGGCCAGATTGGATTTTCCGCTGAAGCCGGTGAAGTCGCCGCAGCGCAGGTCGGCGGCCGACTGATCGTGCCCGGCCAGGCTGCAGACAATGGCCAGCCGGGTCGGATCGCTGAGGCAATCCAGCACCAGCGGCAGTTGAATCTGGTCGCGCGCGGGATGGGCGGGGGTTCGGGACATCGGAAACAGATAGACCGAAGAGACACGATGTTCAATGACTGTTGAACATTGACAAAGCCCAGCCCCCTGATTAGTTCAACGAATATTGAACAACGAGAGCGCGGCATGAGTATTTTCTGGTTGGCCGTGGCCGCCTTTTCGATCGGCACCGAGGCCTTTGTCATCGCCGGCCTGTTGCCGGTGATCGCCGCCGACGTCCACATCTCGCTGGCCGCGACCGGCCAGCTGGTCACCGTCTATGCCCTGACCTACGCAATAGGCTCGCCGATCCTGGCGGTGGTGTTCAACGACTTCGACCGCAAAATCGTGCTGACGCTGGCGCTGTGCACCTTCATCGTCGGCAACCTGATTGCCGCGAATGCCGGCGGCTTCACTTCGCTGATGCTGTCGCGAATGCTGATGGCGCTCGGCGCCGGCCTGTGCATGCCGACAGCCAACGCCGTCGCCGTGGCGATGACCAGCCCCGAACGCCGCGGCCGCGCCATTGCGCTGGTCACGTCGGGCCTCACGGTTGCGACCGTGCTCGGCGTGCCGATCGGCACCCTGATCGGCGCGCATTTCGGCTGGCGTTCGGCATTTGTCCTGGTTGCGATCCTGGGCACCCTGGCATTGGCCGGCCTGCAATTCGGACTGCCCCGCGGTCTGCCGCGCACCACGGCAACGCTGGCGCAGCGCTTCGCGATCGCCCGCCATGGCGGCGTGCTGCAGGCGCTGGGTACCACCGTATTGTGGGCGGCCGGCGCCATCGGGGCCTTTACCTATTTGGCCGTTCCGCTGCATGCGCTCGGATTCAGCACCACGCAAATCAGCCTCGCTTTGCTGCTGTCAGGCGCTGGCGCAGCCACTGGCAATTTGCTGGGCGGCGCGCTGGTCGATCGGCTGGGATCGTTGCGCACCGCCACCAGCGCGCTGATGATCGTGATTGCGACGCTGGTGGCGCAGTCGCTGGCCCTGAAATACGCGACGCCGCCCTTCGCCGCCGCGCTGTTTCTGGCGATGATGTTCGCGCAGAGCATCGCCGGCTGGATGTTCTATCCCGCGCAGGTCAATACCCTGCTGCATCTGGCGCCGGACGCGCCGATGATCGCGCTGTCGCTGAACGCCTCGGCGATGTATCTGGGGATCGCGATCGGTGGCGCCGCCGGCGGGGTGGTGGTCGCTTCGCTGCCGGCCAGCGACATCGGCTGGATCGGCGCCATCAGCGTCGGCGCGGCGCTGCTGCTGCATCTGTTCCGGGAGCGCCGGCAAAAGCTCCGATTGGCGCCACTTGCCGGTTGATCGCGACTTTAAATGCCTTCCCCGCCCGGCTAAACTGGTCTAAAGACAGCCGCGCGCGCGGATCGGCCTTCAGGGTCGCTCCAGCGCCCGGGCTCAAGGGACGCGCAGCACGCGCGCCCTTTTTTTGTGCCGATTTGCCACCCAATCGTGAGATATAATGCCGAAACGCACTGACATATCCACCATCCTGATCATCGGCGCCGGTCCCATCGTGATCGGCCAGGCGTGCGAATTCGATTATTCGGGCACCCAGGCGGTCAAGACGCTGAAGGAAGAGGGCTACCGGATCGTCCTCGTCAATTCCAATCCGGCCACCATCATGACCGACCCGGATCTGGCGGACGCGACCTACATCGAGCCGATCACGCCGGAAATCGTCGCCAAGATCATCGAAAAGGAGCGCGGCGACCGCTCCAAGGGTTTTGCCCTTTTGCCGACGATGGGCGGCCAGACCGCGCTGAACTGCGCGCTGTCGCTGCGCAAGCAGGGCACGCTGGAGAAATTCGACGTCGAGATGATCGGCGCCACGGCGGACGCGATCGACAAGGCCGAGGACCGCCAGCGGTTTCGCGAGGCGATGACCAAGATCGGCCTGGAGACGCCGCGTTCGGTCCAGGTGAAGAACCTGCCGGACGCCCTGCGCGCGCTCGATGTGATCGACTTCCCGGCGCTGATCCGCCCGTCCTTCACCATGGGCGGCACCGGCGGCGGCATCGCCTACACCAAGGCCGAGTTCATCGAGATCGTCGAGCGCGGCATCGACGCCTCGCCGACCTCCGAAGTGCTGATCGAGGAATCCGTGCTCGGCTGGAAAGAGTTCGAGATGGAGGTGGTGCGCGACAAGAACGACAATTGCATCATCGTCTGCTCGATCGAGAACATCGACCCGATGGGCGTGCACACCGGCGATTCCATCACGGTGGCCCCGGCGCTGACGCTGACCGATAAAGAATACCAGATCATGCGCGACGCCTCACTGGCGGTGCTGCGCGAGATCGGCGTCGATACCGGCGGCTCCAACGTGCAGTTCGGCGTCAATCCCGCCGACGGCCGCATGGTCGTGATCGAGATGAATCCGCGGGTGTCGCGCTCCTCGGCGCTGGCTTCGAAGGCCACCGGCTTCCCGATCGCCAAGGTCGCGGCCCAGCTCGCGGTCGGCTACACGCTCGACGAAATCGCCAATGACATCACCGGCGGGGCGACGCCGGCGTCGTTCGAGCCCACCATCGACTATGTGGTGGTCAAGATTCCGCGCTTCAATTTCGAAAAATTTCCCGGCGCCAGCCGGACGCTGACCACCTCGATGAAGTCGGTCGGCGAGGTGATGGCGATCGGCCGGACCTTCCAGGAAAGCCTGCAGAAGGCGCTGCGCGGTCTCGAGACCGGCCTCACCGGCCTCGACGAGATCGAAATCGACGACCTCGGCCGCGGCGACGACAAGAACGCCGTCCGCGCAGCGCTTGGTACGCCGACGCCGGACCGTCTGCTGCAGGTGGCGCAGGCGATGCGGCTCGGCTGGAGCGATGACGAGATCTTCACGTCGTGCAAGATCGACCCGTGGTTTCTCTCGGAGATGCGCGGCATCGTCGAGATGGAAGCCAAGGTCAAGAAAGACGGTCTGCCGGGCAACGCGTTCGGCATGCGCACGCTGAAGGCGATGGGCTTCTCCGACGCCCGGCTGTCGGTGCTCGCCAACACCACCGAGGAAGAGGTCAAGACGCTGCGACGCTCGCTGAACGTGCGTCCGGTGTTCAAGCGCATCGACACCTGCGCCGCCGAATTCGCCTCGCCGACGCCCTACATGTACTCGACCTATGAATCGTCTTTCGCCGGCGGCTTCGCCGACGAGAGCGCGCCGACCGACGCCAAGAAGGTCATCATCCTCGGCGGCGGTCCGAACCGCATCGGCCAGGGCATCGAGTTCGACTATTGCTGCTGTCACGCCTGCTTCGCGCTGCATGACGCCGGCTATGAAACCATCATGATCAACTGCAATCCGGAAACCGTGTCGACCGACTACGACACCGCGGATCGGCTGTACTTCGAACCCCTCACCGCCGAGGACGTGCTCGAGATCATCGACACCGAAAAGCAGAACGGCACGCTGCACGGCGTGATCGTGCAGTTCGGCGGCCAGACCCCGCTGAAGCTGGCGCATGCGCTGGAAGACGCCGGCGTGCCGATTCTCGGCACCTCGCCCGACGCCATCGATCTGGCGGAAGACCGCGACCGCTTCAAGCGCGTGCTCGACAAGCTGAAGCTGAAGCAGCCGAAGAACGGCATCGCCTACTCGGTCGAGCAGGCGCGTCTCGTCGCCGCCGATCTCGGCCTGCCGCTGGTGGTGCGCCCGTCTTACGTGCTGGGCGGCCGCGCGATGCAGATCATCCGCGAGGAAAGCCAGCTCGGCGACTACCTGCTCGGCACCCTGCCAGAGCTGGTGCCCGCCGATGTAAAAGCGCGCTACCCGAACGACAAGACCGGCCAGATCAACACCGTGCTCGGCAAGAACCCGCTATTGTTCGACCGCTATCTGTCGGACGCCATCGAGATCGACGTCGA
>NZ_JANXTC010000172.1:0-14795 GCF_025356345.1 Tardiphaga sp.
CTTCGCGCCGATACTGTTGATTAAGTCTTCGCTTGATAGGCGTCGGCGGCCGTGATTCCATCTTGGTATTGCTTTGCAAGGAGCACGACGATGATGGGGATGCAGACTGCACCGGCTCAGTTGTTTTACGATTTCTGTCTCGATGACCACATCCCCGATGATCATTTGCTTAGGCGTATTGACCAATTTCTCGACTTGGCAACGATACGTACCGAGCTGAAGCCGTTTTACAGCACCATCGGCTGTCCCTCGATCGACCCCGAGTTGATGATGCGGATGCTGATCGTCGGCTACTGCATGGGCATCCGGTCCGAGCGGCGGCTGTGCGAGGAGGTTCACCTTAATCTGGCCTCTCGCTGGTTCTGCCGCCTGGGGCTCAACGGCAAGGTGCCGGATCATTCTACGTTCTCGCGCAATCGGCATGGCCGGTTCCGGCAGAGCGATATCTTGCGGCATCTGTTCGAGACGATCGTGGAGCGGTGCATGCAGGAAGGCCTGGTCGGTGGCGAAGGGTTCGCTGTGGACGCAAGCCTCATCGCGGCAGATGCCAACAAGCAGCGCTCTGTTCCCGGCGATCAGTGGCGGACCGGTGGCTTCGATGCCGATGCGGGGCGGGCCATTCGCGAGTATCTGGCAACGCTGGACGATGCGGCCTTCGGTGCCGCCAGCGAGGTGAAGCCCAAGTTCGTGTCGCCAGCGGATCCGGCGGCGCAGTGGACTGGCGCCCACAAGGGCCACGCCTTCTTCGCCTACGCCACAAACTATCTGATCGACACCGAGAACGCCGTTATTGTTGACGTTGAGGCCAGCCGGGCCATCCGGCAGGCGGAGGTCGGCGCCTCTCGCACAATGATCGATCGAACAGCCCGCCGTTTTGGCCTCAAGCCTCGTCATCTTGCCGCCGACAGCGCATATGGCTCGGCTGCGAACCTGGCTTGGCTGGTCAAGGAGCGGCAGATCGAACCGCACATCCCGGTGTTCGACAAGTCCAACCGGACTGACGGCACCTTCTCACGATCCGACTTCGTCTTCGACACCGAACGCAACCACTACACATGTCCGCAGGGAAAGTTGCTGGTCCAGTTCCGGCGGGCCTACACGACTCCCCGTTCCGGCATCACCAAGGAAGGAACGCGGCTGTACCGATCGAGCAAGTCGGACTGTCAGGCCTGCGCCCTCAAGGAAAAGTGCTGCCCAAACACGCCGGAGCGCAAAGTGCCGCGCGACCTTCATGAAGATGCGCGCGATGCTGCCCGAGCACTAGCTGACACGCCAGCTTACGAACGCTCCCGGCACCGCAGGAAGAAGGTCGAGATGCTGTTCGCTCATTTGAAGCGCATTCTCAGGCTCGGTCGCCTCAGGCTGCGCGGTCCCAGCGGCGCGCGAGACGAATTCCTGCTTGCCGCCACCGCCCAAAACCTAAGGAAGCTCGCCAAGCTTCGAGCGGCAGCAGGTGCTTGCCCCCAACCGGCATAAAGGCGCCCGGAGAGTCCGGCGCTGCGGCCTGCCTAACGCTGAGAACCATCCCACAAGTTTGACGCCTGCTCCAACGAGAGAGCTCGATAAATCGGCGACTAAATCAACAATATCACACCAAAAGCCGGCGTTCGCGAAGGTTCCGGTTCTGCGAAGCAGCACGTTAGACAGCTGCATTCAACCGCGCGACATTTTCTCGAACCGCTTGATCAGTCGCTCGCGTTTCAGGCGGGACAGCCGCCGCAGCCAGAACTGGCCGTTGAGCTGGTCGATCTCGTGCTGGTGGCATACCGCGCGCAAGCCGCTGGATTGTTCCTCGTGCGGGTTGCCGTCGAGGTCCTGGTAGCTGACGCGGACGCTGGCGTGGCGCTCGATGTCGTCATGGACGCCGGGCATCGAGACGCTGCCCTCCTGGTGCATGATCATCTCCGGCGAGGCCCATGTGATCGCGGGATTGACGTAGGTCTTGGCGCCGTTGACGGGATCGAGATCGAGCACCACGACGCGGCGGGCGATCCCGATATGGGGCGCGGTGATGCCGATGCCGGGCGCGGCCCGCAGGGTTGCCAGCAGGTCATCGGCCAGCTCCCGCAGCGCATCGTCGAACACGGTCACGGGTTCGGCGAGCCGGGTCAGGCGCGGGTCGGGATAGCGGATGATCGGGCGGGTGGACATGGCAGGCTTGGTAGCGGTTCGGGAACCGAATGGCGAGTTGAACGTCAATGATGTGCCCCGGCTTTTCCGGCCGCACCGCTAGAGAATGTATTGCATGATTATGCCAGCGTCATTCGTCCGTCTGCGCCGTTGTGGTGCGTTGCTGCTATGCGCGGCATCCATTGCCTTCGTGGTCGGGGCAAAGGCGGCCGAGAGCAGCGCCAAGGTTGCCGCGGCGGCCGATACCCCCGACGCGGTGAAGAACGGGGAACTGGTATTTCACGGCAATTATTGCGGGATCGGCAACCGTTCGGGCGCGGAGCCGATCGACGCGCTGGACGTCGCCTGCATGCACCATGACGCCTGTACGCCGTCCGGCGGAATCCCGAGTTGCGCCTGTAACGCGAAACTGGTCGAGGAAGCCGGCGCGATCGTCCAGGACACCACGCAGCCCTCCGAGCTCAAGGCGTTGGCGTCGCTGACCGGGACGGCGGCGGCGGCCGGCATGGTGGTTTGCACGCCGACCGCGGTCTCCGCGCCGGAGGCGGCGGTGATAGCGTCGCCTGTTCCGCTTAATCCGGTGCTGCCCCTGCGTCCTTAACAGCTTGATTTTCAGTCGGCTGCCTGTCGCTGCGATTCGACGACGAGCCCCCGCGCATGGGGTCGGTGATGCGGCACCCGAGCCGCGCGGCGCTGTTGGACAACATCCGGATTTCGCGCTTGAGCCACCCGCGGTAGAAGCAGTTGCCCGGCAGCCCTCGCTCGCCGGTCTCAGGAGTCCCCATGGCAACGTCCGTCACCCTCTACGGCATCAAGAATTGCGACACCATGAAGAAGGCGCGGGCCTGGCTCGACGGGCACGGCGTCGCCTATCGCTTTCATGACTACAAGAGCCAAGGCATTGATCGCGCCGAACTGATGGCGTGGGCGAAGCTGGTCGGCTGGGAGGCGCTGCTCAACCGCGCCGGCACCACCTTCCGCAAGCTGGGCGAAGACGACAGGCAGGATCTGACCGAGAGCAAGGCCATTGTCCTGATGCTGGCGCAGCCTTCGATGATTAAGCGTCCGGTGCTCGATCATCGCGGCCGGTTGCTGGTGGGTTTCAAGCCCGAGGCCTATGCCGCCGAACTGGCCTGACGCGAGGCCGACGGCTGGACGCGGTCGCTCAGTCGAACTCGACGATGTCGCCGGCGCGGGTTCGGGCAGGCGCGCGATGAAACAGGTCGCGATCGATGACCGCGTGAACCTTTGGTACCGGAACGCGATGAGGTCCGCGCATCAGATTCCTGATCTCGAAGCCGCCATGTTCGCTGATGGCTTTCAACGACGCGATGATGTGGTTGACGCCATCGCCATCGGAAAATGGCATCAGCACGCGCTCATAGGCAACGGCGCGACCGTGGACGTCGTCGATCATCGATACGGTGTAGGTGGGCAAAGCGCGACGCAGGCATTCCTGATAGACAGGTACCACGACGGCCGCCATGATCGGGCCGAGATAGTCGTCGAGGTCACGCCCCTTGCCGGTGGTACCGTAAGCGGTCGATATTCGCGTGCTATCGCTGTCGATGATGAAACGCACGGGCTGCCGGCTGGTATCGACGATATAGAACACCAGATCCGGCAATTCCTCTTTCATGCGTTCGGGTTGATACTCGGCCAGGCGCGGCAGCGTCTGCTGGCGCGCATACAGGCGTAGCCAGCTGTTCAGCAGATCGCGCTGACGAACCGACCTGACAACAGATGGATTGGCGCTCTCAAAAACCACGGCTGCCATCCGCTGTTGGCAAGGTTGCTGGTAGTATAAGGAACTAGTGCAAACGATCTGTAAACACGCGAAAGTGCATGGCGCCGCAATCAGTGCGCGACTTTTGGTTGCCCGTGCTGATCGGCCGCTGCACGACGTCACGGCCTTCGCGTCATCCATACAATCTTTTGCCAATCTGACGCATGCTACTAATGGAGTGGGAGCGGCGACCGGGCATTGCCGGAATATCCCGCATTGCACCTTGCGTTCCCGACGCCGTTGACGGCATATTCCCGGCGATACGGCAGGGCGGGCGGCGGATTCCAGGACGTCGTCGGAAATCAGGCCGTTATAAAGTTAGCCACCGTGCGATGCCGCCGGGAAGGCTGATTGGGGGAAATTTGCTTGGCCGATGAGTTCATTCTTGAAACCCACGGATTGACCAAGGAATTCGCGGGGTTTTTCGCGGTTCAGGGTGTCGATCTCAAGGTGCGTCGTGGCACGATCCACGCATTGATCGGCCCCAACGGGGCCGGCAAGACAACCTGTTTCAATCTGCTGACCAAGTTTCTGCGGCCGTCTGCCGGACAGATTCTCTATAAAGGGCAGGATATTACCGCTTTGGCGCCGGCCGATGTCGCGCGCCTCGGGCTGGTACGTTCGTTCCAGATCTCGGCGGTGTTCCCGCATCTGACCGCGCTGGAAAACGTTCGTGTCGCACTGCAGCGCCAGCACGGCGCGTCGTTCGACTTCTGGCGCTCCAAGAACGTGCTCGACCAGTACAATCACCGTGCCCAGGAACTGCTTGAAGACGTCGGTCTCAGCGAGTTCTCGAATACTCCGGCGGTCGAGATGCCCTATGGCCGCAAGCGCGCGCTGGAGATCGCGACCACGCTGGCGCTCGACCCGGAGATGATGCTGCTGGACGAGCCGATGGCCGGCATGGGCCATGAGGACATCGACAAGATCGCCGCGCTGATCAAGCGGCTTTCGGCGAAATATACCATCCTGATGGTCGAGCATAATCTGAGCGTGGTCTCGAACCTGTCGGACATCATCACTGTTCTGACGCGCGGCACAGTGCTCGCGGAAGGCAGCTATGCCGATTTGACGAAGGATGAGCGCGTCAAGGAAGCCTATCTGGGAGCCGGCAATGATTGATACGGCAATGGCCGCTTCCGTGACCCCTCCGCCGAGCGCTGTCGCGCCGCTGCTCAGGGTCGAGAACCTGCAAGCCTGGTACGGCGAATCGCACATCCTGCATGGCATCAATTTCGACGTCAGGCCCGGCGAAGTGGTGACCCTGCTGGGCCGCAATGGCGCCGGCAAGACCACCACGCTGAAGTCGATCATGGGCATCATCGGCAAGCGTACCGGGTCGATCAATTTTGAAGGTCGGGAGATTGTGAAGGCGCAATCGGACAAGATCGCCAGGCTCGGCGTCGCGTTCTGCCCGGAAGAGCGCGGGATATTCGCCAGCCTCGATGTGCGCGAGAACCTGATGCTGCCGCCCACGATCCGCCCAGGCGGCCTGTCGCTCGATCAGATCTTCGAACTGTTTCCTAACTTGAAGGAGCGGATCAACAGCCAGGGCACCAAATTGTCTGGCGGCGAGCAGCAGATGCTGGCAATCGGCCGCATCCTGCGCACCGGGGCGCGCTTCCTGATGCTCGATGAGCCGACCGAAGGACTCGCGCCGGTGATCATCCAGCAGATTGGCCACACCATAAAGCGTCTCAAATCCGAGGGCTTTACCATCCTGCTGGTGGAACAGAATTTTCGTTTCGCAGCCACCGTCGCGGATCGCTTCTACATCGTGGACCACGGCAAGGTCATCGACGGTTTCTCCAACGCGGAATTGCCGGCCAATATGGAAAAACTGCACAGCTATCTCGGCGTCTGACGGCGCCGATCAACAACGGAGGAGGAAACAATCATGAAAAATAAAGTAACCACGCTGTTGCTCGGCACGGCGCTGACGCTGGCAACGGCGACAATGGTTCTGGCGCAGGACAAGACGGTCAAGATCGGATCGCTTAGCGACCAGTCCGGCCTTTACGCCGATGTCGGCGGACCCGGTTCGACGCTCGCAGCGCAGATGGCGGTGGAAGATTCCGGCCTGTTGACCAAGGGCTGGAAGATCGACGTGATCTCCGGCGATCACCAGAACAAGCCGGACATCGGTTCCAACCTGGCGCGCCAGTGGTTCGACGTCGACAAGGTGGATGTGATCGTCGACGTGCCGAATTCCGGCGTCGCCCTGGCGGTCAGCAATATCGTCAAGGAGAAGAGCGGCGTCTTCCTGAATTCCGGCGCCGGGACTTCGGACCTGTCCAACGCGCAGTGCTCGCCGAATACCATCCACTGGACCTACGATACCTACATGCTCGCCCACGGCACCGGAACGGCGCTGACCAAGGGCGGCGGCGACAGCTGGTTCTTCCTGACCGCCGACTATGCGTTCGGCGCGGCGCTGGAGCGCGACACCACGGCGGCCGTGACAGCCGGCGGCGGCAAGGTGATCGGCAGCGTCAAGCATCCGCTCAACACCTCGGACTTCTCCTCGTTCCTGTTGCAGGCGCAGGCGTCGAAGGCCAAGGTGATCGGCCTCGCCAATGCCGGCGGCGACACGTCCAACGCCATCAAGCAGGCGGCGGAATTCGGCATCACCAGTGGCGGTCAGAAGCTGGCCGGGCTGCTGGTGTTCATCACCGACATCAACTCGATCGGCCTGCCGGTCGCCCAGGGACTGAACATCACCGAGACGTTCTACTGGGACATGAACGACGCTACCCGCGCCTTCTCCAAGCGTTTCCAGGATCGCATTCGCAACAAGCAGGTGCCGACCATGGTTCACGCCGGGGTCTATTCCAGCCTGCTGCATTACTTCAAGGCGCTCGAAGCGCTCGGCGGCAATCCCCATGATGGCGCCAAGGTTGTCGCCAAGATGAAGGAAATGCCGACCGATGACGCCCTGTTCGGCAAGGGCTCGATCCGGCCCAACGGCCGCAAGATCCATCCGGCCTATTTGTTCGAAGTGAAGAAGCCTTCGGAGTCGAAGGGGCCGTGGGACTATTACAAGCTGGTGGCGACGATCCCGGCCGACCAGGCGTTCACGCCGCTCGACACGAGCACGTGCCCGCTGCTGAAGAAATAATGTCCGGAGCCCGGTGGCCGCGCGCCGCCGGGCTGCCTTGTTCCTGACGCCACAGACCGAGAAATCCATGTCGATCAATCTGCAGGCCCTGTTCGCCCAATTGCTGGTCGGGCTTATCAACGGCTCGTTCTACGCATTGCTGAGCCTCGGCCTCGCCGTGATTTTCGGCATGCTCAACATCATCAATTTCGCCCATGGCGCCGTCTACATGATGGGCGCCTTCGCGGCCTATTTCCTGCTCAACGTCTTCAACATCGGCTACTGGCCGGCGCTGATCCTGGCGCCGCTGATGGTCGGCGTGTTCGGCATGATCCTCGAACGCACCATGCTGCAATGGATCGCCAGCCTCGATCATCTCTACGGCCTGCTGCTGACCTTCGGCCTGGCGCTGATCATCCAGGGCGTGTTCCAGAACTATTTCGGCTCCTCGGGTCTGCCCTATGCAATCCCTGACGCGCTGAAGGGCGGCATGAATCTCGGCTTCATGTTCCTGCCGATCTACCGCGGCTGGGTGGTGATCTTCTCGCTCGTGATCTGTATCGCCACCTGGTACCTGATCGAGCGCACACGGCTTGGCGCCAATCTGCGCGCCGCGACCGAGAACCCGACGCTGGTTCGTGCCTTCGGCATCAACGTGCCGCGCATGATCACGCTGACCTACGGGCTCGGCGTCGGTCTCGCCGCGCTCGCCGGCGTGCTGTCGGCACCGATCAACCAAGTGCGCCCGCTGATGGGCGCCGACCTGATCATCGTGGTGTTCGCCGTCGTCGTGATCGGCGGCATGGGTTCGATCATGGGCTCGATCATCACCGGTTTCGCGCTCGGCATCGTCGAGGGCCTGACCAAGTATTTTTACCCCGAGGCCTCCAACACCGTCGTGTTCGTTCTGATGGTGCTGGTGCTGCTGGTGAAACCTTCGGGACTGACGGGACGGGCTGCCTGATATGACGACGATTACCGAAAACGCCATCCCGCAGCCGCGCCGGCGCATCAACGACGCCATGATCGCCTTTGTCATCATGACCGGGCTGCTGCTGGTCGTGCCACTGACCGGGGTATATCCGTTCTTCGTCATGCAGGCGCTGTGCTTCGCGCTGCTGGCCTGCGCCTTCAACCTGCTGATCGGCTATGGCGGATTGCTGTCGTTCGGCCATGCGATGTTTCTCGGTACCGCCGGCTATTTCACCGCGCATGCGCTGAAAGTGTGGGGGTTGTCGCCGGAACTCGGTATCCTGGTCGGCACGCTCGGCGCCGCCGCGCTCGGCGTGATTACCGGCCTGATCGCGATCCGTCGCCAGGGCATCTATTTCGCGATGATCACCCTGGCTCTGTCTCAGCTATTGTACTTCGTCTATCTGCAGACCCCGTTCACCCATGGTGAGGACGGCATCCAGGGTATTCCGCAGGGCTTCCTGTTCGGCCTGTTCGACCTTTCGAAGCCGATCACGCTGTATTACGTCATCCTGGCCGGCTTCCTGCTCGGCTTCCTGTTGATCTACCGCACCATCAACTCGCCGTTCGGCGAGGTGCTGAAGGCGATCCGCGAGAACGAGCCGCGCGCCATCTCGCTCGGCTACAAGACCGACCAGTACAAGCTGCTGGCCTTTATCCTGTCCGGCACGCTGGCCGGGTTTGCCGGCTCGCTGAAAGTGTTCGTGGCGCAGAACGCCTCGCTCACCGACGTGCACTGGACGATGTCCGGCGAGATCGTGTTGATCACGCTGGTCGGCGGCCTCGGCACGCTGTACGGCCCGGTGGTCGGCGCCTTCGTCATCATCGCCATGCAGCAATATCTGGCCGGCTTCGGCCAGTGGGTGACGGTGATCCAGGGCGTGATCTTCGTGGTCTGCGTGCTGACCTTCCGCCGCGGCGTGGTCGGCGAGATCGCGCATTTCTTCAAGCGCTCGCTGTAGGCTCTGTTGTCCCGGACGCGATGCGTCACGGCTTGCCGCTCCGCGGAGCCGGGACTATCCCGAACGCTGGCGTTTGCTGCGTCCCCGGTTCAGCGGCGCATCACGCCGCTGTGCGGCGCATTGCGCTTGCGTCCGGGGCAGGTCTCTCGGCTACGCCGCCCGGACCGTCGCAAGAAATTTCTCCACCTCGCTCTTGAGCCTGTTGCTCTCGCCGGATAGCTGCTGCGCCGATTGCAGGACCTGCGAGGAGGCCGAGCCGGTCTCGCTTGCTCCGCGGGTCATTTCGAGGATCTTGCTGGTGACCTCGCTTGACCCGGAGGAGGCCCGCTCGACGTTGCGGGCGATCTCCCTGGTCACGGTCTGCTGCCGCTCGACCGTGTCGGAGCCGGTGCTGGCAATGGATGACAGCCTGTCGATGGTCGAGCCGATCGCCTGGATGGCTGATACTGAAACATCGGTGGCTGCCTGCATGCCGCCGATCTGATGCCGGATATCGTTGGTCGCGGTGGCGGTCTGTGCCGCGAGCAGCTTGACCTCCTGGGCGACCACCGCGAAGCCCCTGCCGGAGGCGCCGGCGCGCGCGGCCTCGATGGTCGCGTTCAGCGCCAGCAAATTGGTCTGGCTGGCGATCTTGGCGATCAGGTCGACGACATTTCCAATCCTGGTCGCGGCCAGCGACAGGGCCATAACCTTGGCGTCGGTGTCCTGTGCCTGGCGCACCGCCTCACCGGAAATCTCGGCCGATTCCGACATCCGGCGGCCCATTTCGCTGACCGAAATCGACATCTCGCCAGCCGCCGCGGCGACCGACTGCACGCCGAAGGAGGCTTCTTCCGCCGCCGAGGTGGCGCGATGCGACAGGTCCTCGGTGAGCTGCGCGGTGGCCTTCAGGGTTATCGCCGTGGCTTCGAGCTCGGTCGAGGCCGCCGACACCGTGTTGATGATTTCGCCGACCGCGCTTTCGAACGCGTCGGCAATCCGGCGCATCTCAACCTTGCGGTGATCACGGGCGATCTGTTCCTGCCGCAGCTTGCTGTCAGCCTCGGCGTTGGCGCGCTCGTCGGCCGTGATCTTGAAGGCCTCGACCGCGCGAGCCATCTCGCCGATCTCGTCGCGGCGACCGAGCCCCGGCAGCACGACATCGAACTGGCCGTCCGCGAGTTGCTGCATGGCGTGGGTCATGCGCGAAATCGAGCTGGCAATGCGCTGTCCGAAAAACAGTGCGAGCAGGCCAATGACGAGAATGGCGATGCTGATCGCGCGCGTCAGGAAGTCGCGGGTTTCCCCGGCATGTCGCGCGGCCGCGATATAGCGATCGGCGGCGAAGGTGCCGAGTTCGAGAAGAGGCGGGCGGGTTCGTTCGAACACGCTGGCAAAATCCTCGGCTTCCTCCAGGAGCGAACTCTGGCTGGCCCAATAGGCCATGAAGGCGGCCTCGTAGGATCGGACCAGGGTGCCGAGTTCGGTCTGCTGTGGCGCGCTCAGCCCGGATGATTTCAGCGCCGCCTCGAAATCGCTGACCCGCTCGCGCAACCGGTCGCCAAACAGGTCGGTGCCACGCAGCGCAAAATCCTTTTCGTTGACCCGCATCGACAGCGATAGCGCGGTCAGGCGCGGCTGATCGACCTCGGCCAGCTTCTGCTCCAGTTGACGCGCGGCGGCCCCCATTTTTCCTTGCAGGCCCTCCTTGTCGCTGAAGCCGATCACCCGCTGCGCCGCCATGATGTTGTGAAAACGGGTGGCGTATAGATTCATTCCGGATCGCAGCGCGGCAATCGGCTGCGGTGCGCCGGTTTCCAGCGCCTCGATCAGTTTCTCGGTGGCGGCCAGATGGGTGACCGCCTGTTCCAGCACCTGCTGATGTCGCTCGACCCACTTCTCGGCGGGTTTGCGAAGAAAGTCGGCGCCGATCTGCCCGGCCTCTGAGTAGTTGTCGGACAGGCCGGTGACGTGGGCGCGCAACGTCACGCTGTCATCGGCCCGGCGCTGCGCTTCGGATTCCAGATGCAGTCCGGCCAGACAGATCGCGCCGGTCAGCCCGACGCCGGCGATCGCCAGCAGCGCGATCTGCAATCGCAGCCCGATCCGCATTCGTGAATGAGCGACGATCCAGCGAATGAAACGGCGATGGCGCAATTCGAACATTTTCACGGATCCCTTGGCACGCTCTGCGCGCTTCTAGGCGGGGAGTTCTGAATCAAATCGTAACGGCATCGTGGTCCGCGCAACTGTTTATTTTCGTTTTTTTCGATCGATGTTTTATCCCCGTCATGTGGAAGCGAACCGTTACGCCTGCGGCCGGGTTACCGCCCGATATCCGGTTCTGTGTTCTCGACAAACCGGTGGACGACCACCGGCATTTGCTCCCCCGCAGTCAAAATGCTTTATGACAGCCATGTGACAGGGTCCCGTGCGCTTGTGCGTAATCCTGCGGGAATTTCAAGCAAAGTGGATCTCACATGCTGCGCTGGTTTCGGTCGTTCTTGCCGCGCGAGGAGCGGTTCTTCGACCTGTTCGCCCGCCATTCCGTGGTGGTAGTAAAGGGCGCGGAGGCGCTGCGGGGCATGCTGCGCGGCGGCGACGAGACCACGGTCTATTGCCAGCGCGTCAACCAGTTCGAGAATGATGCCGACGCCATCACCCGCGAGGTGCTGACCGCCGTGCGCCGGACCTTCATCACGCCGTTCGACCGCGTCGACATCAAGAACCTGATCACCGCGCTCGACGACGCCATCGACCAGATGCAGCAGACCGCCAAGGCCGTGATCCTGTTCGAGGTGCGATCCTTCGAGCCGCCGATGCGCGAGATCGGCACGCTGCTGGTCGAATGCGCCAATCTGGTCGGTCGCGCGCTGCCGCTGATGAAGAACATCGGCGACAATGTCGGTCTGCTCATCGCGATCACCGAGGAAGTCGGCAAGCTCGAGGGTCGCGTCGACGATCTGCATGACATCGGGCTGAAGGAACTGTTTCTCAAGCACCGCGAAGCCAACACCATGGACTTCATCGTCGGCGCCGAAATCTACAAGCACCTCGAGAAGGTCGCTGACCGCTTCGACGACGTGGCGAACGAGATCAACAGCATCGTTATCGAACAAGTCTAGGGCGGGGCCGCACAGTGGACGCCACGCTCGCTCTTCCGGTGCTGATCGGCCTTGTCGGCATCGCGCTGCTGTTCGATTTTCTCAACGGCTTGCACGACGCCGCCAACTCGATTGCCACCATCGTCTCGACCCGCGTGCTGCGCCCGCAATACGCGGTGCTGTGGGCGGCGTTCTTCAATTTCGTGGCGTTCGGCGTGTTCGGGCTGCACGTCGCCAACACCATCGGTACCGGCATCATCGATCCGAATCTGATCGACGCCCCGGTGATCTTCGGCGCGCTGATGGGCGCGATCGTCTGGAACGTGATCACCTGGGGGCTCGGGATTCCGTCGAGTTCCTCGCATGCGCTGATCGGCGGCCTGCTCGGCGCCGGCCTCGCCAAGGCCGGCTTCTCCGCCGCCGAATGGAAGGGCCTGTCGATGGCGCTGGTCGCTATCGTGTTGTCGCCGGTGGTCGGCTTCCTGCTGGCGCTGCTGCTGACCGCGATCGTGTCCTGGGCCTCGGTGCGCTCGACGCCGTTCGCGGTCGACCGCGCCTTCCGCATCCTGCAATTCGTCTCGGCGTCGCTGTATTCGCTCGGTCATGGCGGTAATGACGCGCAGAAGACGATGGGGATCATCGCGGTGCTGCTATATTCGCAGGGCTATCTCGGCGCCGAATTTTCAGTGCCGTTCTGGGTGGTGCTGTCGTGCCAGGCCTCGATGGCGCTGGGTACCCTGATGGGCGGCTGGCGCATCGTCCGCACCATGGGGCTGCGCATCACCAAACTGACGCCGATGCAGGGCTTCTGCGCCGAGACCGGCGGCGCGGCGACGTTGTTCGCCGCGACGTTCCTCGGCGTTCCCGTCTCCACCACCCATACCATTACCGGTGCCATCGTCGGCGTCGGCGCCGCGCGGCGCGTTTCCGCCGTGCGCTGGAACGTCGCCAACTCGATCGTCTACGCGTGGGTGATCACGATCCCGGCCTCGGCGATCGTCGCCGCATTGTCGTACTGGGCGGTCACGCTGCTGCACATCAGGTTCTGAGCGCTTGTCCCGGACGCGAAGCGGCATCCTTATGCCGCTTCGCAGAGCCGGGACCGTCGCGAACGCCGTCGCTTGGGACGGCCCCGGCTCTGCGACGCAACGCTGCGCATTGCATCGCGTCCGGGGCAAGTACTCAGCTCACCAGCTTCAGTCCCACGATCCCCGCCACGATCAACCCGATGCAAGCGATGCGGGGCAGGGTCGAGGGGTCGCCGAACAGGATAATGCCGAGAATCGCGGTGCCGACGGCGCCGATCCCGGTCCACACCGCATAGGCGGTGCCCATCGGCAGGGTCTTCAGCGCCAGCGCCAGCATGCCGACCGACGCGGTCATGCTGGTCAGGGTCAGGATCGACGGAACCAGCCTGGTAAAGCCTTCGGTATATTTCAGCCCGATGGCCCAGCCGATTTCAAGCAGACCTGCGATGAACAACAATAGCCAAGCCATGACGGCCTCCTGAGCGGGCAGGGCCGTCCCTGCGGAGAGTGAATGGACTGGAGGTCGTCCTCACAGCTCTATATGAGGCTGCCAAGCGAGTCCCGCAACTGCGGCATTTGCTCGCAAAATCCCTTGATTGCGCCCGGTTTCCCTGCCACAGGCACCTGATGTCCGACATTGACCTCCCCACCGAATCCGCCGCGCATCCGTTTGCCGCCGAAGTGGCGCGCCGCCGCACCTTCGCGATCATCTCTCATCCCGACGCCGGCAAGACCACGCTGACCGAAAAGCTGCTGCTGTTCGGCGGCGCCATCAACCTCGCCGGCCAGGTGCGCGCCAAGGGCGAGCGCCGCAGCACGCGTTCGGACTGGATGAAGATCGAGCGCGACCGCGGCATCTCGGTGGTCACCTCGGTGATGACCTTCGAATTCCAGGATCTGGTGTTCAACCTCCTGGACACGCCGGGCCATGAGGACTTTTCGGAAGACACCTATCGAACGCTGACCGCCGTCGATTCCGCGGTCATGGTGATCGATGCCGCCAAGGGCATCGAGGCGCGGACGCTGAAGCTGATCGAGGTCTGCCGTCTGCGCGACATCCCGATCATCACCTTCATCAACAAGATGGACCGCGAGAGCCGCGACACTTTCGATCTGCTCGACGAGATCGAGAAGACGCTGGCGCTCGACACCACGCCGATGACCTGGCCGGTCGGCCGTGGTCGCGACTTTCTCGGCACCTATGACATTCATACTGGCGGCATCCGCCTGCTCGAGGGTGGCGGCGCCAAGACCGGCGCGGCCGAGCAGATCGAGGTCGCCGACCTCGCAGCCAGGCATCCGAATCTCGACGTCTCCGAGACGCTTGAGGAGCTGGCGCTGGTCAAGGAAGCCAGCAAGCCGTTCGACCTCGCCGCGTTTCGCGAAGGCCACATGACGCCGGTGTATTTCGGCAGCGCGCTGCGCAATTTCGGCGTCGGCGACCTGCTGCAGGGGCTCGGCCAGTTCGCGCCGCCGCCGCGCGCACAGGATTCTGACCTGCGCCGGGTCGAGGCTGACGAGCCGCGCATGAGCGCCTTCGTGTTCAAGATCCAGGCCAATATGGACCCCAACCACCGCGACCGTATCGCGTTTGCGCGGCTGTGTTCCGGCAAGCTGACACGGGGCATGAAGGCCAAGCTGGTGCGCACCGGCAAGAACATGAGTCTGTCGAGTCCGCAATTCTTCTTCGCGCAGGATCGCGCGCTGGCCGACGAGGCCTTCGCCGGCGACGTGGTC
>NZ_JANXTC010000186.1:0-13167 GCF_025356345.1 Tardiphaga sp.
CCGAGCCGCCGATCCTCGTCACCGCGCTTAACCAGCAGCAGCCGACGCTGACGCTGGGTGGCAAGATCTATGAAAGCCTGCTGCGCTACAGCCCCGAGCTGAAGCCGATGCCGGGTCTCGCCGAATCCTGGACCGTCTCGCCGGATGGGCTTGTCTATACTTTCAAGCTGTTCCCCAAGATCACCTTCCATGACGGCCATCCGTTGACCTCCGAAGACGTCGTGTTCTCGGTGATGAAGGTGCTGACCGAAACCCATGCCCGCGCCCGCGGCACTTTCCTGCGCATCGAGAAGGCGGAGTCGCCCGATCCGCTGACCGTGGTATTCACGCTGAAGGCGCCGTTCGCGCCGTTCCTCAATTCGTTCGACTGCACCACGGCGCCGGTGCTGCCCAAGCACATCTATGACGGTACCGACTTCCGCAAGAACCCGGCCAATGCGCAAGCGATCGGCTCTGGTCCGTTCAAGCTCAAGGAATGGGTCAAGGGGTCGCACATCCACCTCGTCAAGCACGACGGCTATTACCGCGCCGGCGAGCCGCATCTCGACGAGATCATCTATCGCGTGATTCCCGATGCCGCATCGCGCTCGGTGGCCCTCGAGCAGGGCATCGTGCAACTGACGCAGTGGACCGACGTCGAATTGTTCGACGTGGCTCGGCTGTCGAAGCTGCCGAACCTGGAAATGACCACCAAGGGCTACGAGTTCTTCGCGCCGCATTTCTGGCTCGAGATGAACAACCGCGTCGCGCCGATGAACGACAAGCGCTTCCGTCAGGCCGTGATGTACGCGATCGACCGCAAGGCGCTGCTGAGCCGGGTGTTCTTCAACCTCGGCAAGGTCGCCACCGGTCCGGTGTCGTCGAAGACCCGGTTCTATGAAAAGGACGTGCCGCAATACGATTACTCGCTCGACAAGGCCAAGGCGCTGCTCGAGGAGATGGGCTTGAAGCCGGGCGCCGACGGCAAGCGCGTCAGCATCAAGTTCCTGGTGCCGCCCTATGGCGAGCTGTGGCAGCGCGGTGCGGAATTCTTCCGACAGTCGCTGTCGCGGGTCGGCATCGACTTGCAACTGGTCGGTCTCGATCTTGCCGGCTGGGCCGAGAAGACCAGCAACTGGGATTTCGAGATGACCAGCAATTTGCTGTACCAGTTCGGCGACCCCGCGCTCGGCGTGTCGCGCAGCTATATCACCGCGAACATCCGCAAGGGCATCCTGTTTTCCAACATCGCCGGCTATTCCAATCCGGAAGTCGACCGGCTGTTCGAGGAAGCGGCGGTCGCAACCGACGACAAAAAGCGCCAGGAGCTCTACACCGCCGTGCAGAAGATCGTGGTCGACGAAGTCCCGATCGCCTGGATGATCGAGCAGGATTTCCCGAATTTCTACGACAAGAAGCTGAAGAACGTCATCACCACCGGCATCGGCGTCCACGAGACCTTCGGCGTGGTCACGATCGGATGAGTTTGACTTCTGTCAACGTAACGGGCGGACGCGTATTTTCTTACGCGTTCGCCGTGGCGAACTGGGCGGCAAGGCTTGTAGCCGTCGTTCTCGTCATCGCCACCTTCAACTTCATCCTGGTGCATGCCGCGCCGGGCGATCCCGCGCAGGTGATGGCCGGGCAGAGCGGTTCGTCTGACGAAAAACTGCTGGCCTCGCTGCGTGCCGAATACGGTCTCGACAAGCCCTATATCATCCAGCTTGGCACCTATCTGAAACGCGTGGTGACGCTCGACCTCGGTTATTCCTACCGCCAGCAGCGCCCGGTGCTGACGCTGATCGGCGAGCGCATGCCGGCGACCCTGTTGCTCACCGGTACCGCCTTTTTGGCCGCGCTGTTCGCGGGCATCCTGCTCGGCACGCTGGCCGGCATTCGCGCCGGCAAATGGTCGGACACCATGCTGACGGTGGTGTCGCTGCTGCTCTATGCGATGCCGGTGTTCTGGCTCGGGCTGATGCTGGTGCTACTGTTTTCGGTGCAGCTGAACTGGCTGCCAGCCTTTGGCTACGTCACCATCGGCGTCACACAGACCGCCTTCGAACGCGCGCTGGATATCGGCAAGCACCTGTTGCTGCCAGGTCTGTCGCTGGCCGCGGTCTATCTGGCGATCTATGCGCGGCTGATGCGCTCCTCGGTGATCGAGGTGATGCACCAGGACTTCATCAAGACCGCGCGCGCCAAGGGCCTGAAGCAGGGCCGCATCATCTTTCACCATGTCCTGCGCAACGCCATCCTGCCGGTGGTGACCGTCGCGGGTATGCAGGCCGGCGCGCTGGTTGGCGGCGCGGTGGTGGTGGAAACCGTGTTTGCCTGGCCCGGCCTCGGACGGCTGATCTATGACGCGGTGCTGCAGCGCGACTATCCGGTGATGCTCGGCATCTTCCTGGTGATGTCCGTGATTGTCATCGTGCTCAATCTCGTGACCGACGTGATCTATCGCATGGTCGATCCGCGCGTCACCACCAACGCGTCCTGAACGGAGAGTCCCGCCATGGACAGCCTCAAGATTTTCCTCCGACGTCCGGCCGGTGTGATCGGGCTGCTGTTCCTGATGATCATCATCGCGCTGGCGATCGCCGCGCCGTATCTGTTTCCCGATGATCCCTGGGACATGGCCGGCGCACCGTTCCAGCCGCCGCTGAGCGAGGATCTGCCGCTCGGCTCCGACATGCTCGGACGCAACGTCGCCGCCGGCATCGTCTATGGCGCGCGGGTGTCGCTGACCATTGGGCTGGCTTCCACGCTGGCCGCGGTGCTGATCGGCGTTCTTGTCGGCGCCTTCGCGGGTTATTATGGCGGCAAGGTCGATGACCTCTTGATGCGCGTCACCGAACTGTTCCAGACCATCCCCGGCTTCATCCTTGCCATCCTGCTGGTGGCGACGCTGGGTCCGACGCTGCGCCACGTCATCTTTGCCATCGCGGCGGTGAGCTGGCCGCCGCTGGCACGGCTGACGCGCGCGGAATTCTTGCGATTACGCAACCGCGAATTCGTGCAGGCCGCGGTGTGCCAGGGGCAGGGGGCGCTGTCGGTGGTGCTGCGCCACATTTTACCCAATGCGATCTCGCCGATCATTGTCACCGGCTCGCTGACGATTGCCTCCGCAATCCTGATCGAGAGCGCGCTGAGTTTCATGGGGCTCGGCGATCCAAATCTGATGTCCTGGGGTTTTATGGTCGGCTCCGCCCGCTCCGTGATTCGCCAGGCGTGGTGGATGAGCGTGTTCCCGGGCGTTGCCATCCTGCTCACGGTGCTCGCCATCAATCTGGTCGGCGAAGGTCTCAACGACACGCTGAACCCGCGAATTTCACGCAAGCGGGGCCACTGATGTCTGACACCACACTGCTCTCGATCGAGAATCTGTCGATTGCGCTGCCGGAGGGCGCCGACCGCGCCTTTGCGATCGAGGACGTTTCGTTCAAGGTCCATCGCAACGAGATCGTCTGCCTGGTAGGCGAGTCCGGTTCCGGCAAGTCGATGACCGCGCATGCGATCCTGCGGCTGCTGCCGGATGAAGTCCGCATCAGTACCGGCGCTGTCAAATTCAATGACGCCGATATCGCGACCGCCGACGAGGCGCGGATGCGCCATCTGCGCGGCGGCGAGATCTCGATGATCTTTCAGGAGCCGCTTTCCGCGCTCAATCCGCTGACCCGGGTCGGCCAGCAGATCGCGGAATCCATCATCACGCACACCAGACCGGTTCCGTCGCGCGCGGCGGTCGACGCCCGCGTACAGGAGCTGATTGGCGCGGTCGGCCTGCCGGATCCGGCGGCGCTGGCGCGCAGCTATCCGTTCCAGCTCTCTGGCGGGCAGCGCCAGCGCATCATGATCGCGATGGCGATGGCCAATAATCCGGCGCTGCTGCTGGCCGACGAGCCGACCACCGCGCTCGATGTCACCACGCAAAAACAGATTTTGGCGCTGGTGAAGCGGCTGCAGACCGAGCGCGGCATGGGCGTGCTGCTGATCACTCATGATTTTGGCGTGGTCGCCGACGTCGCGGATCGCGTCGTGGTGATGCGCCACGGCCGTGTCGTCGAGCAGGGCACCGTCGACGAGGTGCTGCGCCATCCCAAGGATGACTATACCAGGAGCCTGATTGCCGCGGTGCCCGGGGCGCGCAAGCTGTCCAGTGCCAATCGTCAGATCGGCACCGAGCCGCTGCTCGATGCCGTCGGCCTCAGCAAGACCTTTGTCACCAGCCAGGGCCTGTTCCTGCCGCAGCGCCGCACAGCGGCGGTGCGGAACATCTCGCTCAGCCTGAAGGCCCGCGAAACCATCGCCATCGTCGGTGAGTCCGGCTCCGGCAAGTCGACGCTTGGACGCATGCTGATGCGGCTGATCGAGCCCGACCGGGGCTCGGTGCATTTCGTCGGCGATGATCTGCTGGCGCAGCGTGGCGCGCGGTTGCGCGAGATGCGGCGAAAAATCCAGATCGTGTTTCAGGATCCGTTCGCGGCGCTCGATCCGCGCCAGCGGGTGGGCGACGCCATCGCGCGTGGGCCGATGGCCCATGGTGCGTCGAAGGCCCAAGCCTATGTTGATGCCCGTCGCTTGCTCGCCCGCGTCGGCCTCACGGAGAGCGCCATCGACCGCTACCCGCATGAATTCTCGGGTGGTTAACGCCAGCGCATCTGTATCGCCCGCGCTCTGGCCCTGAAGCCCCTGGTGCTGGTAGCCGACGAGGCGGTGTCGGCGCTCGACGTCTCCGTGCAGTCGCATATTCTGGCATTGCTGGCGGAACTGCGCGAGGAGATGAATCTGGCGATGATCTTCATCACCCACGATCTGCGCGTCGCCGCCGAGATCGCCGACCGCATCGTCGTGATGCGCCGCGGCGAGATCGTCGAGCAGGGCGCGACACAGGATATTTTCGACAATCCCAAGGACGCCTATACGCGCGCGCTGCTCGATGCGATCCCCGGCCGCGGCATGTTCGCTGGTCCCGGCGCAAGGCCGGTGCGGGCGGTGGTCGCGTAACGATCCGGCTGGCTTAGCGCGAGGCCGTCAAGCCTGTGTGTCGAGCACCGCGTTGCTCGGCGTCGCGCCAGCGACAGCAGATGACGCCGTGGTAGCCGCGGCTGCGGTCGCTTCCTGCAAAGCCTTCTGGTCGGCCTGGATGATACTCGCCGCTGCTTTCGCCGCCTGATCGGCGGCCAGTTTGGCCTGCGCCTGGGCCAGCGTGCTCGCACTGCTGGATCCGGAAATGCTTGTCATGATAGGCCTCTTTTCGGGCGCAAATCCTGGCCCGGCTCGATCCTGTTGGCAGAACGATCCATCACAGCTACGCCGCCGTGGTTAACCGGTTGGGTATCGTACCCATCAGCGCAGCTTTAACTACCTGCAAGCGCAGCCATTCTTGTTTCGTATTGTTTCCGCAAGCGACGATCTCCGCACAAGGCATGCCCGGCGCACCGGAGCCATCCGGCCGCGGTGGTTGTCCTCGCGGCGAATGCCGGCCATGTTCGCTGGTAAAAGCGACCATGGAGGAGACGTCATGATAGCGGCCAGCGGCTTGCCGGGCGGCGCATTGCGCATCGAAACGCATTTCGGCCGCGAGATGCGGTGTTTTTCCGAGCGCCCCGCCAATCTTGCGGCGATGTTTGCCGGCTCGCTGCTGCGCTTTCCGCGGCGCCCGGCGCTCGTGGAAGAGGGCGCGGCACTCAGCTATCTGGAACTGGATGATCTGGCGTCCCGGATCGCGTCGGGGCTGCATGCCCGCGGTGTCTTGCCCGGTGATCGGGTGGCGCTGTTTCTTGGCAATAGCACCGAATTCGTCGCGAGCTTTCTGGCCTGCAGCCGTTGCGGCTTCATCGTCGTTCCGATCGGCATTCGTCAGCAGCGCGCCGAGCTGGAATTCGTGCTGAACGACAGCGGCGCCAAGGCGATCCTGTTCGAGGCGCGATTGTCCGAGCTGGTGCCATCCATAGCGGAAGCCAAAACAGTTGGCATCCGTATCAGCGTGAACGGTACCACGGCCGGCGCCGAGGAATTCGACGCGCTGCCGCATGGCGGACCGTCACCGGTGTTCTCGCCGAACGAGGATGATGTCGCCGTCATCCTGTACACGTCGGGCACCACCGGCAAACCGAAGGGCGCGCAGCTCACCCATCTCGGTGTCGTCCACTCCGCGCTACATTTTGCCCGCGGCAACGGGCTCGACGAGAATGACCGCGGGCTGGTGGCGGTGCCGTTGTCGCATGTCACCGGGCTGGTCGCCGTGATGCTGACCATGCTGGCGGTCGGCGGCTGTGCCGTCTTGATGCGACGCGACTACAAGACCGAACTGTTTCTCGATCTCGTCAGTCGCGAACGCATCACCTACACGCTGGTGGTCCCCACCATCTATACGCTATGCGCGATGCACCCGAATTTTGCCGCCTATGACCTGTCGGCGTGGCGAATCGGCAGTTTTGGCGGCGCGCCGATGCCGGTGCCGACCATCGCGACGCTGGCGAAGACGTTACCGCGGCTCGAACTGATCAACGCCTATGGCGCCACCGAGAGCACCTCGCCCGCGACGATCATGCCGCGGCCGCTGTGGCGCGATCACCTCGACAGCGTCGGGCAGGTTGTGCCTTGCGGCGAAATCGTGGTGGTGGATGACGCGGGCCAACGCGTCGCACCGGGCGAACCCGGGGAGCTCCTGATCGCCGGGCCGATGGTGGTGCCGAGCTACTGGAACCGGCCCGAGGCCAATGCCAGCGAATTCGTCGATGGTTTCTGGCGCTCCGGCGATATCGGCTCGATGGACGCGGACGGCTTTGTCCGCGTGTTTGACCGCAAGAAGGACATGCTGAACCGCGGCGGCTTCAAGGTGTTCTGCGCCGAAGTGGAGAACACCATCTGCGGCCTCGAGGGCGTCGCCGAATGCGCGATCATCGGCCGTCCCGATCCGGTGCTCGGCGAACGCGTCCACGCCATCGTGGTGCCGCGCCAGCCAGGCCTGCTGTCGCCGGACGACGTCCGCGATTTTTGCTCGCAGCGGATGGCCGACTACAAGGTGCCGGAAATCATCACGCTTCGCGTCGAGCCCTTGCCGCGCAACGCCAATGGCAAGATCCAGAAAGCGATGCTGCGCCAGATCTTCGCCGCCTGATCAGCGGGTTCAGTCCAGCTTGACGCCGGCCTCGGCGACCACCTTGCGCCATCGCGCGGTTTCAGCCGACACCATTTGGCTGAACGCCGCACCTGACACGTCGGGCACATCCGAGCCGTTGCGCTCCCAGGTGTCCCGGATCGCTGGGGTCTGCAGGGCGGCCTTCAGCTCCCTGGTCATCCGCTCGATGATCTCCGGCGGTGTGTTCTTCGGCGCGAACACGCCGTACCAGGTTGCCACTTCAAAGCCGGGCAGGCCGGCTTCGGCCGCGGTGGGGAGATCGGGAAACGCCGAAACCCGCTTTGGCGCGGCAATCGCCAGCGCGCGCAACTGTCCGCTCTTGATCTGTGGCGCCGACGAGCCGAGGCCGTCGAACACCACCGGTACGTGGCCGGCGATCAGGTCCTGCATCGCCGGTCCCGCGCCTCGGTAGGGCACGTGGAGGAGACGGGTCCTGGTCAGGCTCTTGAACAGCTCGCCCGCCAGATGATGCGTGGTGCCCGCGCCGGCGGAGCCGTAATTGACCTTGTCGGGATTGGCCTGCAGATAGGCGATGAACTCGGGAAGCGTTTTGGCAGCGATCTTGTCGGGGTTGACGACGACGACCTGTGGTGGCCGCGCGATCAGGGCGACGGCGATGAAATCCTTCTCGATGTCGTAATCGAGGTTGGGATAGAGCGACGGCGCAATGGCGTGATGCGCGGCGCCCATGAAAAAGGTGTAGCCGTCCGGCGCGGCCTTGGCGGCGAGCGAGGCTCCCACGGTGCCGCCGGCACCAGCGCGGTTTTCGATCAGTATGCGCTTGCCCAGTTGGGTGTCGAGCTGCTGCGCCAGCGGCCGGGCAAAGGCGTCGGTGCCGCCGCCGGCGGCAAACGGGACGATGAAGGTGATCGGCTTCTGCGGCCAGGTTTCAGCGTGCGCTGCTCCGGCCAATCCGGAACAGAGGACCGCCAGGACAGCACAGGCGACCCTGCGGCCAGCTTTGATAGGCATGGTGTTTCTCCCTATTGGAACTGCGCCGCTTGTCGCGGCTTTTTGCGGTTGTTGCCGATCGCCCGATGCCGAGCGACAAATTGTCTCAACTACCCAAGATTGCGCGCATGATCCGGCAACCGGCCGCGGCGTACAAGCGGGGCAGGCGAGGCGTTTGGTCGCTGGACTTTCGTCGCAGAACGGCTCCGGTTGTCGGTAGGTCGCCCGAGGAAGGCCGTTTCATGCGCCGGGGAACCGAAGGCCGGTTGCCCGATTATTTTGCAGAACGTTTTGGAGGCAGGCATGTCCCACCATTGGCGCGCGGCAGTTGGAAGACCGGACGACATTCAGAACGACCATGATTTTGAGTACCTGGTCGGCTGGATCGTCAGCGCCCTGGCGCTAGTCGCGACCATCGCGGTGGTATGGCGTTTTGAGCTGTAGGCGAAGTCGTGCGTGAACCATCACCAAAATGGTGGGCGATGCAGGGATCGAACCTGCGACCCCACCCGTGTGAAGGGTGTGCTCTCCCGCTGAGCTAATCGCCCGCAGCCATTTCACCAGAAGTTCCCAGGCAGATCGACCCTGGCGGTGGATGACGTCAGTGGCGCGATTTACGGAGTCGGGGGTGGGGGTGTCAAGCATGCGCTTCGGGCTGCCCGAACATTGTTCGCGAGATCGCTGAAAACACCGCCTTTTTAGACCGGCTGCTGAGCCCGCGAGGCATGGGACTGCAAGGCCCGTATCCGGTCGGCGAGGGTTCCGCCGGCAACGAATCCGTTGCCATTGGCGGGTGTCGGCGGCTGCTGCGGAGGTGGCTCGGCGGCAAGGATCGCGTTGATCGCAGAATTTGGCCCTTCCAGCGTCATCGCCAGCTTCGCGACCTCGGCGGCGATATCGTTGATGCGCTCCCGCAACAGAGCGTTTTCCATGCGCTCTGTAGCCCATGAGCTCTCCGCCTGCTGCTGGATGGCATTGAGGTCACGCTGCAGGCGTGAGCGTTCCTCCTGGGCGGTCCGCAGCGCCTGATCGGCGACGGCTTTTTCGGCCCGCAATTTCTCCACCAGCGACGAGGCGCTGCCGCCGGTCTTGGCGGCGATCTCGACACGCAGGTCCTGCGCGATTCGTTCGGCGGCCGCGCTGGCGTGGCGCAACTGACTGTTCTCGAAATCGCGCTCGGCCAACAGCTTGGTCTGCAGGTCGAGCTGTGACTCCAGCTCGTTGACGCGCAGCCCGAGCTGTTCGGCGGCGCGGACCTGGCTCATTAGCTGCTGGTCGAGATCGGTGACCCGCTGGCTGAGGTTTTCGACGCGGGCGCGCGCCTCGGTCAGTTCGCGGGTCGCTGTATCGGATTCGCCGCGTTGCAGTTCCAGCCGCTGCTGCGTGCTGGAAAATTCCTTCTCGGCGTCTTCCACGCGATTCTTCAACGCCTCGATCTGGGCGCGTACCGCGACCAGTTCGATCTGGCGGCTGTCGGCGACCATGGTGCGATCGGATAATTCGTGGCCGAGCCTCGCCAGTTCGCCCTGCTTGTCGGCGAGTGCGCGTTCAGCCGCGCGCAGCGATTCCATCTTGGCTGCGAACTCCGTTTCGGTCGCGGCCAACTTCTCATTGACCGCGGTTTCACGGGCTTCAAGCGAGAAGATGGTCGCGTTCTTCTCGCCAAGCTCCAGCTTCATGCGGTTGATAGCGTCGGATTTCTTGCCGAGTTCGGCGAGTTGGCTGGTGGTCTTGTTCTTGAGCTGGTCGACACTGATCTCTAGACGCCGCGCCGACATCGCGAATTCGGCACGCAGCTGGTCCTTGTCAGCCTGGATTTCCGCCATCGACAGCGGGGTAGCGGCCTCCAGCCGCCGGGTGGTGAGCCGCACCGCGCGGTTATGAACCAGCGGTACGATCATAAGGCCAAAAAGCATGGAGACCAGAAAACCGATCGCCAGATACATGATCGGTTCAACCATGAATAATACTCCCACGTCCTGAAATTAGTCGGTACCATGCCATGGCGGGCGCGAAAAACGCTAGTGTAACGCCACGTTAACCTTTATTGCGACGCGGGAGGTGACGGCAGGCCGTCCGCTCAGAACGGGTTCCAGGTCGCACTTGGTGTGAATTTGAGATAGCCAATATTGGCGCCCAGCCGCAGCCCGAGCCCGGAGCGGATCGGCACCAACACGATGTTGTTGGAGGTCAGCGCCGTCATGCCGAAGCCGCCAATAATATAGGCAGAGCCGTCGATGCCGCCGAAACGCTGGTATATCGCGTTGGTGGCCGGCAGATTGTAGACCAGCGTCATGGTGCGGGCGCCGTCGCCACCCCAGTCGAAGCCGACCGAGGGACCCTGCCAGTAAACCCGGAGATCGCCGGCGTTCTTGGTATAGAGCGTACCCTCGCCGTAACGCAGACCGGCGACGATGGCTCCGGAACCTTCCTCGCCGAGAATGTAGCCGTTCGGCAGGCCCCATTGGCTGACGGCCTTCTCGATGATCGAGGCAAGGCCGCGCGAGACGTTGCCGAAGAAGCGATGGCCGGCGCCGACCAGCTCATCCGAACGAAACGAATCGGGCGCGACCTGCTGCTGCGGCGGGCGCGGCGGCTGTTGAGCCGCGGCGGGCGACATCCCAAGCGTCATCGCTGCGAGCGCCAGCGCAGCAAGGCGTGATGCGACGGTCATGAAAAACCCCTAGCTATGCGAATTGTGTCGGTGGCCTTAACCGGATGCTGACATGCGTGGCCTAGACCGATCGACAGTATCCCCGACTCTCTACACTATCGGTAGCAACTATGACGGCACAACGGCGGGATTTGAAAGGGTGGCACCACGGAATCGTCCTGATCGTGGTTGTCGCAATGGCCGGGCTGCCGGTTGCCGGCGGCGCCGCCACGACCGAGCGCGTCGTTTCCGACCGTTACACGGGTCTGGCGATCCGCGGTTTCGATCCGGTTGCCTATTTCACAGAGGGGCAGCCGACACTCGGACAGCTCGACTTCGAGCTGTCCGACGAGGGCGTGGTCTGGCGCTTCTGCAATGAGGGCAATCGGCTGTCTTTTGCGGCGCATCCGGAAGTCTATGGGCCGCAATTCGGCGGCTACGATCCGGTCGATGTGGCGCGCGGCGTCGCCTTTGCCGGCAATCCGCAGATCTGGTTGATCTCCGAAAAGCGGCTGTATCTGTTCGGCCGCGCGGAAACCCGCGATGCCTTCGCGGCGGCGCCTGCCACCGTATTAAACGATGCCCGGAAGCGCTGGGTGCAGTTGCAGCAACAGCTGGCACGCTGATCCTCGGGGTTAGCCCGCCTGCACGGCGATCGGGTCGCCCCAGGCGATGAATTCCGGGACGATGAAATCGGCGCGGTTGCCGCCGAAGCGCACCGGGGCGCCGCAGGCATCGGTGACCCGGCCGCCGGCGGCCACCAGCACGGCCTGGCCGGCCGCCACATCCCATTCGCTGGTCGGCGCCAGCCGCGGGTAGATGTCAGCGGCGCCCTCGGCGACGCGGCAGAGTTTGACGGCGGAGCCGATTTCCATCCGGACCGCGCCAGGCCGGGCTGCGATGAAGGCTTCCGTCCGCGGGTCGCCGTGTGACCGGCTGACGGCGGCAACCCAAGGGGTGCCAGCGGACGGGGCTGGGCGGCTGAAAATCGGCGTTGCAGCCCCGACCGCGAAGTCCGGGCCAATCCGCAGGCGCTCGGCGCCGCGGCCGACCAGCCCGCGCCAGACCAGTCCTAAAGCTGGGGCGCCGACAATGCCCAGCAGGGGCGCGCCGTTGACGACAAGCGCGATATTGACCGTGAACTCGTTGCGCCCGGCGACAAATTCCTTGGTGCCATCGAGCGGATCGATCAGGAACAAATTGCCCGCATAGGGCGGTTTAGCGAGCTGCAAACGCTCTTCCGACAGCGACGGAATTTCCGGATACAGCCGCGTCAGTCCCTCGGCGATCACGGCGTCGGCCGCAAGGTCGGCTTCGGTTACCGGGGATCCATCGGCCTTGCCGTCAACCGTCATGACGTTGCGGTTGACCGCCAGGATGGCCGCGCCGGCCCGGATCACGAGTTCAGTCAGCGGCGCCAGCAGTTCGGCGGCGGCGTCAAGGCTCAGGCCGGCCACGCCATGATTACTCATCAACAAGTCCCATCCCTGTAAGCCGATTTGCGTCTGAGGCGCGCCTTGATGTGGCCGCGCTCGCGCGCGCAGTGTATCAAACCATAACGCAATTGCTTGATTCGCCGTTTATCTGCGCGGCCCTCCAGGAGATTATCTCATGTCCGGCACTCCTGCTCCCGGTGCGGCTCCCGACGCGCTAGAACTCGCCGCCCTGCTGTGTTCGCGGGTGTGCCATGACCTGATCAGTCCGGTCGGTGCCATCGTCAACGGCCTTGAAGTGCTCGATGACAACCCGAAGCCGGAGGATCGCGAGTTCGCCCTTGACCTCATTCGCAAGAGTGCCAAAACGGCGTCGGCGCGGCTGCAGTTTTGCCGGCTTGCATTCGGCGCCGCCGGCTCGGCCGGCGCACAGATCGATCTCGGCGATGCGCAGAACATGGCGCGCGGCCATCTCGAGGATGCCAAGACCAGGATCGAATGGAATCTGCCGCGTATCCTGCTGGGCAAGAACAAGGTCAAGCTGCTGCTCAACATGATGGTGATTGCACAGCAGACGATCCCGCGCGGTGGCGTGCTGACGGTGGATCAGGTCGGCGAAGGCGACGCGCTCGGCTTCCGCGTCAACGCGGCCGGCCTGAACGCCCGGCTCCCGCAGAACATCGTGCTGCTGCTGAGTGCTGACCATGCCGGCAACGTCGATGCCCACGCCGTACAGCCTTATTATACGCGTCTGCTGGCGCAGGCCTGCGGTCTGACCGTGGTGCTCGCGGCCGAGGACGAAGCCATCGTGGTGACGGCGTCGTAAGTCAGAGAACCGTCCCACGGCGTTAACGAATAGTTAGCGGACAGGTTAATACTTGTCCGCAACTGTCTAATTTGATTGCCGATTTCATTCTTTTCGGAATACTCAACCAATATTAAACGCTTTGCAGTGAAGGTGGTCTCATTCCAAAGGGCGTAGCGAAAGTCGCGCGCTGGGGTGC
>NZ_JANXTC010000220.1:0-10011 GCF_025356345.1 Tardiphaga sp.
GGAGGCCGGCGGCGAGGTGGCTGAAGAACGAGGAATCCAGCGCCTGCCAGTAACCGCCATGGATGAAGACCACGATCGGACCGTTGTTCTCGGCAGGGAAAAAATCGATGGTATGACGCGCGCCGCTGCCATAGGGAATGACGCGCCATGCCGGCGAGGCTTCGCGATACAGCCCGGCGTCGCGCGCCCAGCCGGCGATCAGCGCCGGATTTTCCGGCACGCGCGCGCGGTTGTTGTATTGGACCTCGAGGTCGATCGCGCTGGTCACGGCGTCTTGCCATTGACGGGCTTCTGCGCCCGTTTTTGCGCCGCCTTCTGCGCCGAGCCCTTGGTCTTGGCAAGCAACCGCATCAGGTCGCGCACGTCCTTGGGCGACAGGTCCGTGAAGATTTCAGCGATCCAGGTCTCGTGCTCTTCCGCCATCTTGCGGAATTCGGCGCGACCAAGCTTAGTCAGCCGGATCACCTGCACCCGGCGGTCGGTCTCCGAGGTACGGCGATCGACATGGCCGGATTCGACCAGCCGTTCCACCAGCCCGGTGACGTTGCCATTCGACACCATCATCCGCTTCGAGACGTCCGACAGCGTCATGCCGTCCGGAACCTTGTCGAGCTGCGCCATCAGGTCGAACCGCGGCAGCGTCACGTCGAACCGTTCGCGCAGCCGGCCACGCACCTCACCCTCGATCATGGTGGTACAGGTCAGAAGCCGCAGCCATAGCCGCAGCTCGTCGCCATGATCATCGGGAAGTTCGACAGCCTTGGTCTCGGAATCGAGAATCATGATGCGATCATACCCGCCTGAGAGGCTCGCGATAGCAAGGCCGGCGAAAATCCCCAGCCCCGTCACGCGTCCGATGCTTTGACCTTCAAGGAATTGGCGGACGACCGCAAGTCAAAACGCCGCGGCCCACCACGCCGCCAAATCCGGATAATTCTTTAAGGTTCAAACAAATTGGCCTGCCGCTTGCATGACCGCCCGCGATGGTTTGCTGCGCGACTCCTTTGCTTGCGGCGACGGCCATCCTCAGAATAAGCTGAGGTTAGACACCAACGGGGTTGGCAGATTTCAGTCGTTTGAGGCGACTGACAGAGGGGAAATCATGAAGCAGCGGATCAAACTGGCCGGCCTGGCCGCCCTGATGAGCGTGACGGCCGGCTCGGCCATGGCACAGGAGAAGATCAAGGTCGGGGTAATCGTGTCGCTGTCCGGCGCCGGCGCCGTGCTCGGCCAGCAGGCCCGCGACGGCTTCAACCTCGCGGTCAAGGACCTCGGCGGCAAGATGGGCGGCAAGGACGTCGAAGTCATCGTCGTCGATGACGAACTCAAGCCCGACGTCGCCGTCACCAAGGTCAAGGGCCTGTTGGAGCGCGACAAGGTCGACTTCGTGGTCGGGCCGATCTTCTCCAACATTCTCGGCGCCATCCACAAGCCGGTGACTGAAAGCAAGACCTTCCTGATCAGCCCGAACGCCGGCCCGTCCAGCTTCGCCGGCAAGGAATGCAACCCGTTCTTCTATGTGACGTCCTACCAGAACGACCAGATCCACCAGATCCTCGGCAAGGTCGCGCAGGACCGCGGCTACAAGAAGGTCTATCTGCTGGCGCCGAACTACCAGGCCGGCAAGGACTTCGCCGCCGGCGTCAAGATGGATTTCAAGGGCGAGATCGTCGAGGAATCCTACATGCCGCTCGGCACGCTGGATTTCCAGGCCGAGCTGTCGAAGATCGCGGCGATGAAGCCCGACGCCGTGCTCACCTTCATGCCGGGCGGCATGGGCGTGAACCTGGTCAAGCAGTACAAGCAGGCCGGCCTGCTCGACCGCATCCCGTTCCTCTCCACCTTCACCGTCGATGAATCGACGCTGCCGGCGCAGCAGGACGCCGCGCTGGGCATGTTCGGCGGCTCGAACTGGGCCCCCACCCTCGACAATCCGCAGAACAAGAAGTTCGTCGCGGAATATGAGGAAGCCTACAAGAGCGTGCCGGCCACCTATGCGTTCCAGTCCTACGACGCGGCGATGCTGATCAACAGCGCGGTGGTGTCGGTCAAGGGCGACCTCACGGACAAGACCAAGGTAGCGGCGGCGATGAAAAAGGCCGACTTCAAGTCGCTGCGCGGCGATTTCAAGTTCAGCGGCAATGGCTATCCGATCCAGGATTTCTACCTGACCAAGGTTGCCAAGCGCGCCGACGGCAAGTTCCAGACCGAGATCGCGGAAAAAGTGTTCAGCAATTACGGTGACCGCTACGCCGCAAGCTGCACACCGCAGTAGGCGACGGCCTATCGACATGTCGTCCCCGCGCAAGCGGGGACCCATAACCACCGTCAGCGTAGTTGAAACAGCATAGCTACGATTACGTCGCTTTCTTTATTCCGCCAGCCTGTATGGGTCCCCGCCGTCGCGGAGACCACACGGCGGTTGTTGGATCGCCCGCGCAAGAAACACATTTTTCGCATGACTCTCACCCTTGCTTTCGTCCAGATCCTGAACGGCCTGCAGTTCGGGCTGATCCTGTTCCTGATCGCCGCCGGGCTGACGCTGGTGTTCGGGGTGATGGACTTCATCAATCTGGCGCATGGCGTGCAGTACATGGTCGGCGCATATTTCGTCGCCGCCTTCACCGCCATGACCGGCAGTTTCCTCTATGGCCTGGCGCTGGCGCTGCCGGCCGCGCTCGCCTTCGGCCTGATGCTGGAACTGCTGATCTTCCGCCACCTCTATGATCGCAGCCATCTCGACCAGGTGCTGGCCACTTTCGGCGTCATCATCTTTCTCAACCAGGCGGTCAAATTCGTCTGGGGCGCGGCGCCGCTGAACGTGCCGATCCCCGACGCGCTGTCCGGCACCATCGAGATCGCCGACGGCATGCTGTATCCGGTCTATCGCCTCGTGATCATCGCGGTCGGCCTCGGCGTCGGTCTGGCGCTGTACCTGGTGGTCAACAAGACCAAGCTCGGCATGCTGGTGCGGGCCGGCGCCAGCAATGCGGCGATGGTCTCGGCGCTCGGCGTCAATATCCGCCTGCTGTTCACCATCGTGTTCGGCGTCGGCGCCATGCTCGCCGGCTTCGCCGGCGCCATGGTGGCGCCGATCCTGTCGGTGGAGCCCGGCATGGGCGACAATGTGCTGATCCTGGCTTTCGTGGTGATCGTGATCGGCGGCATCGGCTCGATCCGCGGCGCCTTCATCGCGGCGCTGCTGATCGGCCTCGTCGACACGCTCGGGCGCTTCTTCGCGCCATCGCTGCTGAAGCTGCTGCTTGATCCCGCCACCGCCAGCCAGACCGGCCGCGCCATCGCGCCGATGCTGATCTACATCCTGATGGCCGCGGTGCTGTTCTTCCGGCCGTCCGGCCTGTTCCCGTCCAAGCAGTAACGGAAATGGCCGTGAACGATCTCACCGACCTCAACGCCGCCCCTGCCCTCGTGCCCCCCCCGCGCGCGCGACGCGTGATCGTGCTGCCGCTGATCATCTTCGCGCTGTTCGCGCTGGTGCCGCTGGCGGGCCTGTGGGGCTCGCAGGGTTTTGTGCTGTCGATCGTCACCCGCATCATGGTGTTGGCGCTGGCCGCGATGTCGCTGGATCTACTGATCGGCTATGGCGCGATGATCTCGTTCGGCCACGCCGCCTTTGTCGGGCTCGGCGCCTATAGCGTCGCCATCCTGTCGAGCCACGGCATCACCGACGGCTTCGTTCACCTCGGCACGGCGCTCGGCGTCTCCTTCATGTTCGCGCTGGTCACCGGAGCCATCTCGCTGCGCACCAAGGGCGTCTACTTCATCATGATCACGCTGGCCTTCGGCCAGATGCTGTATTTCCTCGGCACGTCGCTGGCCGCCTATGGCGGCGATGACGGCCTGACGCTGGCGACCCGCAGCACGCTGTTCGGCACAAAAATCCTGAAGAACGACATCGTGCTGTATTACGTCGTGTTCGGCTTCCTGCTGTCGGCCTATCTTTTGTTGCGCGGCATCGTCGCCTCGCGCTTCGGTCGCGTGCTTCGCGGCATCCGCGAAAACCCGGTGCGGATGGAAGCGATCGGCTTCGCACCCTATCGCTACCAGCTCACCGCCTATGTGATCGCCGGCATGATCGCCGCGATCGCCGGCTGCCTGCTCGCCAACCAGACCGAATTCGTCAGCCCGGCCTTTGCCAGCTGGCAGCGCTCCGGCGATCTGATTTTCGCGATCGTGCTCGGCGGCATCGGCTCGCTGCATGGCGCGATCCTGGGCGCGGCGGCGTTCAGCCTGCTCGCCGACATCCTGTCGCATTACACCGAACACTGGGCGCTGCTGTTCGGCCCGATCCTGGTTCTCGTGGTGCTGTTTGCCCGCGGCGGCATCGGCGGACTGTTCGGGAGCAGACCATGAGCGCCGCGCCGCTACGACTGCAGAACCTGTGCAAGAATTACGGCGCGCTTGTTGTCACCGACGACGTCTCGCTCGATATCGAGGCTGGCGAGTTGCACGCCATCATCGGCCCCAATGGCGCCGGCAAGACTACGCTGATCCACCAGATTTCCGGTCTCGCCCAGCCCAATTCCGGCCGCATCATCTTTGACGGCCAGGACGTCACCGGCCTGTCGATGGCCGCCCGTGCCCGGCTGGGGCTGGTGCGATCGTTCCAGATCACCTCGATCCTGCCACGCTTCTCGGCGCTGGAGAATGTCGCGCTCGCGGTGCAGGCGCGGTCCGGCTCCAGCTTTTGGTTTCTTGGCAATGCCGCGACAGAGACGGCGCTGAACGAGGTGGCGATGGGGCTGCTGGCGCGCTTCGGCCTGGCCGCCCGCGCCAGCGTGCCGGCGGGGCAGATGTCGCATGGCGAAAAACGCCAGCTCGAAATCGCCATCGCGTTGGCTGCGAAACCAAAACTGCTGCTGCTCGACGAGCCGCTCGCCGGCACCAGCCATGACGAGTCACAGCGGCTGATCAACACGCTGCGGGAGCTGCGCCGCGAACTGCCGATCGTACTGATCGAACACGACATGGACGCGGTGTTCGCGCTGGCCGACCGCGTCTCGGTGCTGGTCTACGGCCGCATCATCGCCTCCGGCACGCCGCGGAGCATCCGCGACAATGCCGATGTGCGCGCCGCCTATCTCGGCGAGGAGGCGCTCTGATGCTGAATGTCTCCAATCTGCAGGCCGGCTACGGCGCCGCCAAGGTGCTGTTCGATATCTCGCTGAAAATCGGCGCGGGCGAAGTCGTGACCCTGCTCGGCCGCAACGGCATGGGCAAGACCACCACGATCAACGCCATCATGGGGCTGATCCATCCGACCGGCGGCAAGGTCACCTTCGATAACAAGCCGCTCACCGGCCTGCCCTCCTATCGCATCGCCCAGGCCGGCATCGGCCTGGTGCCGGAAGGCCGGCAGATCTTTCCGACGCTGACGGTGGAAGAGAACCTGGTCGCCACCGCCGCGGCGCGGCGCCCGCCGGCGCGCTGGACGCTGAAGGATATCTACGAGCTGTTTCCGCGGCTGAAGGAACGCCGCGGCAATCTCGGCACGCAATTGTCGGGCGGCGAGCAGCAGATGCTGGCGGTCGGCCGCGCGCTGATGACCAATCCCAAACTGCTGATCCTGGACGAGGCCACCGAAGGCCTGGCGCCTTTGATCCGGCTGGAAATCTGGACCTGCCTGAAGAAGCTCAAGGCCGAGCAGCAATCCATTCTGGTCATCGACAAGAACGTCGATGCGCTGGCGGCGTTCGCCGACCGTCATGTGATCATCGAAAAGGGCCGGGTCGTGTGGACCGGCAGCTCGGCCGAACTGAAGGACGACCCGACCATCAAGGATCGCTTTCTGCATGTATAATGCCCAGACCTCGCAGCCGTCATTGCGAGGAGCCCTTGCGACGAAGCAATCCAGTTCTTCCTCGTGACTTCTGGATTGCCGCGTCGCGGAGCCTGTCATCGGGTTGGCGAAGCCGGACCCGTTGGCTCCTCGCAATGACGGCTGATGGCTCAAAGATTAAACTAAGAAGGGAAACACCATGAAAATCGAAACCGCCGGCATCACGCGCGCCAATGAGGGCATGCAGGGCATCACCTGGAACATCCTGGGCCAGGTCTATGTGCCGAAGACCTGCACCGAGGATTCGTTCTCGTGGCACGCCACCTTCCCGGTCGGTACCTTCGTGCCGCCGCACATCCATCCCGACCAGGAGGAATATCTCTACATCCTCGAAGGCCGGCTCGACTTCATGCTGGGCGGCAATGATGCGCAGGCCACACCGGGCGATCTAGTCCGGCTGCCCCGCGGTGTGCCGCACGGCATCTTCAACAAGTCGGACCAGGCCGCCAAGGTGCTGTTCTGGGTCTCGCCGACCCGCCGGCTCTACGATTTGTTCTGGGGCATCAACAACATGAAGGACCAGAACCCCGCCGACGTCGTGGCATTGGCCGCGGAGCACAACATCCACTTCCTGCCCCCGCCAGAAGGGGCGTGAGGTAGGCAGCAAGCTGGAACTGCGCGCTTCTTTTTCCTTCTCCCCTTGTGGGAGAAGGTGGCGCGGCGCAGCCGCGACGGATGAGGGATAGTAAAAAGGCCGGAGCGTGTGGCCCCCTCACCCGTCTCGAACCGCTCCGCGGTTCGATCCACCCTCTCCCACAAGGGGAGAGGGGAAGTGAGAAAGCGTCCCGCTTCTTACCCGCCAACCACCGACAATCCCGGCAGCGCCGCGAAACCGGCCTTGCTGGCATAGCCCTTCACAATGGCTTCGCGCTGCGCATAACCCAGCACGTGATCGACATTGTCAAAACCGTCCGGCGCCAGCTGCTCGACCGCATCAATGACGCCTTCAGGCCCGCCGCGGCGGTTGGCACGGACGATCTCGGCCGTCATCGGCAGCCGCTTCTTCTCGTAGGCGACCAGTGCCTGGCGCGGATGCTCGGCCGCGGCCAGCGCATCGGCCAGCGCGCGGGCATCCAGGATCGCCTGCGAGGCACCGTTGGAGCCGACCGGATACATCGGATGCGCGGCGTCGCCGAGCAGCGTGACGCGGCCGCCGGTCCAGTATGGCAGCGGGTCGCGGTCGCAGCACGGATATTCCCAGAACTCCGGCGTCGCGGTGATCAAAGCGGGCACATCGATATGCGGCACCTTGAAGCGCGCCACATGCGGCATCAGTTCATCGCGCCTGCCGGGCCGCGACCAATCCTCGCGGCGCGGCGGCAGCGAGCCGCCCTCGCCGACCTTCACCAGCACCGCCCAGTTGGTCAGGCGGTTGCCCGGCGTCAGGCCCTCGGCAATCGGATACACCACCACCTTGGCATGGAGGCCGCCAGCGACGATCATCGAATTGCCGGTCAGGAACGCCGGCCAGTCGCGGGCGCCGCGCCACAGCATCAGCCCGTTCCAGACCGGGCCGCCTTCATCGGGAAACAATGTGCTGCGCACCTTGGAGTGAATGCCATCGGCGCCGATCAGGATATCGCCGCGCGCGGTTTCGACATGCGCGCCGGCGCGGTCGAAGAAATGCGCGGTGACGCCGCCCTCGTCCTGGGTAAAGGCACCGAGCCGGCGTCCGGTATGGATCGCATCGCGACCGAGCCGCTGTTCGACGGCGGCATGGATCACGCTCTGCAGCCGGCCGCGGTGGATCGAGAATTGCGTTACGTCATGGCCGGCGCCATAGCCGCGGGCCTCGCGCCAGACTTCCTGGCCGTGACGGTTGAGATAATGCAGTTCATCGGTACGGATGGCGATCGCGTCCAGCGCATCGAGCAGGCCGAGCCCGGCCAGTTCGCGGATCGCATGCGGCAGCGTGTTGATGCCAACACCAAGTTCGCGGATCGATTCCGTCTGCTCATAGAGCGCGCAGTCGATGCCGCGCGCCCGCAGCATCAGGGCTGTGGTCAGCCCGCCAATCCCGCCGCCAACGATGATCGCCTTCATCAGCCCAACTCCACTTACCAGAACGCCGGCCTATCGCTCCCTCTCCCCGTTGGGGAGAGGGCTGAGGTGAGGGGGCGCCGGCCTCTCGATAGAGCCAAGCCCCCTCACCCGGATGTTCTCGCTTCGCTCGACATTCGACCTCTCCCCAACGGGGAGAGGTGAACGAAACGCCACGCGATATTCAGAGTGTCATCCGCCCTATTCCGCGGCAAGCGGCTTCGCCGCTTCGGCGCGCAGTTCGGCGCGGGTTTTCGGCTTAGCCTTAATTTTCAAATCGTCGAAATCCTGCTTGTCGCGGACGCTGTTGCGAAAAATCTGCTCCTTGCCGGGCATGTAAGGCGGCGGACAATAGGCATTCTTCGCGCCGTACCAGGCCGCCGCCTTGAGGGTGAAGGACGGGTCGACCAGATGCGGACGGCCCAATGCGACCAGATCGGCGCGGCCGGCAGCGAGGATGGTGTTGATCTGGTCCGCCGACGTGATGTTGCCGACGCACATCGTCGCCACCTTGCTCTCGTTGCGGACCTGCTCGGAAAACGGCGTCTGGAACATACGGCCGTAGATCGGCGACGCGTCGTGCACGGTCTGGCCGGTCGAGATGTCGACCAGATCGACGCCGGCTTCCGCGAAAGCGCGCGCGATCAACACGGCGTCGTCGCCGGTGATACCGCCCTCGGCCCAGTCGGTCGCGGAAATGCGCACCGACATCGGCTTGTGCGCCGGCCATGCCGCGCGCATCGCCGCAAAGACTTCGAGCGGGAAGCGCAGCCGGTTCTCCAGCGAGCCGCCATATTCGTCGGTGCGATGGTTAGTGAGCGGCGAGATGAAGCTGGCGAGCAGATAGCCGTGGGCGGCGTGCATCTCCAGCATGTCGAAGCCGCAGGCGTCGCCGCGCAACGCGGAGGACACGAACTCGGCCTTCACCACATCCATCGCGGCGCGGTCGATCTCATGTGGCACCTGGCTGTCCGGATAATACGGCAATGGCGACGCCGACACGATGTCCCAGGCGCCTTCCGCCAGCGAACGGTCCATACCGTCCCACATCAATCTGGTCGCGCCCTTGCGGCCGGCATGGCCGAGCTGCAGACAGATCTTGGATGCCGAGTTGCCGTGCACGAAATCGACGATCCGGGTCCACGCCGCCTGCTGCGCGTCATTCCACAGCCCGGCGCAGCCGGGCGTGATGCGGGCGTCGCGGCCGACGCAGACCATTTCGGTAAACACCAGCCCGGCGCCGCCGATCGCACGCGCGCCGTAATGCACCAGATGGAAATCGCCGGGCACGCCTTCGGTCGCCGAATACATGCACATCGGCGATACCACGGCGCGGTTAGCGAGCACCATCTCGCGCAGACGCAGCGGCTGGAACATCGGCGCCACCGGTCTCTTCAGATCGACATCGAAGCCCTTGGCGCGAACCTGTTCGGCGAAAGCCTTGTCGACTTCCCTGACGAATTCCGGCGCCCGCAAGGTGAGGTTGTCATAGGTGATGGCCTTGGCGCGGGTCATGACGCCGAAGGCGAATTGCACGGGGTCAAAATCCCAGAACCGGTCGACATGCTCGAACCACACCAGCGAGACGTCCGCCGAATGCTGGATCTTTTCGGTCTCCTCGCGGCGGCCGTGCTCATAGGCGTCGAGCGCGGCTTCCACCGTCGGCGCCTTGCCCATGGCCTCATACAGCGCGATGGCGTCTTCCATCGCCAGCTTGGTGCCGGAGCCGATCGAGAAATGCGCGGTCGCCTTGGCGTCGCCCAGCAGCACCATGTTGTCGCGGACCCAGCGCTTGTTGCGGATCATCGGAAAGTTGCGCCACATCGAGCGATTGATCAGCAGCTTATGGCCTTCGAGGAAGCCGGCGAAGATCTGCTCCATCCGGTCGGCGGATTCCTGCTCGCCAAGGCCTTCCAGGCCGGCGCGCTTGAAGGTTTCCGGATCGGTCTCGAAAATCCAGGTCGAGCGGCCCGCCTCGTACTGATAGGCATGCGCGATGAATGGCCCCCACTCGGTCTCCTCGAACAGGAAGGTGAAGGCGTCGAGCGGCCGGGTCGAGCCCATCCAGGTGAAGCGGTTCGGTCGCAAATCCACGGTCGGTTTGAAGTGGT
>NZ_JANXTC010000381.1:0-3484 GCF_025356345.1 Tardiphaga sp.
TGCTGCAGCCCGGCAACAGCGTGCGCGCGACCTGGCGGGCCCGGATTGACGAGCAGCTCGGCTATTTTCTGATGGAAGCCACCAAGATGCGGGCCGCGACCGTGCTGGGCTCCGGCCACGCGGTTTATGGGGTCACGCATCTGGCGTCGCTGGCCCGGCTGTTGCCGGAACGCGATCCGCATGAGGATATCTACGAGATGCTGGAGCGCATCCTGAATGATTTCGACGATGTCAGCGAAGCCGCGATCCATGTGGTGCGGTTCGAACTGGCGATGCTGACCGAGCTGGGCTTCGGCCTCGATCTGGAAAACTGCGCCGCCACCGGCGCCACCACCGATCTGATCTATGTTTCGCCAAAGTCCGGCGGGGCGGTGTCGCGGTCGGCCGGTGAACCGTGGCGCGACCGGTTGATGCGGCTACCGCCGTTTCTGCGTGAGGACGGCGCTGGCGATGGTCGCAACAGCTGGTCCGACCAGGACCTGCGGGACGGTTTCGACCTCACCGGCCGCTTTCTGCTGCGCAATGTGCTGGAACCGCGCGGGCAGGGCCATTCCGACGCCCGCGAGGGTTTTATCAACGCGGTGGCGAAGCATCTGGCGCGGATCGGTGCGTTGTCCTGAATCGCAGTTCGGTGTTGGCGGGAGTTGAATTCGCGGTTATGATGAGAACTCTATCGAAACCGAGAGCTGATTGATCACAATGCTGGTTCGTCTGACCAGAGCGCAGCGGCTGAAAGCAGGGTGGATTATCGCCCTGGTGTATTTGCTGTGCGTGCTGGCACCGGCGATGTCCTACGCATTGCCGGGACCGCATCTGATTGCGCCGTGCCTGACGGGCGAAAGCCATATGACTGGTATGGTCCACGTCGGCGGCGAGGCACAGTCGCCGCATCGGCACGATGACCACCACAAGCATGCTCATTCGGCCGCGCAATCCGGCGAAGCTGCCCAGTCGATGGCGACGGAAAATTATCCGGAACCCGGCAGGGCGACGCATGCGTCTGATGGGCAATGCTGCGGATTGATGTGCGTCGTCGCGCTTCCGGCGGCGCTTTTCGATATTGTCAGGCCTTCCGTACCCATCGCCCCTTGCGAAATCGAGGGTCATCGGAAGATCGCAGACAGCGCGCCCTCCCTTCTGTATCGGCCGCCCATCTCCTGAACTGACCCATCGACGTGGTGCGACGCTCTCACAGGGCTCGCGCTCATGGTCCATCGTCATTTCAGGAAAATAAAATGCTTGCGCAGCGTAATGCGATGCTTGTCGCCGTTGGTTCGGTGGCAGCAAGACTGTTGGCTATCAGACTACTCAAACTCGCGGGCATGACCGCCGCGGCATTGGCCGTGACATCGTGCATGCCGATGACGGCGCCTCTCGCCGGTGCGGATCCCGCCGATCCCGGAGCCAAGGTCGCAAGTACCAATTACCGCTCGACCATCGCTCCCTACACAGGCCTTCGCCCGACCACGCCCGCACCATGGCGAGCGCGGAACGACCGCGTCGCCCCGGCGCCGAAACCCGGCCAATAGGAGCGCGTGATGTTCACCAGACCAGAAAAGCTATTTGCCCTTCGGTTGCATTCCGGGGCGGCGCGCGCGGCGGCAACCGTGCTGCTGTCGGCCGTGCTGTTATCGGGGTGCGCGACGTTCTCGCCCGACGGCGGGATGAATGTCGTCTCCAGCGTGGCCGGCGAAACCATCGAAAAGGATGTGGTTTCCATCCGCACGCGGGATGACGCGCAACGCGCCCATGCTTGGGTCGTGGGACTTGCTCGGCGAGATCTGACGATGGATAGCGCCGTTCAGGTCGCGCTCCTGAACAATCGCGGCCTGCAGGCCTCCTATAATGAACTGGCGCTGGCGGAAGCCGATATGGTCGGTGACAGCCTGCCGCCCAATCCGCGATTTTCCATTTCGCGTATTGCCGGAAACGGCGCGCTCGAGGTTGAACGGCAAGTGGTCGGCGATATCCTCGCTCTGGCTACGCTACCATTCCGATCGGAGATCGCCCGCCAGCGGTTCCAGAAGGCCCAGCTCCGTGCCGCCGAGGATACGCTACGTCTGGCCGCTGACGTTCGGCGAGCCTATTATCAAACGGTAGCCACCTATGAACTCACTACCCTTCTGACCGACGCCAAGTCGACGGCGGAATCGACCGCCCAGCTTGCATTGAAACTCGGCGAGACCGGCGCGCTGAACAAGCTCGACCAGGCTCGCGAGCAGGTGTTTTACGCGGAGACGACCGCCGATCTGGCGACCAGCCGTCAGGATGCGGCGAGCTACCGCGAGCGCCTGATCCGATTGCTCGGCCTCTGGGGAGAGGACATCAATATCCGGGTGCCGCGGAAGCTCCCCGCTCTGCCACGTCAACCGCTGTCGTTGCCGCGCATCGAGGTCGCGGCGATCGATCATCGTATCGACCTTCAGATCGCCCGCATTGAACTGGCAGCGCTGGCCAAGTCACTCAACCTCACAGAGGCGAGCCGCTTCGTTACAATGCTCGACGTCGCCGGGATCGATCGAAAGACGCGTGATCCGACAGGAGCGGCTTTCGGCGAACGGGGTTTCGATGTGCAGCTCCAGATTCCGATCTTCGATGGCGGCGAAGTTCGAGTCCGCCAAGCCGCCGAAACCTATAAATTGGCTTTCAATCTGTTGACCGAAAAGGCCGTCAACGCGCGCTCGGAAGCGCGCGACGCCTTTCAGGTGTATCGATCAACCTATGACATCGCCGGCCATTATCAGCGCGAAGTACTGCCGCTTCGAAAAATTATCTCGGAAGAGATGCAACTACGTTTCGGCAGCATGCAGGTTGACGTGTTTGCCCTGCTGACGGAGGCGAGACAGCGTATCGCGGCATTGCGCGCCGCCATCGCGGCTAAACGCGATTTTTGGCTCGCACAATCGCAATTGCAGACCGCCATTAATGGCGGGGGCCGTGGCGACCTTGTCGATTCAAATATTTCGGCATTTGCGAAATTATCCGGTGGCGGCCGCTAGAGATGGAGAGACCCATGTTGTCCAGACGAAATTTTCTCGGTACTGCGACCGCGCTCGCCAGCGCGGCGGCGGTCTCCGGTCGAGCCCAGGCCGCGAATATCCCCGAGGCGCCGATGATGGAAAAGGCCGCGACGCAGCCGCCGCTGCATCCATCGGGTGGCCCCGATTACAATCCAGTGGTGACGTTGAACGGTTGGACGCTGCCCTGGCGGATGAATGGCGACTGGAAAGAGTTTCATCTGGTGGCAGAGCCGGTCGAGCGCGAATTTGCCGAGGGTATGAAGGTCCATTTGTGGGGCTATAACGGGCAGTCGCCGGGGCCGACCATTGAGACGGTCGAAGGTGACAAGGTCCGCATCTACGTCACCAACAAGCTGCCGGAACACACCGCTGTTCACTGGCATGGGCAGCGTCTGCCCAACGGCATGGATGGCGTCGGAGGCCTTACGCAGCCCGCGATCAAGCCCGGACAGACCTTTGTCTAT
>NZ_JANXTC010000289.1:0-9280 GCF_025356345.1 Tardiphaga sp.
GCTCCTCGCAATGACGGCTTGCGCTTACTTCGGCAGATAATCATTCGTATAAAACGCCTTCGGATTATCCTTGGCCTTGGCATCGAGCCCGCCATATTCGACCATGAGGTTGACCGTGTCGGTCATGTTCTGGTCGGTGACTTCGAACGGCCGCTTGCCCTTGGTTTCCGGGGTGCGATAGAGCGGGATCGTCAGTTCAAAGCCTTGCGTGAGCGTATCGATCTTGCCGCCCTTCGGATTGGCATCGAGGATCGACTGGGCCGCCGCCTTCGGCTCCTTCGACGCGGCTTCCACGGCCTTGGTGGTGGCCGACATGAAGCGCTTCACCAGTTCCGGATTGGTCTTGGCGTAGTCGGTGTTGGTGACGATGCCCGATGACACCAGATGGATGCCGTAGTCGGCGAACTTGATCGGATAGACGTCCTTGCCGGTCGCATCCTTGATCTTCATCGACTGGTCCATGACGTAGCCGAGCAGCAGGTCGGCCTGGCCGTTGATGACGGCGTTGAGCTTGGTCTGGCCGTCGCCGGCCACCGTCTTGAAATCGGATTCCTTCAATCCGGCCTTCTTCAGGAACAGCGGCCAGATCTGGGTCATCGAATCCGCCGGCGTGATCGCCACGGTCTTGCCCTTGATGTCATCCGGCTTCTTGATGTTCTTGTCGACGAAACCCATCACCGACATCGCGGTGGTCTGCAGCAGCACGCCGGTAGCGATCACGGGCGCCCCCTTGACGGCGGCGCGATCATGGTGGGCACGTCGACATAGCCGAAGCTGACGGACTTGGCGGCGACAGCCTGCACGGTCGCGGCCGAACCGCGACCTTCCTGGATATCGAGATCGATGCCTTCGGCCTCATAGATGCCCTTGGCCTTGCCATAGTAGAACGGCGCGTGCTCACCGTAGACGTACCAGTTCAGCATCAGGGTGACCTTGTCGGCGGCGGAAGCCGGCGCCACGGTGGCGATCGCGGTCCAGATTAGCGCGGTCGAGCAGGTCGCAATCCATTTCAGCATGTTAGCCTCCCTTGAAAGCGCGGCCGTTGAGCGGGCCGCTTTTTGATATTTTGGCGCCGCGCCTAAGCGGCAATAAACATTTCGGCGCGCTGGCTGACGTGCCAGGGGATCGCGAAACGTTCGATGCGATCGACGATCCAGAACAGCAGCACGCCGAGCAGCGCGAGGATGACCAGCGCGGCGAACATGGTCGGCAGGTCGAAGGTGCCGATCGAGCGCTGCAGCACGTAGCCGATGCCGGAATTGGAGCCCACGAATTCGCCAACCACCGCGCCGACCACCGCGAGCGTGACCGATACTTTGAGGCCGGAGAAGATCGCAGGCAGCGCGTGCGGCAGGTTGACGGCGCAGAACACGCTGAAGCGGCTGCCCTTCATGGCACGCGCCAGATCGACCATATCGGGATCGACCGACTTGAAGCCCTGCACCGCGGAGACGACCACCGGAAAGAATCCGAGCAAGAAGGCGGCGATGATTTTCGGGACGATGCCGAAGCCGAACCACACCACGAATAACGGCGCGATCGCGACCTTGGGGATCGACTGCGAGAATACCAGCAGTGGATAGACATAGCTCTCCACCGTTCGCGAGCCGGCGATCAGCATGGCGACCGGAATGCCGAACAGCGCCGACAGCAGAAAGCCGGCGATGGTCGCATAGGTTGTCGGCCATGTCTGGCTGAGCAGCTCAGGCCAATCGGTCCACAACACCTTGACGACATCGCCCGGCGCCGGAATTTGATAGGCCGGAATATGGAACACGCGGATCGAAAGATCCCACGCCACGATAATCATGATCAGCAGAATAAACGGGCGCAGCCATGCGGCATTCAGCAGGCGGGCTGCGGCCCCTCGGCCCTTGGCATTGCTCACGCGCTTCTCTCCAACACGCCGTCTTCGCGGCAGCATTTAACCTGTTGGATAAATACTACCCGCACGCCTCCAATTGTCAATCGGGCGCCCGTTCAAGTAAAATTCCCTAGCAATATCAGGCAGGCTGGCGGACCGGCGCTGGTTCGGCCGGCGGTTTTGGCGTCGGGAACTCGGCCGCCGACCGGCCCGTCAGGGCCGCCAGAACGAGGCGCACCATGTGGGCCAGTCGCTCATCCTTGGCCGGCTGGGCCAGCAGATCGCGGCCGAAGATCACGCTCAACGTGGCATTGTTGGCGAGGTAGAAAAAGCTCAGCGCGGCGATCGAAATATACAGCTGCACCGGGTCCATCGCGACCTTGAAGTCGCCGCTGGCAACGCCTCGACGCACCACCGTGCCGATCATCTCGACGAACGGCGAATGCATCGACTTTACCTTGTCGGAGCGCTTCAGATGTTCGGCACGCTCCAGATTTTCGGTGTTGAGGAGCGCCAGAAACTCCGGGTTTCGCAGAAAGTAGTTCCAGGTGAAGCTGATCAACCGTTCAATCGCGTCGGGCGGATCGAGATGTTCGAGATCGAGCGCGCGCTCTTCGTCGCGGATCTGTTCGTAGGCGGCTTCGAGCACCGCGAGGTAAAGAACTTCCTTGTTGCCGACGTGGTAATACAGCATGCGCTTGTTGGCGCCGGCGGCCACGGCAATGCGATCGACCCGCGCGCCGGCGAGTCCACGGCTAGCGAATTCCTTCTTCGCCGCCTCGAGGATGCGGATTCGCATGCCCTCGGGATCGCGCTGCCACCTCTGTGCCTTCTTTACCTTGGCCAACCGGAATTCCTGTCGCGCATGTCGATTGGCCATCGATGTACCACGGCCGAGAAAGTTTTAAAACGAACGATGCCGACGCTGCTCGCGGCCGGGGCTGGAAGCTGCGATCGTCCAGCGTGGCGCCCGTGAGTCGGGAAGGCAGTTCAAGTTATGTCGGGATGCGCTCAAGGAAAGTGCGCAGGCACATCTGTCGAATCCCCGCGAACAGGGCGTCACGTCTCGCGGCGGGGGTCAGCGCGGCGTCAGATCGCGTCGCAGCCGGCGCCAGCCGAGGACGACGCCGGTGACGCTGAACAGCAGGCCGAGCCCGCACAGCATCACCATCAGGCTGCTGCGCAGCATGGGCCATGCCATCAAGGGCGGAACATCCCAGCTGTGCAGCGCGCTGTAAACCCAGCGGTAGGCACGCCGTGATGGATCGAGCCGTTCCAGCAGCGCGCCGCTGGCGCCGTCGACATGAAACCAGACATCGCCGCACACCGACCGGAATACCGGCGCGCCTGGCATCGACGAGGCTGCGCGATAGCTGTCGTCCGGAGCGATCACCACGGCCGGTGAGCATCCGGACGAGATGCGGGCGATCTGGGCATCGATCTCCGCTGATGTGAGGAAAGAGCGCGGTGCCGGTTCCACCGCTTGCGAGTCCCATCGCCGCAGCCGCTGGGTGGCAACACCGATCCGCTCGCGCCGGAAAAACGTTCCTGCAAACGCGAACCATTCGATCTCGCGCGCGGCTTCCGTCGCGCCGGACCATTCCACAAATGGCAACCTTGGCCACGGTGGTGAAGCGGCGAGCCCCGCCGCCTCCGCGGCGGTCACCTCGCCGCGCGAAAACAGCCGGCCATGGTCCATCGACAGCCAGCCGCTGACGATCCAGGTCAGGACAAAGGTCATGCTGAGCAGGCCGAGCACATGGTGCCAGGCGTGCCAGCCGGTTGGCGCGCGTGCGAGACGGCGACAGGCTTTCCGGAAACGAAGGCTGCCGAGCAGCGCCCCGGATGCTGCGGCAAACACCGCGACCAGCGATAGCGACCACACCGTGCGATCCCAGGCCGCCCAGTCGCGGCGCAGCACCGTGGGATAGATCCAGTGCGCAACGCTGCCGACATAATTCCACGCGCGCTCGTGGCGCGTGGTGTCGAGCAGCACCTCGCCCGTCGCCGACGATATGTAGAGATCCGTACCCAAACCGTCGCGCAGCGCCATCCGGTATAGCGGCCGGTGCGGATCATAGCGGTTCGGCACCGTCCATTGATCATGATCGGCGCGTTCGACGAATGCGGCCCCGGTCGCATCCAGCCCGCGCCGGCGTGCATGATCGACCGCGATCGCCAGCGCTGTTCGTTCCGACGTGACGGCGACGGAAGTGCCATCGCTGGCGCGCAGCGCACGAAAGGAGATTGCACCCGAGACGAGGTAGACCGCGCCATCGACGCGGTTGAACAGCCGGACGCGATCGGCGACGTCGATCCCGCTCGCAGCAATGGCGGCGGCGGGACCTAGTCCGGCGGCGGCGGGGTCCAGCGGCATCAGCCCGGCCACGCGTTCCGTCTCCGTCAGCGACGGAAACGGCACGAAGTGCATGACAATGCCGGTGACAAACCACATCGCGAACAGCAGGCCAAAGGCGACGCCCAGCCAGCGGTGCAGCAGGATCAGCGCGCGCATCATGCGGTCAGCGCCCTACCATTTGAAATTGGCCGATACTTCGTAGGTCCGCGGCGCACCGAGCAGGATCTGGTCGGGATAGAACGGATCGCCCCAGATGGCGTAACGCGTGTCGGCGAGATTGCGGACACGGAAGGCGATGCGGGTCTCGGCCACTGCCGGAAAGTAGATTTTAGGAATGTCGACGAAAGCGAAGACATCCGCGACGGTATAGGCTTTCAGCGTGACCATATTGGCGTCGGTATTGAAGCGATCGCCGACATGACGGAGAGAGGCGCCGATTTCAACCGGCAGCGCGGTGGCAAAACGATACGACGCGCCGGCATTGCCGACGATCCGCGGCGCGTTGGGTGGCGTATTGCCGGAAAACGAGCCGCCGACAAAATTATAATCAGCGTAACGCGCCTCGACATAGGCGAAATTGCCCCAGAGCTTCCAGGCCTCGGTGGGCCGCACCGCCAGCGCGATTTCGACGCCCTGGGAGTCCTGGCGGCCGGCCAGGCTGAGCGTCTGGCCGCCCTGCGCGGCATAGACGTTCTTGCGCTCGATATCGAACGCCGAAAACGACCATTCGGCGCGGTTGCCCCAGAACAACTGCTTGACGCCGGTCTCATAGGTCCGCGACGTCGTGAGGTCGAGCGGCTGCAGCGCGCCGAGCAGGAAGATATTGTTGGCCGCGACATCCGCCCCGGTGGCGTACTGGCTGTAGAAGGTCATGCCGGGAATGGCTTCCCACGTGTAGCCGACGCGTCCCGTCACCGGCGCCCAGCTCCTGGAGAACGGATATCCTGCCAGGCTGCCGCCCGCGACATTCTGCGAGTCACGGTCAAGCCCGATATATTCGACGCGTAGGCCGCCGATCAGCGCAAAGTTTTGCGTGATCTTCAGCCGGTCCTCGACCGATAGCGACACGTTGTCGATATTGGCGGTCTGCAGCCGCGTCGTCAGCAGCCCGTAATTGCCGCGCGACGGGTCGACCAGCGAAACGGAGTCGCCGGGAAAATTCGCCGCACCCGGACGGTTGAAATCGAGCGTACTCGCCGCCAGCGTGGTCACCAGCCGGTTGTCCAGACCGCCAAGGTTGGTATCCCAGGTCAGGTCGGTGACGTTGCCAATCAGCTTCTGGTCATGGGCGACGAAGAAGCGCTCGCGATCGACCGTATTGGTGTTGGCGTTAAAGGCCGAGACCTCGTTGTTGCGCCATTCGCGTTGCGCGTTGTAGCCGTAGATCTGACTCTTCAGGGTGAGGTCACGGCTGATGTTCCACTCGAATCCGCCGCGCAGCCAGAGTTCGTCGGCCTTGGCGTAATTATCGAACACGTTGTAATTGGTGCTCAACGTACGCCGATCGATGGTCACCGCACCGAGATTGGTGCCGTTGTAATTCGAGACATAATTGCCAGAGACAATACCGCTGGTGGCATTGGCACCGCTGAACGCTGCGGGCACCAGCGGCGTGCCCCAATAAGGACGCGAATTATCCTGCTTGTATTCGATCGCGCCCCACACCTTGAAGTCGCTGGAAATGCGATAGTTGAGCTGTCCGGAGGCGTTGAAGGTCCTTGTGTCGGTATCGTCGATGAAACCGTTCAGTGACGAGCGTCCGACATCGAAGCGGTAGTCCAGCCCTTCAACCAGCGTGCTGCCGCCGGAGCCATATTGCGAGCGAAACGAATTCAGCGAATCCCAGGAGAAATAGGCCTCGTTGCGGACTGGCCCGGCGGTCGGCTGCTTGCTGACGAAATTGATGGCGCCGCCGGCGGCACCCTCGCCGGAGATCAGCGACGCCGGCCCCTTGAGAAATTCGACGCTTTGCAGGCTGCCGGTGTCCATCGGACGCGAGGTCATGTTCTGCGGACCTATCTTGATGCCGTTATAGAGCATGTTGATCTGGCTGTTGCTGTAGCCGCGCATCGAGAAGCCGGCCGGCTCTCCCGGGCCGTCGCCGGAGGTGACGCCGACGGCGCCCTGCGCGACTTCGGACGTGGTGCGGTAGCCCTGTTCCTGGATGGTTTGCTGGTCGACCACTTCCACGGTAGCCGGGGTCTCGCGCACCGTCAGCCCGAGTCGGCTGGCGCTGGCGGCAACGACATTGCTGTTGAGCGGCGTGGTCGCAGGGCCGGGATTGCCGGGCGACGCCACCGACGCGGCAGCCTGCGCCGGCGCGCGACGCATGGCGCCGCCCTGTGCCGCGGCCCGGCGCTGCGCGGGTTGCGCCCGCCGCGCGGGCTTGCGGTCCGGCGACGTCACCAGTACCGGGTCGAGGGGCGCCGGGCTCAGCGGAGTTGCGGTCTGACCGAGGCCGGGCGAGATGGCGCCGAGCATCAGCAGCAGGCCAAGCGGTGCCGTTGACGAATGCAGAAATATTCTGGTCGCAGCACGACCAGGATGAAATCCGGAAAATGGTTTTGACACGTGAACAGAGTCCGACGGCGATCGTCTACACGTCACCGCGGTTGCTGTGCACCGGGCCTTCGCCCTGTGGCCGATGAACAGCTACTCTTGCCGCTTCGGAGCACCCCGCCCGACGCGTTCGCGTGTGACCATGACTGGCAGCAGGTTTCCTGGCTTGCGGGTCAATGCCTTCGACCACCTTCCCAGGAACCTGTCAGTCCCCAGTGGTTTCCTGGTCGTCGGCTAACCGCTTACAGTTGCGGGGGCAGCCGTGGAGTTGCCGGCCAAAGCCCGCGCACCACATTCCCTTGGCAGCTCTTGCGAGCGCTACCGATCACGAAACTGGCATCTGGCGGTTGCACCGTCAATGCTCGGACACCGGTTGTCCAGCCTGTTGCATTGCTGCCGACCTGCGAGGTCAGGCGTCAGCGAATGATCTGATCGAGAAACAGCCGGGCTCGCTCGGTCCTGGGGTTGGCAAAAAAATCGTCGGGCTTGCCCTGCTCGACAATGCGCCCCTCATTCATGAAGACGATGCGGTCGGCGACCTCGCGCGCAAAACCCATTTCGTGGGTCACGCAGAGCATGGTCATGCCCTCCTCGGCCAGCTTCTTCATGGTCTCCAGTACCTCCTTCACCATTTCCGGATCAAGCGCGGAAGTCGGCTCGTCGAACAGCATCACCTTCGGCTGCATGCACAGCGCGCGGGCAATGGCCACGCGCTGCTGCTGGCCACCGGAGAGTTGACCGGGAAATTTGATCGCCTGATCCGGGATCCTGACCTTGGTCAGGAAGTGCATGGCAAGGTCCTTCGCCTCCGCTTTGCCGAGGCCGTTGACGGTCATCGGCGCGATCGTGCAATTGTCGATAATGGTCATGTGCGGAAACAGGTTGAAATTCTGAAACACCATGCCGGTATCGCGCCGGACCTGGTCGATGTTTCTGGTCTGGCCATCGAGTTCGACACCATTGACGTAGATCAGGCCCTGGTCGTGCTTCTCGATGTGGTTGATGCAGCGGATCAACGTCGATTTTCCGGATCCGGAAGGACCGCAGATGACGATCTTCTCGCCTTTGGCGACATTGAGATCGATCTCGATCAACGCGGTGAAATCGCCGTAATATTTATAGACCGCCTCCATGCGGACGGCCGGCACCGCACGCGCTGAGGTTAGCTGGTTGTCGAGGTCGGTTGCTGGATGCGGGGCCACGGACAATTCCTTCATGCGCGTTGCAGGCGAACGACGGGCGCCACGGTCGAGCGGCCGAAATGTTTTTCCAGTCGCCGCTGAACCACATCCCATAGCGAGGTGAGCAACAGATAATAGACGGTCGCCGCGGCATAGACCTCCAGCACCTGAAAGTGTTCCTGCATCAGCATGTCGCTGCGCCGCATGATCTCCTCGACCGAGATGACGGAAGCGAGCGAGGTCGCCTTCAGCAACGAGTTGATGGAATTACCGAGCGGCGGGATCATCAGCCGAAATGCCTGCGGCAGCGTGACGCGTCGCAAGGTGACGGATTGCGGCAGTCCCAGCGCCCAGGCGGCTTCCCGTTGCCCCGGCGGCACAGAGAGAAAACCGCTGCGCACGATCTCCGCGAGATAGGCCGCCTCATTGAGGATCAGGCCGATCAGGGCGCAGGTGATGACGCCAAACTTCAAACCGAAATGCGGCAGGCCGGTGTAGATCACCACCAGCTGGATCAGCAGCGGCGTGCCGCGAAAGAACCAGATGTAGAACCGGGCGAAGCTGCTTAGTGGCTTGTTGTCCGCGCTGCGCATCCACGCGATGACCATGCCGAGAATGAGGCCGCCGACCACGGCCGCCACGGTCAGGCCGATCGTGACGGCGACGCCTCCCAGCAGGAAGCGGTTGAACAGATAATCGAAGAAGGCGGCCGGATCGAACAACTTCATGGAGCGTCTCTGCCTCATCGCCAATGCGTGGTGGTGCAGTCTTGCAAGAAGCGCGCCGAGGCGTCGGTGCGCTGAATCCTATGGTGTTCGTCGATCTGCGAGACGGATATCGGCGCCGCGGCGGGCTACGCCGACCGTGGCCGAAATCGCGTCGCACAGATCGGGCAACACCGGCATCAGAGGCAGCCGCGGCTCGGCGTTCTCGATGATACCGAGTGCCTTGAGGCCGACCTTGATGCGGGTATGCGCATCGATGATCGGCGCCGGCCCATAGATGGCGCGGACGATCGGATGAAGCTGCTCATTCACCGCGCGCATGGCACGCAGATCGACGGCGACCGCCGCCTGCCAGAGCTCGGCCAGCAATCGCGGCGCCAGACTCGCCAGACCGGAGAGAATGCCGTCGCCGCCCGCTGCCAGTTGCGGCAGAAACCAGTTGTAGTTGGACGGCAGGAAAGCGATGTCCGGATTGCTGTTGTGCACCGCGCGGCGGTTCTCGTCATAGGCCAGCATGGTGTCGCTGCCTTCCTTGATGGCAATCACGCCGGGGACCGCAGCGATCTGCGCCAGGGTCTCCGGCGAATAGCCG
>NZ_JANXTC010000367.1:0-4289 GCF_025356345.1 Tardiphaga sp.
CCTGTTTCTCGAAGCCGCGCTGGCCGCGGGAAAGCTGCCGGCGCCGGGCGCCATGCCGGACATGAAAGCGGCGCTGATCGTGCTGCGCCAGGTGCTGACGGCATCGCTTCCGGCGACGCCGGCGACGGTCAGTAGCGCGCAGCCGGTGCCGGTTCAGGTCGGCGCGCAGCCGGTCGTGGTGGCCAGCCTGCCAGCCGGAATGACGCCAGCACTCGTCCCTTCCGCGATGCCGCAATTGCTGGCGCAGGACGATCTGCTGCAGCAGGCCGGGCTGTTCGCCGTGGAAGATTTCGTCGACTTCAGCAGCAAGCCGGTGATCGTCCCGTCGGCGGCGACGCCGCCGCAGGCGGCGGCCCGCGCGGCGGCGGTGAGCACCGCGCTCAACATGATGCAGGAAGCGCTGCAGGTCGCGCCGCCAGCCGCGGGCGTTTTAGCGAGCAACGCGCTCAATGAGAGCGCGCTGCTGTCGATGCTGCTGCCGAAGGGTAAAACGGCCACCGCGCTCAATGCCGAGGCGAATTCTGCGCGCGGCAACGTGTCGCCGCCGGTGCGCGGCGCTTTGCCGGTGGCGCAGCCACTCGCGCTGCCGTCGCTGCTGCCCGATGTTGCGCTCGACAAGAACCTGCATCATCTGCTTGCCGATACCGATGCCGCGATCGCGCGGCAGACCTTGATGCAGATTGCCTCGCTGCCGGACCACATTGATGGTGCCGGGCCGCGTGTCGATGCCACCGCGCCGCGCTGGAATTTCGAAATCCCATTCGCGATGCCGAATGGCACGGCGGTGGCGCAGTTCGAGATCTCGCGCGATGGCGGCCATGACAGCGAGGCCGAGGCGGCCAAGCGGGTGTGGCGCGCGCGGTTCTCGCTCGATGTCGAGCCGGCGGGTCCGGTGCATGCGCTGATCTCGCTCACCGGCGACAAGACCTCGGTGCGAATGTGGGCCGAGCGCGCCGCCACGGCGTCGCAGCTGCGGGCCGGCTCCGCGCAGCTCAGCCAGGCCCTGATCCGCGCCGATCTGCAGCCCGGCGACATCGTGATCCGCGAGGGCGCGCCGGTTCAGGCCGCGCCGGCCAGTGCGGGGCATTTTCTGGATCGCGCGCTATGACCGTCGATACCAAGCGCCAGCTCGCCGTCGCGCTGCATTACGACAAGAGCGGCGCGCCGCGCGTCACCGCCAAGGGCAGTGGGCATGTCGGCGCCAGGATCATCGAGGTTGCCCGGGCGCATGACATCCCGATCGAGGAAAACGAGACGCTGGCCGGCGCGCTGTCACATGTCGATATCGGCGAGGAAATTCCGGCCGAGCTTTACAAGGCGGTGGCCGAAGTCCTGATCTTCGTGCTGCGCCTGTCCGGCCGGGTGCGCTGAGCGCGTCATGATTCCACCACGATGCCGGGCGCAGCTGAAGCCGTCCACGCTCACATCAGGTACCCCATGATTACGCGTCGTCATGCGCTCGGCCTGCTTGCCGCCACCGTCGCTTCGACGGCTTTCGCCAATGTCGCGCCGCAGCGAAGCGAGATTCGCGACGGCCTCGCCAGGCGCTTTGCCGATGACGGCACCGAAGGTACCTTCGTTGGCTACAAGACCGAGGACTACCTGATCGTCGCCAGCGACAGGGATCGTTCGGGGCAGGCGGCGCTGCCGGCCTCGACCTTCAAGATCGCGAATTCGGTGATCGCGCTGGACACCGGCGTGGTCGGCGATCCCGACAAGGACGTGTTCAAGTGGGACGGCGTGGCGCGCGCGATCGCGGCCTGGAATCAGGATCACACGCTGCGCTCGGCGATCGCCGCCTCGGCGGTGCCGGTGTATCAGGAGATCGCGCGCCGGATCGGCGCCGAGCGGATGCAGAAATATCTCACCGACTTCGATTACGGCAACGCCAATATTGGCGGGGGCATCGACCAGTTCTGGCTGACCGGCGAGTTGCGCATCGATCCGATGCAGCAGGTCGATTTCGTCGACCGGCTGCGCCGCGGCACGCTGCCGGCGCGGAAGCGCAGCCAGGAGCTGGTCCGCGATATCCTGCCGGTGACCAGGGTCGGCGATGCGGTGATTCGCGCCAAGACCGGGTTGCTCGGCGCCGAGCAGGGCCGGCCTTCGCTCGGCTGGATCGTCGGCTGGGTGGAGAAGGGCAGCGAGCAGACCGTATTCGCGCTCAACCTCGACGTCCGCGAGCCCAGACATGTCGCGAGCCGCATGGCGATCGCGCAACTCTGCCTGAAGGACATCGGCGCCATCTGACCGATGGGACTGAACGGCAATGCTGGCGCGGTACGAATGGCTGGACTACGCTCCGTGCATAAAACAAAACACGGAGGAACACCCATGAAATCCATTTCGCTCTGGATGTCGTCGCTCGTGCTGGCCGCGACCGGCGGCTGGCTCGCGGCCACGCTGATCCCGGCCCCGGCGACCAGCAAGCAGCCGCGCTTCCCGCAACTCACCATGGACCAGCTCGATGCCAAGCAGAAGCCGCTCGGCGAGCAGGTGATGAAAGTGTCGAGCGTCGGCCTCGCCGGTCCCTACAATCCGATGATACGCAGTCCGGTGCTGGGCCAGAAACTGTTCGACCTGTTCGCCTATCTGCGCTGGGACACCAGCGTGCCCGTCAAGCTCAACGAGTTTGCGATCATCATCATCGGTCGGCAGTGGCGTTCGCAGGTCGAATGGTTTGCCCATGCGCCGCTGGCGCAGAAGGCCGGCCTGTCGCCCGAGATCATCGCCGATCTCAAGGCCAACAAGCGGCCCGCTAACATGGCCGAGGACGAGGCCACGGTCTATGATTTCGTCACCGAACTGACCACCACCCGCAAGGTCTCCGACGAAACCTATGCGCGTGCCAAGAAGATCTTCAACGATCAGCAGATTGTCGACCTGACCGCGGTGGCCGGCAATTATGTGATGGTGGCGATGCTGCTGGCGATGGCCGAGGAAAGCACGCCGCCCGGCAAGGAAGCGCCGTTCAAGCCCGGCGAGCCGTAGCCGAAACCACGCCCGACTCCGCCTTCGAGGCCATCTGGGTCGCGTCCTTGCCGACGCGGCCGAGATGGGTGGCGCTGAATCCGGTGGTATATTTCAGCCCGTAGCCGAAGGCGCGGTCGAGCCCGATATGTGCCAGCCAGATCAGCGAGATCGAACCCATCGCCGGTTCCGTCAAGACCAGTCCGGCCAGCGCGAGCAGCAGCGGACCGATCGTCGCATGCGCGGCATTGTACAGCGTGGCGCCGATGCGGGGACCGGCGAGATAGCCGAGCATGCTGAGGTCCGGCACGAAGAACAGCAGCGCATAGACCTGCCACGGCGCGCCGGACAGCACGTAGAACAGGGTCATGCCCATGAACAGCGCGACGCCTTCCCAGCGCAGCAGATCACGGATGCCGCCGGTGGCGGCGCCGCTGTTTTCGTTGATGATGATGTTGGCCATGACCGTCTCCATGAGCGGACCCGGCATATAGGGTGAATGGATCGTTGACGCCATGGAATTGCGCGCGCGCGTGGATCAATCCATTTTGAAGATGCTGCCGCAAACCCGTGATCGCGAGCCGGGGTGGCTGCGTCGCCGCGGCGGCCCGTCGGATGTCGGGTTACGGGTGACGGCGTGACCCGGCTAAATCGGGCATTTTCCCCGCCGTAATCTGCGTGCTAGACAAATCCCAACCACGAAACGAGGCGGCTGCATGGTTCGCGCGGCCATTGGGGACGAGCATGAAAGACATTCTGGATACCCTCGAGGACCGCCGCGCCGGTGCCAGACTGGGCGGCGGCGAGAAGCGCATCGAGGCACAGCATGCCAAGGGCAAGCTGACGGCGCGGGAGCGTATCGAATTGCTGCTCGACAAGGGCTCGTTCGAGGAATTCGACATGTTCGTCGAGCATCGCTCGGTCGAATTCGGGATGGAAAAATCGAAAATCCCGGGCGACGGCGTCATCACCGGCTGGGGCACCGTCAACGGCCGCAAGACCTTTGTGTTTGCCAAGGATTTTACCGTGTTCGGCGGCTCGCTGTCGGAAACCCATGCGCAAAAAATCGTCAAGATCCAGGACATGGCGATGAAGGCCCGCGCCCCGATCATCGGGCTGTATGACGCCGGTGGCGCCCGCATCCAGGAAGGTGTCGCGGCACTTGCCGGCTATTCCTACGTGTTTCGCCGCAACGTGCAGGCCTCTGGCGTGATCCCGCAGATCTCCGTCATCATGGGTCCCTGCGCCGGCGGCGACGTCTATTCGCCGGCCATGACCGACTTCATCTTCATGGTGAAGAACACCAGCTACATGTTCGT
>NZ_JANXTC010000402.1:0-14574 GCF_025356345.1 Tardiphaga sp.
TCCTGCCAGGCGACGGCGAGATCCCTGATCGACTGAGCCGCGGCCATTTTTGACAGCATCTCGTTCCAGAGATGCACCTCGCTGCGGAACCGATCGGCCGTCTCCGAGACGTTCAAAAACGCTTCGGCCGCCATTGCCTTCTGCGCGTCACGGATCGTATTGACACCTGTACTCCAGTGCGGCTCGGAGGTTTGTGAACTGCCGCTGGAGTCTGATGGGTGGATGTTTCCTTCCTCTGCCATTTTCGCTCTCCTGTTTTGAGACAAGTCCTAGGACGGAAAGTCCGCGGCCCTGACCTCGATTCGGTCTGCGTGGACGGACCAGCTTGTCAATTCTTCGCTTTCGCAAAAGCTCTTTTTTGCTACTTCCTCGGCACCGGTTTCATTGACGGCATCAACCTCAATGCAGCTCTGGCAGATTTCCGCCTGCCGGCCGTTACTACCAAGCACGTTCTTCATGAATCTGACGATGAACCGTGACATGCTCTGTCCTGACTTGCTCCGTGCCTTGCGAGGCCTGGTCGTGCCTCGCATTATGGCGCGGCCGTCATTGATCAATCTATCACGCCACTGCACGTGATTTATTGACCAGGATCAACGCCGCCCCCATGGCCCCGGGCGAGCATATGTCGGCGATAATCGGGCGAGCCTATTTGATATGATGATAGTCCCCTCCGGCCGTGAATTCCGGCCTCGCTTCAATCGTTGGAGATCGCTGTGATCAAGGATATCGTCATCCATCTTCCGGTTGACCGGCCGATCGAGCCGGCGCTGGATTGCGCGATCTCGCTGGGAAAGATGTTCGGCGCCCATCTGCAGGGGCTGGTCGCCACCTATCAGGTCATCAATCCGGCCATTGCGGTGGGTCCAACGGCGGCGCTTTTTGCAGCGCCCACCGAGTACAACACGGACCCCGAGGCCGCCAATGACCGTCTTGCCCGATTTGTAAAAGCAGCAAATGGCGCGCGCATAGCAACGACTACCGGCTGCGTATCGAATACGCCCCGCAACGCCAACCACACCCTGGCGGCGATCTCCCGGCTGTCCGGCCTCAGCGTCGTGACGCAGCCCGAACAGGCCCGCCCGACGCATGATTTTTTTCTGGCCGAAACGCTTCTAGTGCAATCCGGCCGCCCGATACTGTTGATCCCCCACATCCATCACGGGCCGTTGAAGACGGCCCGTGCGCTGGTTTGCTGGGACGGTGGCCGCGCCGCGGCCCGCGCGCTGCATGATGCCATGCCTCTGCTGCGCAGAGCCCAGAATATCGACGTGATCGCCATCCATGCCGGCAACGCCCGCGCTGCCGAGGCCGGCATGAATGATCTGGCACGGCACATGAACCACTATGGACTGCCTGCCAGATTGCACCACGCCACCGCCGACCCCTCGGATGTTCACAATACCATTCTGTCCACCGCAGCCGATCTCGGCAGCGACTATCTGGTGATGGGCGGCTATGGCCACTCGCAACTCGGCGAGCTCATTCTGGGTAGTACCACGCGCGAAATGTTCAACCCCCTCACGATCCCAGCCTTGATGTCGCATTGACAGACAAGCCCGCGGTCACTCCGGCTTGATGACGCTCGTGACAGTTTGTCACCGGGTTAATCGGAATTGACCGGCTGGCAAGCAATCGACATACTCGTGACCAAGACGAGCAATCAGACTCGTCACGTCCGGGAGAAAAAGATGACGCGAGCATCAGCTGCCGTCACGGCGATATCCATGCCTGTCGTTGGACGCATATCAACGGCCACAAATCTTTCTCCGTTGATCGCAATAAAGTATTGGCCGCGCTATCCGTCGCGACATGACGGTGTCGCGGAAACTCACCATGCACCGACCGGCTCACGGGCCCCTTACATATCAGCCATAGCAGCGCTGCTGTCGCAGCCGCTGGCGGATCGCGCCGAACCTGCCAGCCGCGCTGGCACGGAATTCCTGGCGCCGTAAACGTCGCGCACGGGGCGCGCTCGAATCATCGAAGCCGCATCCGCAACGCCACCACGATTCTCGTAATCCTTGTTGGGAAGTGCCGCGATGACCGATCCGCAACCTCTTTGGCCCGCCGTCTCGCTTGCAGAGGCCTGTCGCGTCCTGACGCTGCCAGGCGCCCCTTTCGAAATGCGGACGGCCGATATCGGCGGTCGTCCGGTACGCGTTTACAAGAACGCGCAGCAGGATCTGCGCGCCATCTTCGATGCCAGCCGCGCCTGGGATGACCGGATCTTCACGGTCTATGAAAATGAACGGCTTTCGTTTCGCGCGCATTATCGCGCGGCCTCCGCGCTGGCCTGGCGGCTCGCCGAGGATTTCAACGTTCGCAAGGGCGATCGCGTCGCCATTGCCATGCGCAATTTTCCGGAATGGCCGATCGCGTTCTGGGCCGCGACGTCGATCGGAGCGATCGCGGTGCCGCTCAATGCCTGGGGGACCGGCGATGACCTCGCTTACGGCCTCAGCGACTCCGGGGCCTGCGTCGCCATTGTCGATGCCGAACGGCTGCGGCGGCTGGCGTCGCATCCGGATGGCGGCGGTGCCGCGGCACTGATCGCAGTACGAACCCCGCGCGACACGCTGGGTCGCGCGAAGGCGCTGGAGGACCTGATCGGCGCACCCGAGACCTATGACTCGCTGCCCGATCGCGTGCCGCCAGACCGCGACATCGCCCCCGACGACGACGCGACCATTCTCTACACGTCCGGCACCACGGGTCGTCCCAAGGGCGCGCTGGGCACGCATCGCAATATCATGTGCAATCTCATGAATATCGCATTCGCCGCGCCGCGTGCGGCGATCCGGCGCGGCGATGCCCTGCCCGCGCCGACCGGCGTACAGAAAGTCATTCTGCTGCCGGTGCCGTTCTTTCATGTCACGGGCTGTCATTCCACGATGATCCCGGCGCTCGCCAACGGCGCGAAGATCGTCCTGATGCACAAATGGAATGCCGAGACGGCGCTGCAATTGATCGAACGCGAGCGCGTGACCAGCATGTCCGGCGTTCCATCGATGACCTGGCAACTGCTCGAATCGCCGGACTTCGAATCGCGCGACCTCTCGAGTCTCGAAGGGCTGTCCTATGGCGGCGCGGCCGCCGCCCCCGCGCTGGCGCGCAGGATCGCCGCGCTGTTTCCCGGCAGGTTCGCAGGCCAGGGTTATGGCGCGACGGAAACCTCCTCGGTATCGACCTCGAACAGCGAACAGGACTATCTCGCCCGACCGGACTCCGTCGGCCCCGCCGTGCCCGGCTGCGATCTGCGGGTGATCGGGCCCGATGGCACGATACTTCCGACCGGCGCGATCGGCGAGCTTGAGATCTATGGCGGCAATGTCGTCAAGGGCTACTGGAACAATCCGGCGGCGACCGCGAAGGCGTTTCACGACGGCTGGTATCGTACCGGCGACATCGTCCGCATGGACGATGAGGGCTTCGTCTATCTGCTCGATCGCGCCAATGACATGCTGATCCGCGGCGGCGAGAACATCTATTGCGTCGAGATCGAGGACGCCCTGCTGTCGCACCCCGATATTCTCGACGCCGCGATCGTCGGCATCCCCGACCGCATCCTCGGCGACGTCGTCGGCGCCGTGGTGCAGGCCCGGGCAGGCGTTGTTCTGACAGAAGCGCTTATCATCGACTATCTGCGACCGCGTGTGGCGGCGTTCAAGCTGCCCGTGCATGTCGACATTCGCCGCGACGAATTGCCGAGAACGGCAAGTGGCAAGATTTTGAAGACCCGCCTGCGCCAGGAATTGCTGGAAAGAGCCTGAATGCACGGCCTCGGGCCGATGCCTCCATCCGATCAAACATTGGGAACATCACCATGCAACGATTGATCTCGGCGATCGCCGTTCTTTCCACCGGGTTGCTGCTCGCCAGCGGCGCCATGGCTGGTGAAAAGAAATATAGCGAAGGCGCGTCGGATACCGAGATCAAGCTCGGACAGACGATGCCTTATAGCGGCCCACTTTCGCTGCACGGCATTCAGGGTCGCACCGAACTGGCCTATTTCCGCATGCTCAACGAGGAGAAGGGCGGCATCAATGGCCGCAAGATCAATCTGATCTCGTTGGATGATGCTTTTTCTCCGCCCAAAACCGTCGAACAGACCCGCAGGCTGGTCGAGAATGATGGCGTGCTGGCGCTGTTCGGCTCGTCCGGCACGGCGGCGCAATCGGCCGTACAAAAATATCTCAACGGCAAGGGCATCCCCCAGCTTCTGGTCTCGACCGGCGCCAACAAGTGGAATCAGCCGGCGACGTTCAAATGGTCGACGCCGGCCTTTCATCTCTATGGAACGGAAGGCGAGATCCTGGCGAAATATCTGCTGTCGATCAGGCCGAACGCCAAAATCGCAATCCTGATGCAGAACGACGATTTCGGCCGCGACTATGTCACCGGGTTCAGGAAGGGCCTCGGCGACAAGGCCGCCACGATGATCGTCAAGGAAGTCACCTACGAGCTTACGGACCCGACGCTCGACTCGCCGATCGCGCAATTGAAATCCTCCGGGGCCGATACGTTCTTCAACGTCTCGCTGGGCAAGGCCTCCTCGCAGGCCTTCAAGAAGGCCTATGAACTGGACTGGAAGCCGCTGCAGCTCGTGGTCAGTCCCTCGATCGGCCGGCAGTTCCTCGAAGCCGCCGGGCTGGAAACGGTGACTGGCATCGTCGCGGCCACGCCCTACAAGCAGGTGTCGAGCCCGCGCTGGGCCAAGGATCCCGATGTCATCGCCTATCAGGCGTTCATGAAAAAATATCTGCCCAACGAAGACCCCACCAACGAGATCGGCTTTTCCGTCTATTCCTTCGCCTACATCATGGGAAAGATCATCGAGGCCTGCGGCGACAACCTGACCCGCGAAAATCTGCTGTATCAGGCGACACATCTGAACAATGTGCCGGCGCCCTCTTTGCTTCCGGGCACGACCTACAATACCAGCCCGGACAATTACGTGCCGTTCAAGCGGCTGCTGGTGCAGCAATTCGACGGCCATGACTGGGTTCCGGTGACCGCCGTCACGGTGGATTAACGCCGGCTGCGCCCGCCGTTCGAGCCATCGGACGGCGCCCGGGTCGCGTGGAATTGCGCAAAATCGGTCTCGACGTGCGCCGTTCCGCGGCGCATGAGGAGGGGAATTCGGGCGGCCTCGCCACCCGGTGCGCCAACTCCATGAAAGGCCACGATGTTTTCGCGCCTGCAGGACCGTCTCCGGTCCTATCGAGACAATCCAGATCCCTTGGCAGTGGTGGCCAACACGGTGGCCCTGGTCATTGCCGGCAACCAGCCGTTCTATCCGCTTTATCTGCATGCGATTGTCGGCCAATCGGCCTGGCCGGCGTGGCTGACCCTGATCACCATGCCGCTGTTCGCCGCCGTGCCCGCGGTGTCGCGGCGGCACAAGCTGGCAGGCCGCGCCATGCTTCCGATCATCGGCGTCGCCAATGGCGTACTCGCCGTCAAGCTCATTGGAGTCGCGACCGCCGTCGAGCTGTTTCTGCTGCCCTGCGTTCTGCTCGCCACGATCCTGTTCCGCGCCACCGAGCGGTTGACGATGGTCGTTGTCCTCGCATGCCCCTTCGCCGCCTATCTGTTCATCGATCCGGCGGTCGGCGGTCCGTTCGAAATCTACAGTAACGCGGAATACCGCGGCATCATCGGGATGCACGCCTTCAGCGTGGCATCGCTGTTCGCGCTCATCGGCTTTGTGTTTCCGTCGGACACGTCGGTCCAGCACCGGTGAACGCCGTCATGCTGGCGCGGTCAGCAGCAGGGCGGCCAGCGCCAGCACCAGCGCCGGCGGCATCACGACGAGACCGACTTTGAGAAACTGCAGGATCGTGACGTTCTCGGATTCACGTCGCAGGGCGATCAGCCACAGGATCGTCGCCAGAGATCCGGTGACCGACAGGTTCGGCCCGAGATCGACACCGATCAGGATCGCGGCGGTGACATGCGCCGGGAGATCGGCCGCCTGATTGATGGTCGCCGCCATCAGACCCATCGGCAGATTGTTGACCAGATTGGAGCCGATCGCCACCGCGACACCGGAGACCCAGGAGGTCGTTTGCGGCGAGGCCGCGGCCGATTCTTTCAGGATCCGCGCCAGCGCCGGCAATACGCCGGTCCTGTTCAGCCCTTCGACCAGAATGAACAGGCCGGCGACCAGCGGCAGCACCGACCACGACACGTCCTTGAGGATGGGAATCGGCGACTGCCGCGCGACCAGCAGCACCAGCAAGGTGACGAGGGAGCCGGCGACGAAGGTCGGCAAGCCGAGATCGCGGCCGAGCGCCGAAGCCGCGATCAGAACCACCGCCGTCACGGCGATGCCGGCACCCGCGAACTTGCCGCCGAGCGAGAGCGGATCGAGGGTCCCGATCGACGCTACCTCGGCATCGAGATGACGGCGTTGCGTAAACCGTAGCGCGAGATAGGTCGCAACGATCGCCGCCAGCGATGGCAGCGCGAACAGGCGCAGCCAGTCCAGCAAGGCCGGCATCTTCGCGCCGAATAGAACGAGGTTGGCCGGGTTGGAGATCGGCAACACGAAACTCGCGGCATTGGCGATGAAGGCGCAGATGAACAGATAGGGCAGCGGCTCGACCTTCGCCGCGCGCGTCGCCGCATAGACCGCCGGCGTCAGCACCACCGCGGTGGCATCATTCGACAGGAACACCGTGACGACGGTGCCGACGATATAGATGATCAGAAACAGTCGCTTCGCCGAATTGTCGGCCAGTCGCACCGCCTGCGCGGCGAGCCAGTCGAACAGTCCCTCCTGGCGCGCCACCTCCGCCAGCAGCATCATGCCGATCAGGAAGAAATAGACGTCGGTGCCTTTTTCGGCCGCCGCCAGCGCATCCACCCAGGGCAACAGTTGCAGGGCCATCAGCAACGCCGCGCCGGCCACCGCCCAGATATATTCCGGCCAATTGAAGGGCCGCAGGATGACGCCGAGGGTGGCAAGACCGGCGATCGCCCAGGTGGCGAGGTGAACCGTCATCTCCGACATGATCATTGCGCTGCCGCCAGTACCGGCGAGCGGGCTCGGTCGCGATCACGCGCAGCAATCCGGCCTGCACAAACAAGGCGGCGCGACCGATGGTTTCTATACAATATCATAAATTCATTGAAGTTCTGTTGATCGGCCAGCAAGACAGGGCGGTGCAAGCGCGCTTTCACGATCCCTGCCGCCGAGCCGTATCACGTGACCGGCCCATCCTTACATTCAATATTCCAGGACTGCATTCCAGGGATGCTTCGCCCTGATGCGAAGGCGTCAACCACGATGACCGGGGTCGCCCAGCACCCGCAGCGCATTGAGAATCACCGCGACGTCGATGACTTCCTGCAACAGCGCGCCCTGCACAGGCGTCAGATATCCGAGCGCAGCCGCGATCATGCCCGCAATCGACAGGCCGATGCCGACATAAACGCTCTCCAGCGCGATGAACCGCGCCCGACGCGCAATCCGGATGGCCGGTACCAAACGGTCAAGCTGGTCGACCAGCAGCACCACATCTGCCGCCTCCGCCGAGGCCGCGGCACCGCGTGCGCCCATCGCAAGCCCGATATCGGCGGCGGCGAGAGCTGGCGCATCATTGACGCCGTCGCCGACCATCATCACAGGCCCATTTTTGCGTTCCGAGAGCACCACCAGGACCTTCTGGTCCGGCGTCAGCTCCGAGCGCACGGCATCAATGGACAGCCCGGCAGTGATGGCGTCGGCCACGGCTCGGCGGTCGCCGGTGGCCAGCACGATCCTGGCAATGCCGAGCTTGCGCAACGCGGCGAGCAAGGCCTCGGTACCTTCGCGCAATTCGTCGGCGAGGATGATTTGCCCGGCGAATTCGCCGTCGATGGCCACCGCCACCCTTGCCGCGCCCGGCGTCGCGTGTGGCGGCGCCGGGCCGCTGCCAGCGGCGACGCGCGAGGCGACAAAAGCCACGCCGCCGACCAACGCCGGCCGGCCATCGACATTTCCCGCGACACCTTCACCCGCGACCTCCAGCGCATTCGTCGGCAATGACAGACGCAGATTGCGCGCCTGCGCCTCCGCAACGATGGTCTGGGCGATGATGTGCTGGGACACCTGATCCAGCGAGGCCGCGATCCGGATGATCTCGTCAGCGGAATAGCCCGGCATCGCCTGCACCGAGACGACCCTGGCGCGTCCGTCTGTCAGCGTGCCGGTCTTGTCGATCACCAAAGCGCGAATCCGCGCCAGCATCTCCAGCGCCTTGCCGCCCTTGATCAGGATGCCCTGCCTGGCCGCGCGCGACAGCCCGGAGACGATGGCCACGGGGACCGCGAGAATCAGCGGGCACGGCGTGGCAACGACGAGCACGGCGACGGCGCGGATCGGATCGCCGGTCCACAGCCAGGCGGTGCCAGCAATCGTCACCGTGACGCCGAGGAACACCATGGCAAAACGGTCGGCCAGCCGCGTCATCGGCGCCTTCGACCGCTGCGCCCCCTCAACCAGCCTTACGATGCCGGCATAGGTGCTCTCCGCGGAGCGACGCTGTGCGACGAGATCGAACGCCTCGCCCACATTGGTCGACCCGCTCATCACGTCGTCGCCGGCCTTGCGCTGCACGGGGATGGACTCGCCGGTCAGCGCCGACTGGTCGAGAATCGCGGTGCCCAGCGCCACCGTGCCGTCGACGGGAATGACGTCGCCCTGACGGATCAGCAGACGATCGCCAGGCAGCACCATCTCCAGGCCGATCTCCTCGAGCTGGCCTTGGCGATGCCGCATCGCGGTTCGCGGCACCCGCGCCAACAGCGCTGTCATCTCACGGCGCGCGTGACGCTCGGCAAAACCCTCAAGATACTGCCCGCCCGCATACATCAGCGCGACTACCGCCGCGGCGAGTTCTTCGCCGAACAGGAGCGCTGCCGTCATCGACAACGCAGCGACGATATCGAGGCCAACCTCGCCACGGCGCAGGCTGACGACGATATCGACCAGCAGGGCCAGCAGAACCGGAAGGGTCGATGCCGCCCACACGGCCGTCACCCAGGATTCCTGCCCCGCGAACCGCATCGCAAAGCCCGCGGCAATGCCCACGGCCGGAAACGCAATCAGCCACGGGCGAATGGAGAATCCGGTGGTCATGGCGGTCATCATCCGTCGGAGGGGCGCAGCTCGTCATCCTGAGTGCGCCACCGCCGCGCCTGTCCCCTTGATATGCATCAACAGCAGCAGCGAACGGCGCCCAGGCACCGGCAGACCCGCGTTGACGGCTCCCGCTGGCACCACCTGACATGCACTCCGGCGGCCTTCACCACGCCCGACACGGCGTGTCATTCGGGGCGCAAACAGGGCGATCGATGAAGCTTCTATGGTAGCAATGATGTCGTTGCGGACGTAATGGCGAACGGATTGCCCCGCGCCATGGGCTCGAATTTTTCGGGACCCGGCATTCGCTTCTTCGTGCCGTTGCGGCAACGCCACGACCGGGCCAAGCCAGGCGACCGGATGCGACTGTCACCGGTGACAAGAGACGTTAGACCCGCTTCACCGGAAGCAATTGTCAGGACTTCGCACCAACTGCGCCGTGGCAATATTCAGTCTTTGTTGCTCGCTGAATGGCGATGGTTCCGCGGAACAAGGGACATTCAAAACTGAAGCGGTCACGGACTTGGTCGACCACGGACTGAGCGACGACGACGCGACGGTCAGCAGACCCGATCGCTGATGCAAATGAAACCGCGGGCGAGGAGGGAAAAATGACGAGAGATTATTCTCGTTATATTTCAACGTCGCAGTAATTTTGGCGGAGAGGGGGAGATTCCGGCCGCCAACAACCCAAGCAATTGAAAAAAGAGACTTTCTCAACCGCAGAATTGGCTCTGTGTACCAATGCCGTGTACCTAAATCTGACTAAGCCCGGCTGTCAATCGACCCCCGCCAAGGTTGGAGCCGTTCGATCAACCCCGCCGACACGCCCGATGCGATAAGAATGCAAGTCACTACCTGGGGCATGGTCCCATACGGGTTTGTGCGGTCATTTATGCATCGGCGCCCGATCGTCCCCCGGACGACAGCTGATTTCCATCGCAATGTCACGGACATAGAGCGGCACGGTCTGGGTCAACCTTGGAAGCCGATCGGGGGCCAAGTGGCATGCCTATCTACACGCAGGTGACGGTGGTCCACATCGGAGTGTCCTCGGCTTGATTCGGAGCCCCTAGGATTCACAGTAGATGTCGCCACTCAACCGGAGTCTCAATGAATCAAAGCGGCTTGATCAAGCGCCGACCCGCAAGACAGATTTTCGAAATAAGCTCCTAATGCGTCTACGTCGAGTCCCGGTGCGAACGCGTCCCCCTGACCGAAATCACATTCAAGTTGAGATAGAACCTCTGCCGTCATGATATCATCAATACCATCCGACGCGACCTTCATGCCGTATCCGTGTGCTAGCGCGATCGAGCCGCGCACAATCCTTAACATTTCACCGTCGCACCGACGGTTCGTCACGAACAACCGATCGATCTTTACTTCGCTAAACGGCATCTGCGCGAGCGCGGAAAGCGACAAGTATCCTGTGCCGAAATCGTCGATCGGGAGCCCAATTCGTTTTAGCCGCAGTTGCAACAGAATGCCGCCGAGCTGCGATGCGTCCGCCATCGCCGTGGCCGCCAGTGGAATGATAACGCCATCATGCGCACGACGCCTTTGCTCCTGGCGCTCTCTGGTCTCGTGACACTGTGGGCCGGTGATCTCCTCGGCCAAAACACTTAGCCCTACGCAGCGGCATGGTACAAGAAAACAGAATTCACATTCTCAGACGCGATCGGCGCAGTTCGCCTCGTTCTGTGGAGCGTTGATCTTTATCGACACTCCCCGTCAAACCCGGCCATGCATAAAATACCTCCCAGCCGTCTGTTCCGAATGGCTCAGGCCCTTTGCTTCGCCGCATAATGTACAAAGTCGAGCTGAGGAGCGAAGAAGATCTCGGATTACTCCTGCGGAACATTAGCCCTGCGCACTACGCCGTTCCATTTTTTCATCTCCAAATCAATGAAAGCTGTGAAGGCCGGGCCGGTCAGTTTGCCGGGTTCGACCCCCTGAGTGGCAAATTTCTCACGCGTCGCCTGAGAAGCTAGAATTTCCACCATCGCGGCCACCAGACGGTTATACGCCGAATTAGCGTCTGCCTTCGGCATATAAAGGCCAAACCAGGCGCTGGCCTCGAAACCGTGCACGCCGGACTCGTCGAGCGTTGGCACGTCGGGCAAGGAGGTGGCCCGCGTCAGGCTGGTGATCGCGAGCACCCGAATGGTGCCGGCTTCGGCGGCAGGGATCACCGTCGGCAGTGTGTCGAACATGATCGGGATATGGCCGCCGATCAAGTCGTTCATCGCGGGCGCCGCGCCTTTATACGGAATGTGCGCGATGTCGATGCCGGCCATTTCCTTGAACAATTCGCCCGACAGGTGATTGGCGCCGCCGACCCCAGCGGAGCCGAACGACAGTCTGCCGGGCTCTTTTTTTGCCATCGCGATCAACTCGGCGACGTTCTTGGCTGGAAAATCCTTCGTCACCACCAGCGCGTTGGGCGCTGTTGCGACCAAGGCAATCGGCGAGAAGTCCTTCTGCGTATCGTACGGCAAATTACGTCGCAGACTAGGGTTGATGACGTGATGCGTCGCCGTCAGCAGCAGCACGGTGCCATCGGCTGGCGACCTCGCCACCATTTCAGAGCCGATCGTGCCAGACGCACCTGGCTTATTCTCGACGACCGTGGTGACACCGAGCTTGTCTCCGAGATACTGCGCGACAAAGCGGGCCAGGATGTCGGTGGTGCCGCCGGCCGGGAAAGGCACCACGACCTTGATGCTGCTCGGAAACTTTTCATCAGCGGCGGCCCCCGCCAGCGAGGTCAACAGCATGACCACTGACAGGATGGGGCGAAACGTCGTTTTCATGTGCAATCGTCGCATGTGTCGAAAACCTCTGTAAAAGCGCATCCGCGTCATCATTATGGCTGCCTCAGCAGCTTCGCGCGCTCTACCAATGAACGTTCCGATACATAAAATTCGCGCGCCCACTGCTCATATTCGGCAGGAGACCGGTTCCATGCGGTCTGCCGCAGTGTCTTGAGCAACAGGCGATATTCGTCGCTTTCCGCGGCGGTTTTGAACGCTTGATACAATCGGCTGACGATTTCAGGCGGCATGTCCTTCGGCCCGACAAGCCCGTAGGGCGCGGGATAAACGAGATCGTAGCCAAGGCTTTTTGCGGTACGCACGCCGGGCAGCCAGTCAACGGCCTGAGGATCGAACGACAACAGTATGCGCATTTTGCTGGATTCGGTGTAGGGCAGAATGGTGCCCACAGCGTCGACGGTGGCCATTGCATGGCCGCCGAGCACGGCAGTGCCAGCCTCGCTGCTGCTACGGTATCCAACATGGGTGATCTCAACACCCGCCATTCCTGCCAGCGCTTCGGTCAGCAAGTGCATGGTGGTTCCTGCGCCGGCCGTGGCAATTGTCGCGTGTCCCGGATTGGCCTTCGCGAAAGAGACCAGATCAGCCACCGTCTTGAATGGCGAGTCGGCGTTGACGGCCAGCACGAACGTATAGCCGCCCAATCCCGCTATCCAGGTAAAATCACTGATCGGATCCCAATCTACCTTTTGCATATAGGGATATCGCAGCAGCCCGGCCGTTGCCGCAGCGATCGTATAGCCATTGGGACTATCGTTCTTGGCCATCGTTGATGGCGCGAGCGTAGCGCCAGCGCCAGGCTTGTTTTCGATGATGATCGGCTGGCCCAACTGCTTGGATGCCAGATCGGCGAGTTTGCGGAAGGTGATGTCGGTCGCACCGCCTGGACCGAAGCCCACCAGCAGCCGGATGGGCCGATCCGGATAGGATTGCGCTACGGCGCGGTCACCGGCCGCACCAATTAATGCAACCGCCACGATGCCACATCGCACCACTGCCTGAAGCCAACTCATTTCGTCCCCTTCATTCTTTTATTTGAGCCCGGATTTTTCCGGTTGCTACGAATCCTGTACCACACTCCATGACCGACGTTCGTTAAGCGCGCCGACATCAAATCCGGCAAGCTGCTTGTATCGACGCTCGATGTCCTGCAACTCGGCAGCAGCGTCGCCATGCGCGCCACGCCTTGCCATCGCACTGACCCTGGCCATGACGTCGCCAGCCTGCCGCCGGTTGGCCAACTGCACATCGGTCGCGACCGGACGGCGAAGCGCTTCGTAGGCCATCAGCCCATCATCAACCGTAATTTCATTTGCTAACTGATAGGCCAGCACGCGCGCATCGAGTATCGCCTGCGAAGCGCCGTTGGAGCCGAACGGATACATGGCATGCGCGGCGTCGCCTAGCAGAACGCATCTACCGAACACCCAACGCGGCAGCGGATCAATATCAGCCATCGGATATTGGTAGGCTTCCGATGAAGAGGCGATCAAAGCATGCACGTCTAGCCAGTCGAAACGAAAGTCTCGGACGAAAGAGGCCGCCACTTCCGGAGCGATCGGCGCGTTCCAGTTGCCCAGCTCGCCGACTCCGTTGTCCTCGTCCTTCGGGCGGACCAACAGCCAGTTGAGCAGGCCGGCACCGATCGGATAGACCACGATGCGCTGGCTCTCATCACCGATGATCACCATCGACTCCCCGGAAAGGAACGGCCCCGCTGTAGCCGTGCCGCGGTACATCACCCATCCGTTGGACGCCAGCGGCGTGACCTCGCCGATCAGGCTATCGCGCAGCGTGGACCGGATACCGTCAGCAACAATTAGTGCCTCTGCGGTATGAGACGAAGCAGACCCGGTCGTTACATCGACGACCTCAATCTCAACTACGTCGGCCGACTGCTTTATAGCCTTCACACGATGCCCTACCTGAACGGCCGCCATGCCGAGGCGCTTTTGTACGACCTCGACGAGCAGCCGTTGCAAGCGGCCGCGATGCACCGAATATTGAGGCCAGCGATAGCCTGCATCCAGCCCGCGCGGCTCGGCCCAGATCAGCTGGCCTGCCGGATCGTAATAGGCCAGCTCCTTCGTCCGCACGCCAATGCCATCGAGGGCGTCACCGAGCCCCAGTTCGCTCAGTTCCCTGACCGCATGCGGAGGCAGGTTAATTCCGACGCCGACTTCGCGAATCTCGCGTACTGCTTCCAGCACCAGGACATCCGAGCGGCCCGCGGCGTGCAAACTAAGCGCCGCCGTCAATCCGCCAATTCCCGCTCCCGCGATCACGATAGACATTGCGCAGCCCTTGTCGGAAGGTTTATTTCGTCGGAAACTCGACCATGGCTTCGCCGACCGCGACCTTCTCGTCGTTCTGATTGCGCACAAGCACGTCGATCAGCACCCAACGCGAGCGCTCAGTGACCTGCTTGGCCTTAATAATGCCGACCGGCTGGATGGTGTCACCAGGCTTCACGGGTTTGACCCAGCGCGTTTCCAGCCGACGATGAACCGCACCCGCGGGATACGCCCAATCGGTAATCATCCGGGTGATCAACCCGAAATTGTTCATACCGTGCATGATGATGCCGCCGAAATTGGTCTTGCCGAA
>NZ_JANXTC010000411.1:0-18657 GCF_025356345.1 Tardiphaga sp.
GGCGGTCTTCCAGTCGACGTAATAGTGGCCCTGGCCGGGGCCGTCGACGCCGTAGGCCCAATGCAGGCCGGTGTTGAACCATTGCGGCGAATTCGGCGCCACCATCTGCTTCGCCAGCATGTAGCGCAGCTCGTCGGAGAAGGCGCGGGCGTCTTCTTCCGATGAGAAGTAGCCGCCCTTCCAGCCCCAATAGGTCCAGCAGCCACTGAGGCGGTCGAACACCTGCTTGGCGGAGAGTTCGCTGACATAGCGCTCGGATTCGGGGAGGGTGGCCAGGGCCTCGGTGTCGGGCACCGAGCGCCACAGCCACGACGGCACGGTCTCTTCCTCGACCTTCTTCAGGCGGGCGGCGACGCCGGCCTTGCGAAAATATTTCTGCGCCAGCACGTCGGAGGCGACCTGCGACCAGGAATCCGGGACCTCGACATTCTCCAGCTTGAACACCACGGAGCCGTCCGGGTTGCGGATCTCGGAGGTGGTGTGGCGGAAGTCGATCCCGGCATAGGGAGACTGGCCGTCCGTGGTGTAGCGGCGATTGATCTGCATGGTCGTGCCCCGTCTGGGCCGACACCCCCGATCGGGGCGGCGTCGGCGATTTCAGTTTCGCGGGCTTTCGCCCGCCGCTCGGCCGGGTGATCCCGGTCCTGTTCTCTGTGGACCTCGGCCACGACGGCAACCTGCCGTCGGCCTCAGCCTGTCAACGCCTCACAATGCCCTCGGAGCCGTTGTCCGGCTCTTGTCGGCGGCCCAAAAGGTCGCCCGTTTCGGGACAGAAAAGCCCGTCCCCGAAAGCCAATCCGGCTGTCGAGGCGGTCAATCTGGAACCCTTTTGGGGATGTCCGGCGGGACCAAGAACCACCCGCACCGGACAATTTGAAAACTAGGCCGACTCCCCACACCCGTCAAGAAATAGTACGAGTTCCTAAACCAATTACTAAATATGGTGCAATCAGGGGATAAGTAGGGGAGGAGGACCTCCTTGAATGGACGCAAGTATCGGTGAGTCCTCATGGAATCGGAAGCGCAATTTATTTTCGCAGCGGTGTGAAAACCGGGCTGCGCCCGCTGTTCACAGGGCAACTTTATTTTGTCATCCGGGCATTGCTTTTGGAAGACTCAGGCGGCGCGACCGGCGAGCAAAACGGAACAATCGAGTTCCCAAAGGGGAACAGCCCGGTTCTCATGATACCACCGATCCACAGCAGCTCCCAGAACCGGCGCATGGGTGCCGGCCGCTGCCGGCCATTGGTCAGGGCGCGGCGGCGGTGTAGGCGTGGCATGGCGCTACCGCCCTTCATCAGCCGGTTCCCTGCATGATCGCCTTACCTCCGACGCCGCCGCGAATCGCGCCCATCGGCCTTGTTTTCCTGGCCATCACCTCGGTCGGCTGGGGGCTGAACTGGCCGGTGATGAAAATCCTGCTCGGCGAATTGCCGCCGCTGACGGCGCGCGGCTACACTGGGGTCGCCGGGGCGGTTCTGCTGGCGGCGCTGGCGCTGTTGCGCGGCGAGCGGCTGCGGGTGGCGCGGGGGCAGTGGGCCCCCTTGGTGGTGCTGGCGCTGCTCAATGTCACCGGCTGGATGGCCCTGATGGGGCTGGCGCTGCTGTGGCTGCCGGGCGGGGAGGCGGCGGTGATCGCCTATACCATGCCAGTCTGGGCTTCGGCGCTGGCCTGGCTGATTCTGGGCGAGCGGATGTCGTGGCCGCGCATCGTGGCGATGCTGATGGCGTTCGCGGGCGTGGCGGCGCTGATGGGCGGCGACGGCGTGGCCGCCAGCCGCGACAAGCTGCCCGGCATCGCGCTGGCGATGCTCGGCGCGTTCGGTTTCGCGCTCGGCACCGTGCTGGCGAAGCGGTTCAGGCTGACCTTGCCGCTGATCGCCTCGTCGGCCTGGCAGATCGGGATCGGCAGCGTGCCGGTGGCGCTGCTCGGCGTGGCCTTCGAGACCGCGCAGTTTGCCAGCCTGTCCTGGACCGGCTGGGGCCTGCTGACCTATATCGTGCTGATTCCGTTCTGCCTCGCCTATGTCTGCTGGTTCGCGGCATTGCAGATCCTGCCGGCGTCGGTGGCGGCGATCGGCACCATGGCGGTGCCGGTGATCGGCGTCGTCGGCTCCGCGATGATGCTGCATGAACCGCTGGGGGTGTTCCAGATCTCGGCGCTGCTGCTGACGCTGGCCGGCGTCGCGCTGGCGACGCGGACGTAAATCAGACGCAGGCCGGACAATCGTCGCTGAGTCCGTCGAGGAATTCATCGAGCACGGCCGCGGATTTCCGTTTGCTTGTACCGGGCAGCGGATCGCGCGCCGCCAGCGCATGGGCGTAGTCGATCGCGGCATGGTGGAATTTCAGCCGCATGAAGCCATGCTCGGCGCAAGGCGCGATGGCATGGGCGTGAAGCAGGATGCGCGTCGCCCAGGCGTCGGCGCTTTCGGGGTTACCACGGGGCGTGGTCATCAGTCGGATCTCCAGTGCCGGGAATGAATCGCGCATGCGGCAGTTTGTTCCGAAGCCGTCCGGAACCAATGATCGCGCTTTCGCTTGCCGAAGGGGTCGGGGCGCGAGAGAGTAGCGAATGAACAGATTTTGCGAATGCGCGGCAGCGCTGGCGGTGATGCTGGTGGCCAGCGAGTTTTCGGTGACCGCCGCGTTGGCGCGCGGCGGCGGCTCGAGCTTCATGAATTCGCCGGGCTACCAGCGGCGCCTGCAGGAATCGCGTGGCTACGTCACCAACCAGTCGGGCTCGCTGTTTACCGCGCCCAGGGCTGCGGTTCAGCCGCCGGCGCAGCGACCGCGAAAAGTCCGCAAGCGCCATTAGCCGGTCGCGGCCAGCCGGGCCGCCGCGGCTGGCGCAGACGTTATTTGGCATCGGCGCCTGTTTTGCGCCAGACTGTACCGGTTGTTCAGTCCGCACCGGCCCGTCGTCCATGACCCCCGCTCTTGCAAAACTGCTTGTCGCCAGTCTCGCCTTGCTGGCCATCGCGCCGGCGCGGGCCGATCCGCGCCGGCTGTCCGAGATGCCGGATCCGCGCGGCGAATTCATCCGGCTGTGCGCGCCGTTCATGGTGTCGCGCTATTCGCGGCCGGAAGCGGTGTGCGATTGCCTGCGCACCGCGCTGCGCGGCGAGATCGGCGATGCCGACGTGCTGGATGCCGTGCTGTACGGCGTCACCGAACGCGGCGTGCCATCGATCAGCGCGACCTGGCTGCCACCGGAAAAGCGGTCGCTGATCAGCCTCACCATGACCGCGATCGCGGAACCGACCATGGAATGCATGTTCGGCAATGGCCTGCCGAAGAAGCGCCTCGAGGGCGTGCCGCCCGCCAGCTTCGCGCCGTCGCCGTCGATGCCGCCGGTGCAGACGCTGGAGCCGTGAGCATCGGGATGATTTCAAGTGGACCGCGACTGCCGCCCCAATGACGGAGGGGGACGGCGATCCACCTGAAGACATCCCGCCCTAGCCGCCGTCCGCGCGGCCCGGCAGCATGCGCTGCAGTTCGGCGTGCCGGTCCCAATATTGATGCTTCAGCGCCGCGCCGACATGCAGCACGAACAGCGCGTAGAGCAGATAGGACAGCCAGACATGGGTGGCGCCGAATACATCATGCAGGCGCTCCTTGAAGACGGGGTCGAGCTGCGTGATCCAGCCGATCCGCGGCCACTGAAACAGGCCGAACCAGTACATCGGGATTTCGCCCGCCGCCTTCCAGGCGGAATCGTGCATCCAGCCCGACAGCGGCAGCGCGAGGATCAGCAGATACAGCGCGACATGCGCGCTGTGCGCCGCCGCTTTTTCCCAGCGCGGATAGCCGTCGGGCAACGGCGGCGGCGGATTGGCGGCGCGCCACAACAGCCGCAACAGCACCAGCCCGAGCACGGTGATGCCGATCGATTTATGGGCGTCGATCACCGGACGGATGCGCTCGTCGGGCAGCAGATCGACGCTCCAGATCAAGGCGATATTAACCAGCATCAGGATCGCAACCAGCCAGTGCAGTACCATGGCAATGAATGTGTAGCGGCGAACAGGGGCGGGAGCTGATTCCATGGCGCGACCATAACTGTCAATTCGCGGCGAGCCCATGACGACTTTGTGTTGCGCCGGGGTTCGTCCTGGTCGGATATTCCTTGGTAGCTCCGCAACTTCCCCATGATTCATTCGTACCCGTTCACGAAGCCAGTATCCATTTTTCGCAATTGAAATGATCTCATGACGGATTTCCTGAAGGCGGCCTTCGCCGTCGCCTCGCCGCGCATTACCCCGCGGCCGATGCCGACGCCCAGCCTGCTGATCTATCTCGCGGTGCTGGCGCTGTGGGCCACCTTGTTCGCGCGGTCGTTCTGGCTCAACGATATCTGGGCATGGTCCGCCGGTATCGTCTACATCCTCTACGACAGCGTGCTGATGCTGTTCGTGGTGTGGCAGACTTTGCCGCTGTACTTCACGTCACGCCGCCGACAGGGCATTGCGTTGGCGCCATCGCGGCCGTCGATCGCGGTGCTGATCGCGGCGCATGATGAAGCGGCGAATTTGCCGGAATCGCTGGTGGCGCTGTCGATGCAAACCGATGCGCCCGACATCGTGCTGATCGCCGATGACGGGTCCAGCGACGGTACGGCGCACTGGCTGCGCGAGACCTACGGGCTGGCTTTTCCGGCATTGGGAAAAATCAGCGCCGGCACCGTGATGCCGGGCTTGCGCTGGCTGCGGCTGCCGCATCAGGGTAAGGCGCGCGCGCTCAATGCGGCGATCATCGAAGTCGAGACCGACATCGTCATCACGCTGGACGCCGACACTTTCATGGCGCCGGATGCGATCGCCGAAATGCGTCGGGCATTCGCGGCCGACGGCAATCTGGTGGCGGCCGGTGGCGTGCTGGTGCCGGTCTGCGATGCCAGCGCATCGGGCCGGGTCATGCAGTGGTTCCAGACCTATGAATACATCCGCAACATCATCTCGCGTTTCGCCTGGATGCGCAGCAACAGCCTGCTGCTGATCTCCGGCGCCTTCGCCGGCTTCCGTCGCGAGGCGCTGGTGGCGGTCGGCGGCTTCGATGACGACTGCCTGGTCGAGGACTACGAATTGACTCACCGCATGCACCGCTACGCCATCGACCATGGGCTGAACTGGCAATTGCGCATGGTCGGGACGGCGGTCGCCCAGACCGAGGCGCCGTCCGACCTCGCCACCTTCATGCGGCAGCGCCGGCGCTGGTTCGCCGGCTTCCTGCAGACGCAATACTGGAACCGGGACATGACCGGCAACGCCCGCTATGGCGCGCTCGGCCTGCGCATGCTGCCGATCAAGGCGCTGGATACGCTACAGCCGATCTATGGCCTGACGGCCTTCGCGCTGCTGCTGGTGCTGGTGTTCAGCGGTCGCGGCGCCATCGCACTCCCGGTGTTCGGCATCATCGGTGCGAAGATCGCCGCGGATTTTCTGGTCTATCTCTGGACGGTGCACCTGTATCAGCGGCTGACCGGCGGCCGCACCGAGGCGAAGATCGGCGCCGCGATACTGGCTGCGATTCTAGAGCCGTTCAGCTTTCAACTACTGCGTCACGCCGGGGCGGCCTGGGGCTGGATAGCATTCCTGCGCGGCAGCAAGGATTGGGGGTTTGCGCGCTTGCCCTCAGCCCGGCGTCACGCGCCGGAGGCCGGCGAATAGCACGGCGCCAGCGGCACCGTGACGAGAAAACGGGCGCCGGACCAGCTGAGGTCGATGCTGAGAGTGGCGTGCAGCTGCCGGATCAACAGGCAGACGACCTGCATGCCAAGGCCCTTGCTGGCCTGCGGATCGAAACTGTCGGGCAGGCCCGCGCCGCCATCGGATACTGAAACTTGGAGCTGGCCATCGGCACTGGCGATGTCGATCATGATCGGCGTCTCCACCGACGGGGCACCGTATTTCATCGCATTGGTGACCAGCTCGACCACGATCAGGCCGAGCCAGACCGCCTGTTCGGCAGGAAGTACGGCGTCGGATGCCTGCACCCGGATCGCGGCGTGGGCTTCCGCGGGCAGCGAGTAGGTCGCGACATCCTCGCAGAGATCGCGCAGGTACAGTCCGATTGGCAGCGCGTCGGCATCGCCGTTCTGGTAGAGTCGCTCATGCATCCGCGCGACGACCAGCACCTGATTGGCGGCTTCGGCAAGAAATTCCCGCGTCGCGGCGGTGTTGCTGGAACGCTGTTGCTGGAATGTCATCAGATTATAGATCAGACCGAGGCTGTTATGGGCGCGATGGTCGACCTCGCGCATCAGCATGTCCTTGGCGGCGAGTTCGCCGGCCTTCTCAACGAGCGCCAATTCCCTGTCACGCGTGGACTGCTTGATCGACTGGGCCAGCATCACCAACAGCAGCGCGACCAGCGCGGCGGACAGGCTGAGCGTAGGCAGCAGCGCCAGCAACAGAGTTTCCGCGCGCGCGGAACGCTGCTTGAGAAGCCCGTCTTCGTGCTCACGCATCCGCGCCAGCACGGCCGACATGCGAACGGCATCGGCCGACATCGCGAGCGCGCGGGCACGGTCGGCATCAGCGGCTCCGCCGAAGGCGAACAAATACTCCAGCTTGGCGAAGTAGGGAGCGAAGATGGTTTCGAAGTCCGTCAGCAATTGCCGCTGACTGGCGTTGTCGGCGGTGAGCTCAGTGAGCCGCAGGATGTCGCCACGGATATCGGTCCGCGCTCGCTCGAAGCGAAGCGCGTGGTCCGGGTCGTCGCTCAGTTTGAAGGCCTGCATGGATTGCTGCATGGAAAGCAGGTCCCAGACGATACGATTAATCTGCAACTGCACGTCGCGGGTATGTGTGACCGAGGAACGGGCTTCCCAGGTACGCTCCATCACGGTGCCGCTGAGCGCGAACCCCGCCAGAGAAAGTATCAAGATACCAAGAAATTGCGCCGTCGTCCGTCGGCCAAGCATCCAGCGCGGGAGGCGGCGCGACGTCGGTGACAGGTCTATCAGTCCGCTGGCGAGCATGAGAAGCATTCCTGTTCGACATTCGAACACAACCGAATCGCGCTTCAGGCGTATCTGGGTCACATTACTCGCGGTGATACCAGCATAAAATCATATGATGTCCTTAGTTTCTTTGGCTGCACTACTCCGGGTGCTGGATTTGAGCCGCCAACGGCACGCGGATGCTGCAATGCGAGCCGCGGGCGAGATCCGATTGTAATTCGATCTCATGGCGAAGCGCCCTGGCTGTGCGGCGCACGATCGACAGAGCTAATTCCAGACCTTCGCTGGCGGGGTTAACCTGATCAAACGCCTGGAAGATCGCACCGAGTTGATCGGCGGGAATGCCGCTGCCGGAGTCCTGTACTTCAATGGTCATGGCGTTGCCATGCTGGCGACAGCCGACCAGTACCCGGCCACGATGAGTATATCAGATCGCGTTGCCGACGAGGTTGCCAGGCATTTGCGCGCAGCATGCGAGCGTCGCTAACCACCCTCGCGCTGCTCGGTATCACGATCAGATCGATGGGCTTCGCCTCGGCGTTTGGTTGCCAATTCGCCACGATCGATTTGAAGACGTCGATGATCGGGAAGTACATTGCGTTGCTCGGGGCTGAGAACGCGCGGTTTGTCATCCAGCATGCAGATGGTGCCGAGCGGCAGATCATTCGGCGTCGGCGACAAGGCGCCAGTGTAAAAGCTTATCTTCGGATCGCCGGTTATCAGAGGATCGCAGTCGAGACCGGAATCCCGCGTTGTGTCTTCCACTTCCAGATAATTGTGTTCAAGGATGCCGCGGGCGCGGATCGGTTGCTCCAGCGGCGTCTGTCGCAGTGGCGTGCCGACCGCGGACTTGAACCATTGCCGGCCTTCATCGACCAGGCTGATGATCGAGACCAGATTCTGACAGACGTAGCCGCCGATTCTGGTGATCTCGTCGAAGGGCGGTTCGATCGGAGCGTCAGGATTGCCAGAGGCGCGCAAGGCTCGCCGCCGTTCGGCTTCGTTGGCGTGGAAGGGGCGGGTTCTGGCTCGCTGGATTCGTCCAAGATCCCTCTCACAGCTGATGCATCGGAGGATGTTTCACCGCTGCCGAACGGCGAGATTTGATTACGCCACGGCGCCCGCCATGTTTCGATGGAGGCGCCGCTATTTTGTCAGTCCGGCTTGAGCTTATCCAACAAGATCGAGCGACGGCACCTCGGGTGCCGTCGCTCGATCGGAGTCAGATAACAGCCAGCCTATGGGCAAGCGTAACGGTTGCCGTCATACCCAAGATAGCTGCCCGTACGCACATTGTAGGACTTGTAGGTCTGGATGCAGTAGTCGACATCGCGACCACCGGCCGGAGCGACTTCCACGACCTCGCCGCCATCATCATACGGCGCGCCGTAATAGGCGCCGTAGGAACTGCCGTAATAGCCGCCGCCATAGCCGGAGTTACCGTAATAGCCGGGATAGCCCCGCTGCGAGGCGATCGCGCCGCCGATCAAGGCGCCGGCCACCGCGCCGGGAACAAAGCCGCCGCCGCCGCGGTTCCAGCCGCCACCGCGTCCGAAATTACCGCCGCCGCCGCCGAAACGTGGGCCACCGCCCATGCCGACGCGCGGACCGCCACCGCCGCCGCCACCCACCCGGGGACCACCGCCGCCGTGACCACCACCATGACCACCGCCGCCGCGCATCCCATGGCCCTGCGCATGGCTGGGGGTCGCATCAATCACCGGTACCGCCAGCGTCAAAATGGCGGCGGCACCTAATATCTTCAAACTCAACATGTTCGTCTCCTGTTCGGGATGCAGTCCCAACCCGTTCACCCGGCAACTGTTCCGGTCCGCGCGCTTGCGATCGACAATCTGACCGATCGGACGTGTACGGCGCCTGAATGCGCCGGGCCGATCGTGCATCGCGTGATGCGGTCGAAGTGGGGACGTTTCCCGGCCGATGCGAGGCCTGTCACAGCCTGTTGCGGGCGGCAATCGGTCACGGGCAACTGGACAATCTGGCTCTCGAATGGCATCTAGAGGCCCAGCAATTCTCCAACCGGCGCGGTCTATGAAACTGTTTCTGCTGAAATTTTTCACATGGTGGAGCGGCCAGACCTTCGGCACGCAATTGTGGACCTGGCGGTTCGGCGAGCTGGTCGGCCGCGACGAAATGGGCAACACCTATTATCGCACCAAGGGCGGCGTGATCGACCCCACGCTCGGCTTCCAGCGTCGCTGGGTGGTCTATAATGGCTACGCCGAGGCCACCAAGGTGCCGCCATCCTGGCATGGCTGGCTGCATCATACGGTCGACGTCGCGCCGACCGAGGAGACCTATGTTGATCGCGAATGGCAGAAGCCGCATCAGCCGAACCTGACCGGCACGCCGGCCGCCTATCGCCCGGCCGGCTCGACCCTGGCCGGCGGCCGCCGACCCAAGGCCACCGGCGACTACCAGTCCTGGACGCCCGGCAGCTAGGCTTCCGCGGACTGTAGCCGTGCGGCGGCGCGGATCATCGATTCGCGGCGCGCGGTCTGCCCGGCAATCCGCTTGTTGACGGCCGCGAGCACCTCTGCCGGCGCCGTGTCCGGCGAGCCCGCATTGAATGGCGGCGCCGGGTTGTATTCGATCCCGAGCTGGATCGCCTCGGCGGTCGGCCGGTCGGCCAAGATTTCCACCAGCGTCAGTCCGAAGTCGATGCCCGCCGTCACGCCGCCACCGGTGATGCGGTTGCGATCGACGCACACCCGCGTCCGGCTCGGGATGGCGCCGAACCCGCTCAGATAGTCGATCGCCGACCAATGCGTGGCGGCACGATAGCCCCGCAGCAATCCGGCGGCGCCAAGCACCAGCGAGCCGGTGCACACCGAGGTCACGTAGCGCGCGCCCGCCGCCTGCCGGCGCAGAAACGCCAGCATCACGTCATCATTGACCATGTCGTTGACGCCGCTGCCGCCCGGCACGCAGATCACGTCAAGCTGCGGGCAATCCTCGAAGCTGATGGTTGGCTGCAGGGTCAGTACCGTGTCGCTCGGGACCGGCTCGATGCGCTTCCAGACCAGATGCACTTTGGCGCCGGGCAGGGCGGAGAACACCTGCAGCGGGCCGGTGAGGTCGAGTTGGGTCAGGTTGGGAAACAGCAGCAGGCCGATGTGCAGCGGCGTGGGCATCGCAGAACTCCTGGGGTTGTTGACGGAGCCAAGCTGACATGGTTGGTTTGTGGCTGAAATGGCAAACTTCCCTCTTTAACGGACACAGTCATGATTGGCGTGCTGCTGTTTCCCGACTTCCAGCTGCTCGATGCCGCCGGCCCGATCTCGGCGTTCGAGGTTGCCGGACGGCTCAGCGGGTCGCCGGTGACGATCCGGGTGCTGGCGGAGAAGCCGGGTGAAGTGCGCAGTTCGTCGGGCGTGGCGTTGATGGCGCGCGGCCTGCGCGCCGCGGGGGCACTGCGCACCCTGATCGTCGCCGGCGGTGAAGGTGTCCGCGCCGCTGCCGCGAGTCCGCGGCTGCTGGCTTTCGTGCGTTCCGCGGCCCGGCGTGGTGTTCGCGTCGCCAGCGTCTGTTCCGGCGCCTATGTGCTGGCGGAGACGGGGCTGCTCGATGGCCGCCGCGCCACCACGCATTGGCGCCACACCCGGCATTTCTGCGCGACCTATCCCAAGGTGCGGCTGGAGCCCGACCAGATCTATGTCCGTGACGGCGGGATCTGGAGTTCGGCCGGGATCAGCGCCGGCATCGACCTGGCGCTGGCGATGGTGGTGGAGGATTACGGCGAGGAGATCGCGCAGGCCACCGCCCGACAGCTCGTGCTGTATCATCGCCGCAGCGGTGGCCAGTCGCAGTTCTCGGCGCTGCTCGAGCTGAAGCCGCCATCCGGACGCTTCGCGACCCTGCTGGCCTGGGCGCGCGAGCACCTCGACAGGCCGCTCACGGTGGACCGGCTGGCGGAACAGGCCGGCATGAGCGCGCGGCATTTTTCCCGCGCCTTCATCGCCGAGACCGGCACCACGCCCGCCAAGGCGGTGGAGCGGTTGCGCATCGAGGAAGCCCGCGCGCGCGTGCAGTCATCCAGCGAGTCGATCGAGGGGGTGGCGCGTCGCACCGGCTTCGGCGATCCCGAGCGGATGCGCCGCGCCTTCATCCGCAGCTTCGGCCAGCCGCCGCAAGCCATGCGACGCGCCGCGCGGGCGTCGGCAGTCTGATGGCGCCGTGCGTCAGGCGACGGCACCGCGGATTTGGCTGGACTTGCCGTATGGCAGGATTGGCGGCAGGCAGTGCCAGCCGCATCGCCGCGGGTACGGCGATGTAGGAGGCCGATGCGGCGAGCGTCATCAGTACGGCTGTGCTGCTAATGGATAGCCCGAGCATGATCGCCATCGACTATTTCCCTTCAGGTTCAGCGACTGGAGCGCGCGCTGGGACAGAAGCTGATCGAGCGCCGCCCTCGCTCGGTCAAGCTCACATCAGAGGGCGAGGTATTTCTCGGATAGGCGCGGCGTCTGCTGAACCTCAACGATGAAGTCGTGTCGCGCGTCAATGAACCACGAATGCACGGCACGGTGCGTCTCGGTACGCCGGAAGATTTCTCTTGCAGGCAAGAAAGCGACCAAGCCGGGCGGTCTGACGATGCCCGGTGGTCAGGGTGCGGCAATTCAAAAATCGGCTGAACGCGGAGCGGCAGCCGCCCGGCTGCTCGCGTGACATCGCCGTCGCGCACCACGGCAGCGATGCCACGAAAGTCCGACAGATCCATTCGTCCGGTCATCTTGTTAGGAGATGTTTTCGATCCCTATTATTCATTTTCTGTGATGAACAGCGTCAGGTAAAGCCTGATCCAAGACGACGGCATCTCGGACACTGAAGAGGAAACTCCATGATCGTCACCGTATTTCGCTCCCGGATGAAGTCCGGTGTCCAGGACGAGTATGGTCCAATGGCAAAACGCATGAGCGAACTAGCAAGAACAATCCCCGGCTACATATCGCACAAGGGTTTCGTTGCCGACGATGGGGAGCGGGTGACGATCGTCGAGTTTGAAACGGAAGAAGCGCTTCATCAATGGCGTATCGATCCCGAGCACGGCAAGGCAAAGAGACGTGGCGTAGAGACCTTTTTCAGTGAATTCAAATACCAGATTTGCAGCGTTATTCGGGAGCGGATGTGGACAGTAAAGCCAACCCGCCCCGCTTGAATGGATCATCAATCGAAGGGTAGGTGGTCCCGGTTGTTCGAACAGATTTTCCGCGTCGATTAGTGGCGCTTCCGCCGGGGTTGGCTGCCATGCGGATCAGCGGCGAGTTGAAGTGGGCCTGACCGGGCGCTTGGCCGTTAAGGCTGGAGTGAGGCCTTCGGCGGCATAAGCTGTCTTGAGGTCCGGCTGCGAGACAAGGCTCCGGACCCGCTGACGATGGAGTAGCGAACGCCTGAATGGCCGCGCTATCAATATCGGGCAACGACCGGCTCGTTGAAATTGTAGTTCACGCCGGCGCGAACCACTTGGAAGCGGTTGGCCACTTCCGAATTGATCGTGGTGGATCCGCCGGGGCCGCTCAGCACGCCCGCACGCGTGCTCTTGCCTGCGTCGATGTATAGGTATTCGAGCTTCGCCGACCACCCGGCGTTGAGGGCGACTTCGGTGCCGCCACCGACGGTCCAGCCAGCCCGGGTGTCGCTGCGCACGTCGTTGCTGAAGGCGAGGTTGAGCGGTGCGAGCTGCGCCGTCGTGGCCGTGGTGACGATGCCGTTTTCGACCTTCACGAACGCCGCGCCCGCGGTGGAGTACAGCAGGGCGGGGCCGGTCGTGGTGCCGAACCGGCCGCGCAACGTGCCGTACCAGTTGGTCTTCTGGCTCATCACGAAGCCGTCGTTCCAGTCCTGGTGCGAGGCCTTGATGCCGAGATAGCCGATGTCGCCCTCGACGCCGGCGAACCAGCGCGGCCGACCGAACAGGTTCATGACATTGTAGCCCGCCTGGATGCCGGCGGCGCCGCCGCCGCCGCGCATGTCGTTATCTGCCTTCAGCGGTCCGCCGCCGAAATTGCCGGGAGCGGGGGAGGTGGTCAGGCCGCCGCCCGCGTTGCCGCCGAGATAGAAGCCAGCCCAGTTGTGGCTGGTCGGCAGCATCACGCCGGAGAAGAACGGTAGCGCCTCGGCGGGACCGCCGAATTGATAGTTGAGCCCGGTTTTGATGACGTGGAAATCGTTGCGGAACGAGACGTTCTGCGGGACGCCGAGCAAATTGGTCGCGACGTTGGTGGTGCCCGCGTCGATATAGAGGTACTCGGTCTTCTGGCTCCAGTTGCGGCCGAGCTTGGTTTCGATGCCTGCGCCGGCGGTCCAGCCTGTCTTCGTGACAGTGAGTGCGTCAGCCGCCCTGACCGGCGTGCAGTTCGCGCAGCCGCCAAACGAATCCTCGATATTGAGGAAAGCGGCGCCGCCCGTGACGTAGAGCAGCGACGGTCCGGTGACGTATCCCAGTCTGGCGCGCGCGGTGGCGTAACCGCCGGTCTTGACGCCGGCGGACACGGATGGATCGTTCCACTCGGTGAATTTGCGCTTGTTGTCGAGAAAGCCGAGATCGGCCTCGAGGCCGATCAGCCATGCCGGGCTAGCCTGCCAGTTGAGGCCCACGGTGGCGCCCGCGGTCCAGCTCTTCTGGGAGATGTCAACGCTGCCCAGTGCCAGGCCTCCGGGCGTCGTGGCGCTGGATTGGCCAATCGAGCTGCCCCAGTAGCCGCCGAGATAGAAGCCGCTCCAGTCACGCGCGACGGCCGGCGCGGCCTTGTAGGCCGGGGCCCGGGGAAGGTCCGCGGCAACTGCCACGCCCGCGGTGAACATCAGCGCTGCGCCGCCGAGGAGAAGGATCTTCATGATGCGTCTGCCCCAAACCGATTCTGGAATTGTCTGGAAACATTAGCCGGTTCCTGGCGCTGGAACCCGCTTTGTGGTATTTAAAGACGCGTCGCGGAGGCGTAATTGATCGTGGTGTTGCCGGACGGGGACACTTATGTCCGGTTGGTGACTTAATAATCGCCCTGCCGGACATTCAGCGTTGCGCCCGACGTTGCGCCACCCAACCCATCAGCGGGGCTGCGAAGGCCGTGGACCAGAAATACGGTGCCGCCGCCGCAGCGACGGCGGCCGCGGCGGTGCCGAGCAGGAACGCCACGACCGGATAAATTGCCGGCACCATGCTCGCCCACTGACGGCGCCCGTTCAGCGCGATTAGCCACAGCAGCGCATTGATCGTTGCGATGGTGGTGAGGTGAAATCCATAGACGATGGTCACGACACTGTTCGATTGATAGCTGCCGTAGAGGCCATTGGTCGCCGGCAGCACGATGATCGACAGCAAGAACAGCAGATTGAGGAATACGACGCCGCGTCCGGCTTGCGGAGCGATGGCCAGGCGGCGCTGGTGGCTGAACCAGAACACGCCGGCGATGATGAAGCTCAGTATCAGCGGCACCATGTGCGGCGCATAGGCGCGATACAGTTCGGTCCAGTTTGGCGCTGCGCTCAGCCCGGAGGGTTTTGGCAGATTGTAAGCGAGCAACGTCATGGCAACGCCGAAGATGGTGTTGCTCAGCGCTTCCAGCCGGCGCATCTCGAAGCGATCGTCTGGCGCCAACATGGTCTCTCGCATTTCCGGTTGCCGTCTAGCCCAACGCCTTCAGCCATATCCCTATCGCATGCAGCGCCTCATTCGCCATTGGTAAAATCTTGCCCATGGTGACGAAGCCGTGAAACTGGCCCGGATAGGTCTGATACGCCACCTCGACGCCGGCCTCCGACAGCCGCCTCGCATATTCGTTGCCTTCGTCGCGCAGCGGATCGGCGCCGGCGGTGAGCACGAAAGCCGGTGGCAGGCCACTGAGGTCCTCGGCGCGCGCGGGCGAGGCGCGCCAGTTGTCGATGTCGCCGGCATCGTTGAGGTAGTGATCGCGAAACCAGCGCATCACCGTGTGGCTGAGCAGGCAGTCGGTCTCCGGCTCTCTGTGCGAGGGATGGTTCATGCGGAAGTCGGTGGCCGGATAGATCAGTAGCTGGCCCCGCAGCTTCAGGCCGCGCTCGCGGGCCTCGATCGCGACGATGGCGGCGAGGTTGCCGCCGGCGCTGTCGCCGCCGACGCTGATCCGGCTGGCGTCGATATTGAGCTGGATGGCGTTGTCGGCGATCCATTGGGTGGCGGCGAGCGCGTCGTCGATGGCGGCGGGAAACTTGTGTTCCGGGGCAAGCCGATAATCGACCGAGATCACGATCATCTCGCCTTGCACCGCCAGCGTGCGGCACACCACGTCGTGGGAATCCAGATCGCCGATCACCCAGCCGCCGCCATGGAAGAACAGCAGCGCCGGGGCCATGCCGTCGGCTTGCCGCAACAGCTTCGGCGTGTAGATCCGGACCGGAATTGCGCCCGCCGGGCCCGGCACGGTCATCGCTTTCACAGACGCCAGCACGGGCGGTTCGGGATGCGCCACCAGCCGGGCCTTGAGGTACCATTCGCGCGCTTCCGGCGGCGACAGCGTTTCGTAAGATGGCCGGCCGGCCTCGCGAAAGGCGGCGAGCACGGCGGCGGCATCGGGATCAAGGGTAACGGGCATTGTGGACCTGCTGGTTTCTTGTTGTCTGTTCTACGAAGAGGTGCGGCCGCCATCGACCGTATAGGCGGAGCCGGAGACGTAGCTGGCATCGTCGGATGCCAGGAAGGCGACGATCGGCGCTACCTCGGCGGCGAGGCCGAGCCGGCGCGCCGGGATTCGGTCGACGACCCTGTCGGGTGCCACGGGCTGGCCCTTGTTGCGGCCGACCATGATGGCGCTGAGCATGCGGCTGTCGATCATGCCGGGACAGATGCAATTGACCCGCACATGGCTGCCGGCGCATTCCAGCGCGGCGCTCTTGGTCAGGCCGATCACCGCATGCTTGCTGGCGCTGTAGGCGGCCAATTCGGCCGAGCCGATCAGGCCGGCGATCGAGGCGGTGTTGATCACCGAACCGCTATTCTGTTTCAGCATCACCGGCAGCACGTGCTTGAGGCCGAGAAACACGCCGACGACATTGACTTCCAGCACGCGGCGGAAATTCTCGACCGAGGCCTCGACGATCGGCCGGATGTCGCCTTCGATACCGGCATTGTTGAAGAAGATGTCGACGCGGCTGAACTTGCCGAGCGCGAGTTTGACGTAGCCGGCGACGTCTTCCTCGCGGGTCACGTCGGCGACCACCGCCAGCGGCTCGGCATGGGCGGGCAGGCCGGTGACTGCGCGCTTGAGCGCCTCGGCGTCGCGATCGACCGCGACGATGCAGGCGCCGCGCGCTGCCAAGAGCCGCATGGTCTCGGTGCCGATCACCCCGGCGGCACCGGTCACCAGCGCGATCCTGCCGTCCAGACGAATTCCGTCCATCGCTGCGTTCTCCCTGTGCGTCCGGTATTCCGGATCGTGGCCGTCGCGATGCGGCGACCTAAGCGAAGTATTTCACGCGGGACAGGGGGTGACCAGCACCGCAGGCGCAAGACAGGTGCCCTTTCGCCGCCGCATTCGGCGTGTTAACCGGAGGCCATTGCGCGCGGCCTCCACTATTATGTCGCGAGCCTGATTCTCCGTGAGCCCGCGCCCGATGTTTCGAAACCTGACGATTGCCGGATTTGCGGTGCTGATTGCCGCGACCTCGCTTGTGCCGCCGGCGCAGGCGCAGCTCGGCAATCTGTTCAACGACCTGATCCCGCGGCCGCCCGGCAATGTGCCGCGCGGCAACGCGCTGCCGCCCTCCGACGACGAGGAAGAAGTGCCGGAACTTCCGCAGGGCCGGCTGCTGCCGACGCGGCCGGGGCAGGGCGTGCCGCCGCCGGGTGCCGTGCAGTCGCAGCCGCTGGCGCCGCCGCCTGCCACCACCGTGATTCCGCAGAACGTGCCGCCAGGTGGCTCGCCGCCGCAGCCGCCTGGCGTCGCCAACGCTCCGCCGGCCGTGGCGCCGCTGGCGCCCGGCCAGCGCCCGCCGCCGAAGGTGGCGCCGCCGACGCCGGCCACGCTGCAGCCCGGCGACGAGGTGGTCTCGGAGCCGCCGGCGCAGAAGATCGTCAACAAGAAAGCCAGCTTCTCCGGACTCGACAAGATCACTGGCCGCATCATCAATTTCGACGCCGACATCGGCGAGACCGTGCAATTCGGCGCGCTGCGGGTGAAGACCGACGCCTGCTACACCCGCCCAGCCACCGAGGCCGCCAACACCGATGCCTTCGTCGAGGTCGATGAGATCACGCTGCAGGGCGAGGTGAAGCGGATTTTTTCCGGCTGGATGTTCGCTGCCAGCCCCGGCCTGCACGGCGTCGAGCACCCGATCTATGATATCTGGCTGACCGACTGCAAAGGCCCGGAAGCCACTTTGGCGACGTCGCAGCCCGATGCCGCCAAAACGCCGCCACCGCCGGCCCGGCGTGCCCCACCGAAGCAGGCCCCGCGCCCGCAGCCGATCCAGCAACCGCCGCCGGGATTTCCGGCGTTCCGGCAATAGGATTCAGCCAGCTCGTGTCCCGGACGCGATGCAGCACCAAGTGCTGCTTCGCAGAGCCGGGACCGTATCAGGCACAGGCGTTTGCGGCGGTCCCGGCACTGCGAAGCACCACGCCCAAGGGGGCGCGATGCATCGCGTCCGGGATACAGGAGGGGCGCTTCAGGACTTCGGGTTGTTCCGCCCGGCAATGATCTCCAGCACGGTCGTGCCCTTCAGCGGAAAATCCACCGGCAGTCGGTCAAATTCCGCGATGTCCGTGAGCGCGGCGTCGAGCAGCTTGCGGTAGCGCGCGCGCGGCACTTCGGTGGCGCCGAAGCTGCGCAGATGGTCGGTGACATATTGGGTGTCGAGCAGCACGAAACCGCCGGCGATCAGCCGCGCCACCAGATGCACCAGCGCAACTTTGGAGGCGTCGCGGGCGTGGTGAAACATGCTCTCGCCGAAGAACGCCTGGCCGAGGCTGACGCCATAGAGTCCGCCGACCAGATCGTCAACCTGCCAGACCTCGACGCTGTGAGCGTGGCCCATGCCGTGCAGCGCGCCGTAGAGATCGCGAATCCGCTGGTTGATCCAGGTGTCGTCGCGGCCGGGCTTTGGCGCGGCGCATTCGGCTATCACCCGCTTGAAGGCGGTGTTGACGGTGACGGTCAAGGCGTCGGAGCGCACCGTGCGGGCGAGCCGCGAGGAGATTTTGAAGCCATTCAGCGGAATCACGCCGCGCTCTTCCGGCTCGACCCAGAACAGGCCGGGATCGTCGGCGCTTTCCGACATCGGAAAGATGCCGCAGGCATAGGCGCGCAGCAGGATTTCGGGGGTGACCTCGGAGGAGGCGGAGTCGCGTGAGCTCATGGCTCAACCTAGCAAAACGAAAGGCGCGTGTCCCGAACGCGCTGCGGCGTGAAACGCCGCTGCGCGGAGCCGGGATCGTAACAGGCGCCGGCGTTCGGGGCGGCCCCGGCTCTGCGGAGCACCACGCGGCTATCGCCGCGCAGTGCACCGCGTCCGGGGCACGGGAGCGGGCTACTTCGTGCCGTAGGCGCGGTCGCCGGCATCGCCGAGGCCGGGCCAGATATAAGCGTGGTCGGTGAGGCGCTCGTCGATCGCCGCGGTCCAGATCGGGACGTCGGGATGATAGCCGCGCAGCCGCTCGATGCCTTCGGGGGCGGCGAGCAGGCAGACGAAGCGGATGT
>NZ_JANXTC010000021.1:0-15087 GCF_025356345.1 Tardiphaga sp.
ATATGGAGCTGGCGGGCCGGATGGACCGCAGGGTCTCGCTGGAAAACGGCAAGGTCATCGAACTCGACTGACCTGCCTGACGGTGCCTTCGGCTCAGTAGCCGCGGCGCTGGCGGCTGCGGGAGCGTGGCGCCGGCTGTTCGGTGTAGGCCGGCGAATGGGCCAGCGCCGGGTTCTGGAAACAGGTGGTGCCCTGGCCGGAAGCGGTGACCGCGCACTGCCGGTAGGTCGAGTAGCTGCAGTCGTCATCGCCATACAGTGAGCGCATGCAGAACGGGTACCCGCTGGGCGAGGCCGCGGCGGGGCTGCAATCGACGGCGGCGACCGTTCCGAGGGCGATCAGGGCGAACAGCGCTTTGAGCATGAAAATCTCCTGCCGACTCGCTGGCCGACGCATGGGGTATTTGGGCCGCACAGAGCCGGCTGGGCGAGGTTTCGTCAACTCACATCTGTTCTATCGGCCACGGTAGCTACGCCGTTAACCATCCATTTGCATTCAAATCCAAGGGCAACAGTCGAACTTGACTCCAGGAACAAAATGCGAACATTGTTCTGCATATGTTCCAGTAACACGGAGGCTGACATGTTGAAGACTTTCGTTGAAGAAGCCGCGGCAATGGCGTCGATCGTATTGTTTGTGGGCATGATTGCCGTGTGGGCGCAGTTGATTCCGCAGCTTTGAGCCGGACCCGCCCGCTGGCGCAAAGGCGTCGATGGGAAAGCGGGGACGCTTTGCCGGGCTGGCGGGTTTCACATGGACAGGCTCCGGCGCAGGCATCACGATAGATCGGCGAGTCGGTCTTTCGGGGCTGCCGCGATCCCTCGATTCGATGATTGCCTGACGTCATGAGCCAACAGCCCGCAGCCGTGCCCAGTCCCGGTTTCGTCCATCTGCACACCCATTCCGCCTATTCGCTGCTGAAGGGCTCGATCAAGATCCAGAAGCTGCTCGATCTGGCCAAGGCCGATCATCAGCCGGCGCTGGCGCTGACCGACACCGATAATATGTTCGGGGCGCTGGAATTCTCCGACAAGCTGGCCGGCTACGGTATCCAGCCGATCATCGGCTGCGAGATCGCGGTCGATTTCGGCGACCAGGATCCCAGCGCTCGCAATGCGCTCAATGCGGTGCCGGCGCGGATGGTGTTCCTGGCGGCGCGGGAGCGCGGCTACCGCAGCCTGATGAAGCTGAATTCGCGCGCCTTTCTCGAGACCCCGATCCACCAGACGCCGCATATCAAGTTCGAATGGCTGCTCGAGGAGGCCGAGGACCTGATCGCGCTGACCGGCGGGCCGGAGGGGCCGATCGCACTCGCCATCCATGCCGATCAGGCCGCGCTCGCCGCGACCCGCTGCGACCGCCTGGCCTCGCTGTTCGGCGACCGGCTCTATATCGAATTGCAGCGCCATGGCGTCGACAAGGAGCGCCGCTCCGAAGCCGGGTTGATCGATCTGGCCTATGGCAAGGGCTTTCCGCTGGTCGCCACCAACGAGCCGTATTTCGCGACCGCCGACGACTACGAAGCCCACGACGCGCTGCTGTGCATCGCTGGCGGCAAGATGATCGCCGATACCGAGCGTGACCAGCTGACGCCGGAGCATCGCTTCAAGACCCGCTCGGAAATGGCGGTGCTGTTCGCCGATCTGCCGGAGGCGCTGGCCTCCACCGTGGAGATCGCCGAGCGCTGCTCGTTCCGGCCGCGCACGCGAAAACCGATTCTGCCGCGCTTCACCGTCGGCGCCAGCTCCAATGCCGCCGGCGCGGAACATGAGGAGGCCGAGGAGCTGAAGCGACAGGCCCAGGAGGGCCTGACGCGGCGGCTCGCGGTTCACGGCGTCTCGCAGGGCATGACCGAGGAAGACTACCGTGCGCGGCTCGACTTCGAGCTCAACGTCATCAACCGCATGAACTACGCCGGCTACTTCCTGATCGTGGCCGACTTCATCAAGTGGGCGAAGCAGCAGGGCATCCCGGTCGGCCCTGGCCGCGGTTCGGGCGCGGGCTCGATGGTCGCCTATGTGATGACCATCACCGACCTCGACCCGATCAAATTCGGCCTGCTGTTCGAGCGCTTCCTCAATCCGGAACGCGTCTCGATGCCCGACTTCGACATCGACTTCTGCCAGGAGCGGCGCGGCGAGGTCATCACCTATGTGCAGCAGCGCTATGGCCGCGACCAGGTGGCGCAGATCATCACCTTCGGCACGCTGCAGGCGCGCGGCGTGCTGCGCGACGTCGGCCGCGTGCTGCAGATGCCCTATGGCCAGGTCGACAAGCTGACCAAGCTGGTGCCGCAGAATCCGGCGGCGCCGGTGACGCTGGCGGCGGCGATCGAGTCCGAGCCGAAGCTGCAGGCGTTTCGCGACGAAGACCCGGTGGTGGCGCGCGCCTTCAACATCGCGCTGCGGCTGGAAGGCCTGACCCGGCACGCCTCGACCCATGCCGCCGGCATCGTGATCGGCGACCGCCCGCTGTCCGAGCTGGTGCCGATGTATCGCGATCCGAAATCCGACATGCCGGTGACCCAGTTCAACATGAAATGGGTCGAGCCCGCGGGGCTGGTGAAGTTCGACTTCCTCGGCCTGAAGACACTCACCGTGCTCGACGTCGCGGTGAAGCTGCTGAAACAGCGTAACATCCATGTCGACCTGCCGACGCTGCCGATCGACGACGCCGCGACCTATGCGATGCTGGCCAAGGGCGAAGTGGTCGGCGTGTTCCAGCTGGAAAGCCAGGGCATGCGCCGCGCGCTGGTCGACATGCGGCCGGACAGGTTCGAGGACATCATCGCGCTGGTGGCTTTGTATCGGCCGGGCCCGATGGCCAACATTCCAACCTATTGCGCGCGAAAGCACGGCGACGAGCAATCGGAATATCTGCATCCGATGCTGGAGCCGATCCTGAAGGAGACCTACGGCGTCATCATCTACCAGGAACAGGTGATGCAGATTGCCCAGGTGATGGCCGGCTACTCGCTCGGCGACGCAGACTTGCTGCGCCGTGCGATGGGCAAGAAGATCCGCGCCGAGATGGAGAAGCAGCGCGCAATTTTTATCGCGGGCTCGGTCAAGAACGGTGTGGCGAAGGAGCAGGCCGACACGATCTTCGACCTGCTCGCCAAGTTCGCCGACTACGGCTTCAACAAGTCGCACGCGGCGGCCTATGCGCTGGTGTCGTACCACACCGCCTATATGAAGGCGCATTACCCCGTCGAGTTCATCGCTGCGTCGATGACTCTGGACATGAGCAACACCGACAAGCTGTCGGAATTCCGCGCCGAGGCGCAGCGGCTCGATATCAGGCTTGAGGCGCCGAACATCAATCGTTCCGCCGCCACCTTCGAGGTCGCGGCAAACACCATTTTCTACGCGCTGGCCGGCCTCAAGGGCGTCGGCGGCGCCGCGGTCGACCTGATCGTCGAAGAACGCAAGAAAGGCCTGTTCACGTCGCTGGCGGATTTTGCGTCGCGCGCCAACCCGCGGGCCATCAACAAGCGCGTCATCGAGAGCCTCGCCGCCGCCGGTGCCTTCGATACGCTGGACGCCAACCGGGCCCGGGTGTTCGGCGGTGCCGAGGCGATCCTGGCGGCGTGTCAGAGCGCTCATGAGGATAAGACAATTGGTCAGAAAAGCATGTTCGGCGGCGCGGCCGATGCGCCGACCATCATGCTGCCGCAGATCGACAACTGGCTGCCGGCCGAAAAGCTGCGCCGCGAATATGATGCCATCGGCTTCTTCCTGTCGGGCCATCCGCTCGATGATTACGCGGTGGTACTGAAGCGTTTGAGGGTTCAGAGCTGGGCGGAGTTCTGCCGCGCCGTGAAGTCCGGCGCCACCGCCGGCAAAGTGGCCGCGACCGTGGTGACGCGCCAGGAGCGCCGGACCAAGACCGGCAACAAGATGGGCATCATGGGCCTGTCCGACCCCACCGGCCATTTCGAGGCGGTGCTGTTTTCGGAGGGGCTGGCCCAGTTCCGCGACGTGCTGGAGCCCGGCACGGCGGTTCTGCTGCAACTCGGTGCCGAGTTACAGGGCGAGGACGTCCGCGCCCGCGTGCTGCAAGCCGAGCCGCTCGATGCCGCGGCGGCCAAGACCCAGAAGGGTCTGCGCATTTTTCTGCGTGACACCAAGCCGCTGGATTCGATCGTCAAGCGGCTGTCGGGCCCGGATGCGCCAACCCTGAATACCGGGCGCGGCGCGCCACCGCCGAAGCTGACCGCGCCGAGTGGCGGCGCCGGCGAGGGCGACGTCTCCGTGGTGATGATGCTGAACCTGGAAACCGAGGTGGAAATGAAGCTCCCCGGCCGCTTCCGCATCTCGCCGCAGATCGCCGGCGCCATCAAGGCGGTGACCGGGGTGGTGCAGGTCGAGATGCTGTAGGGGCAATTGCGCTCGTTCGTTCCCCGAACGCGGTGCACTGCGCCGCCTATTAGCGGCGTGGTGCTCCGCAGATCCGGGGCCCGGCTTGGACGGTACCGGGATCCCGGATCGGCGGAGCGGTCCTTCGCGCCGCACCGCGTCCGGGAAACGATCTCGATTGGCATCGGGCTTGAGGCAAAGTGAGGAGCCCGCATGAGGCGCGGGGGTAGAGGTAATTCTCGAAAACTGTCGCTCGCGCGCCTCAGAAGGCGGTCACACTGGTAAACCCGCCGGTTTGCCTTGCTTATCCCGGGAATCCGGCTATATACCGCGCCATCTCACACGGAAGCATGGCTTAACCGCCGTCCGGTGGCATTCCGGCCTGACCGCAGATTTCCTGCCTAAACGCTTGATTGCTCACACGCTTCCGGAGGAAACAACCGGAGAATTAGAACTATGGCGATTCCTGAATTTTCTATGCGTCAGCTCCTCGAAGCCGGCGTCCACTTTGGCCACCAGTCGCACCGCTGGAACCCGAAGATGGCTGACTACATCTTCGGCGCGCGCAACAACATCCACATCATCGATCTCGCCCAGACCGTGCCGCTGCTTCACCGCGCGCTGCAGGCTGTGTCGGACACCGTTGCCAAGGGCGGTCGCATCCTGTTCGTCGGCACCAAGCGCCAGGCCCAGGACGTCGTGGCGGAAGCCGCCAAGCGTTCGGCGATGTACTTCGTCAATTCGCGCTGGCTCGGCGGTACGCTGACCAACTGGAAGACCATTTCCGGTTCGATCAAGCGCCTGCGCCACCTCGACGAAGTGCTGAATTCGGGCGATGCCTCGGCCTATACCAAGAAGGAGCGCCTGACGTTGCAGCGCGAGCGCGACAAGCTCGACCGTTCGCTCGGCGGCATCAAGGACATGGGCGGTCTGCCCGATCTGATCTTCGTGATCGACACCAACAAGGAAGACATCGCGATCCAGGAAGCCCAGCGTCTGGGCATCCCGGTGGCGGCGATCGTCGACACCAATTCGGACCCCAAGGGCATCACTTATGTGGTCCCGGGCAATGACGACGCCGGCCGTGCGCTGACGCTGTATTGCGACCTGATCGCCCGCGCCGTCATCGACGGCATCTCGCGCGCCCAGGGCGATTCCGGCTACGACATCGGCGCCTCCGCCGCGCCGATCGAGGAAGCCATCGCGGCTCCGGAGCCGGTTGGCTTCCAGGGTCTTGCCGGTCCGCGCGGTTCGGCCGACGACCTCAAGAAGCTCACCGGCGTGTCCGGCGAGATCGAGAAGAAGTTCAACGACCTCGGCATCTTCCACTTCTGGCAGCTGGCTGAACTCGATCACGACACCGCGCACAAGATCGGCGAAGATGTCGGCCTGCCGACCCGTGCCGATGGCTGGGTCACCCAGGCCAAGACCATGACGGCGGAAGCCGAATAATAACGCAGGCCTGATCCCGCAAGCCGGCCTCCGGTTTGCGGGGGAGATCACGCCGACGACAGCGTTGTGTGGCCGGCCCGCCCGGCCACACCTTCAACTGAAATTTCTGGATGATAGTTCCTGTGGCAGGACGCGGCGTGCAGCACTGGCTGCGCCGCGTTCGCCCTGGCAGGCAAAGGGTTCAACGATGGCAACGATTTCCGCAGCGATGGTCAAGGACCTCCGCGAGACCACCGGCGTCGGCATGATGGATTGCAAGAACGCGCTGGTCGCCAATGATGGCGACATGCAGGCGTCGATCGACTGGCTGCGCGCCAAGGGCCTGTCAAAGGCCGCCAAGAAGTCCGACCGCGTTGCCGCGGAAGGCCTGATCGGCGTCGTCACCGCCGCCACCAAGGGCGTCGTGGTCGAAGTCAATTCCGAGACCGATTTCGTCGCCCGCAACGAGCAGTTCCAGGGCCTGGTCAAGATGATCGCCCAGGTCGCACTCAAGGTCGGCGCCGACGTCGAGGCGATCAAGGCGCACAAGGTTGGCGACGCCAACGTCGAGACCGCGATCACCGAGGCGATTGCGACGATCGGCGAGAACATGACGCTGCGTCGCGCCGCCTTGCTGGAAGTCAGCGCCGGCGTCGTCTCGAGCTATGTGAATAACGCCGTGACCGAAGGCCTCGGCAAGATGGGAATCATCGTCGCGCTGTAATCGACCGGCGCGACCGACGAGCTTTCCACCCTCGGCAAGCAGATCGCGATGCATGTCGCCGCGACCAACCCGCAGGCCGTGGATTCGGCGTCGCTCGATCCCGCCGTCGTGGCGCGCGAGAAGGACGTGATGGCCGACAAGTATCGTCAGCAGGGCAAGCCCGAGGCGATGATCGAGAAGATCGTCGAGAACGGCCTGAAGACCTATTACAAGGAAGTCTGCCTGCTCGACCAGGCGTTCATCCATGACACCACCAAGTCGGTCGCCCAGGCCATCAAGGATGCCGAGGGCAAGGTTGGCGCGCCGATCAAGCTGACCGGCTTCGTGCGCTACGCGCTCGGCGAAGGCATCGAGAAGCAGACCTCCGATTTCGCCGCCGAAGTCGCGGCCGTCAGCGGCCAGAAGTAATCACGGCACGAACCAACTCCCGGCAGATCGATGCCGGGAGCCTCCGCCTCGAAGGGAAGCGATCGCATTATGGGTGAGCCGCTCTATCGTCGCGTCGTGATCAAGCTTTCGGGCGAATACTTTGCCGGTGGTCAGCCGTTCGGCATTGATCAGTCGACCATCGACCGCATCGCCGGCGACCTCATCGCAGCGCAGCAACTCGGCGTCGAAATCGCCGTCGTGGTGGGCGGTGGCAATATTTTTCGCGGCGTCGAAGTGTCGTCGCGCGGCGTCTCGCGCCCGACCGGCGACACCATGGGCATGCTCGCCACGGTGATGAACTGTCTGGCGCTGGAAGCCGCGATCGAGCGCCGAGCCGTGCCTGCGCGGACGCTGTCGGCGATGGTGATGCCGCAGGTCTGCGAATTGTTCACCCGCGCCGCCGCGCATAAATACCTGTCCGAAGGCCGTATCGTTCTGCTGGCTGGCGGCACCGGAAACCCGTACTTCACCACCGACACCACCGCGGTGTTGCGTGCCGCCGAGATCGGCGCCACCGCGGTGCTCAAAGCCACCAATGTCGATGGCGTCTACAGCGCGGATCCGAAGCAGGACCCCGCGGCGACCCGGTTCGAGCGGCTCAGCCACTCGCAGGCCGTCGAGGGCAACTACAAGGTCATGGACGCCACGGCTTTCGCGCTTGCCCGCGAGACGTCGCTGCCTATCATCGTGTTTTCAATCGCCGAACCAGGTTCGATCGGCGCCATTCTGAGCGGTACGGGTCGCGGCACCATCGTCGCGGGCTGAGTTTCAATGCAGGCCGATCCGCCGGTGGCGGATCGGACCCACAGGTTTCAAGAGGAGAGCTGCATGGCCCCCATGGCCCCATTCGATATCAACGACCTGAAGCGCCGCATGCAGGGCGCCACCCAGGCGCTGAAGCATGAACTCGGCGGATTGCGCACCGGACGCGCGGCGGCGTCGATGCTGGAGCCGGTCCAGGTGGAAGCCTATGGCAGCCACGTGCCGCTGAACCAGGTCGCCACCGTATCCGTGCCGGAGCCGCGTCTGCTGTCGGTGCAGGTCTGGGACAAGGGCATGGTCAAGGCCGTCGAAAAGGCGATCGTCGATTCCAACCTCGGTCTCAGCCCGGCCACCGAAGGCCAGGTGCTGCGGCTTCGCATTCCCGAGCTGAACGAAGAGCGCCGCAAGGAACTGGTCAAGGTCGGCAACAAATACGCCGAAGCCGCCAAGGTCGCCGTGCGACATGTCCGCCGCGACGGCATCGACCACATCAAGAAGCTGGAAAAGGCGCACGAAATCACCGAGGACGACCAGAAGCGCCTCGACAATGAAGTGCAGAAGGCGACCGATGCATCGATCTCCGAAATCGAGCAGTTGCTGGCCGCCAAGGAAAAGGAAATTATGAAGGTCTAGGCGTACACCGCACGCCTGCGCGGCATCAGCCGGATCGAAACCCGCTTCGATTGATGACCGCGTTCTGAACTTTCGCAGCGCGCATGAAGTCCTCGCCAGAACACAGGTTCTGGCGAATCATGTGCCGGGGACCAACCGATGTCGAACGCCGCCGCGCCCGCAACCGAAGGATCAGACCGATCCTCGCCTTTGCATGTCGCGATCATCATGGATGGCAATGGGCGCTGGGCCGCGGCCCGCGGCTTGCCGCGCGCGGAAGGCCACCGCCGCGGCGTCGATGCGCTGCGCCGCGTGGTACGCGCCGCCAATGAACTCGGCATTCTCTATCTGACGATCTTCTCGTTCAGCTCGGAAAACTGGTCGCGCCCGGCGACCGAAATCCGCGATCTGTTCGGGCTGCTGCGCCGCTTCATCCGCAACGATCTGGCCTCGCTGCATGCCGACGGCGTTTGCGTCCGGGTGATCGGTGAACGTGAGGGTCTCGATCCGGACATCCGCGGCCTGCTGTCGGAAGCCGAGGACCTCACCCGCGGTAACACCCGGCTAAATCTGGTGGTCGCCTTCAACTACGGCTCGCGGCACGAGATCGCCAAGGCCGCGCAGCGGCTGGCGCAGGAGGTGGCGGACGGCAAGCGCACGCCGGACAGCATCAATGTCGATTCGCTCGGTCAGTATCTCGATGCGCCCGACATTCCCGATCCCGACCTGATCATCCGCACCTCAGGCGAGCAGCGGCTGTCGAACTTTCTAATGTGGCAGGCGGCCTATAGCGAGCTGGTGTTCGTGCCGATCCACTGGCCGGATTTCGACAAGTCCGCGCTGGAAGGCGCGATTGCCGAATATGCAAGGCGCGAGCGCCGCTTCGGCGGGCTCACCGCGAAAACCGGTTCGTGACGGGCGTGAATCAGGACAAGGCGGCGCCGCAACCGGATGATCGCGGTCTGCGCAATCTCCTGACGCGGGTGCTTACCGCGCTGGTGATGATTCCCGTTGCGATCTTCGTGGTCTGGATGGGCGGCTGGCTGTGGGCGGGCCTCGTCACATTGGTGTCGATTGGCCTCTTCATCGAATGGCGGATGATTGTCGGCGCCGATCGCTTTGGCTGGGTGACGCTCGGAATCGTCTATGCGGCGGCGGCGCTGGCGGCGTCGGTGATGGTGCGGCTGGATCCGCAGTGGGGATTCACGGCGCTGATGTTCATCCTGCTGGTGGTCTGGGTCACCGACATCGGCGGCTATTTCGCGGGCAGGGGGATTGGCGGCCCCAAGCTATGGCCGCGCGTCAGCCCGAAAAAGACCTGGGCTGGCGCAATCGGCGGCATTGTCCTGAGCCTTGCGGTGGCGGCGGGCTTTGCTGCCTTTGGTATCGGTCGGCTGGTGCCGCTGCTGCTGCTGGCCGCGACGCTGACCACCATGTCGCAACTCGGCGATCTCTTTGAGTCCGCGGTCAAGCGGCGGTTCGGCGTCAAGGATTCCAGCCATATCATCCCTGGTCATGGCGGTCTGCTGGACCGGCTCGATGGCTATGTCTTCGCGGTTGTCGCAGCCGCGGTGATCGGTCTTGTGCGAGGCGGCGCCGATGGCGTCGGTCGCGGTATTATGGTTTGGTGATTCGATGAGTGCAGTTCCGTTGCGAAACGACAAGGCCGCCGCCTCGGGCGTGCGCCGCGTTACCGTATTGGGCGCCACCGGCTCGATCGGCGACAGCACCATGGATCTGCTGCGCGCGGCGCCCGAGCGGTACCAGGTGGAGGCGTTGACCGCCAATACCAATGTCGACGGCCTCGTCAAACTGGCGATGGAATTTCGCGCCCGCTTCGTCGCGGTGGCCGATGAATCCAGGCTCGGCGAATTGCGGGCGGCGCTGGCCGGCACCGGGATCGAAAGTGGCGCCGGCGATAGCGCCATCATCGAGGCGGCACAGCGGCAGTCGGACTGGCTGATGGCGGCGGTGTCCGGAGCGGCGGGTCTCAAGCCGGCGCTGGCGGCGGTGGATCGCGGCGCCACCATCGCGCTCGCCAACAAAGAGTGCCTGGTCTGTGCCGGCGACTTTTTCATGCAGCGCGCGGCGCAATCCGGCGCCTGCATCCTGCCGGCGGATTCCGAGCACAATGCGCTGTTCCAGGCGCTGGGCTCGGGCAACCGCGAGGAACTGACCCGGGTGATCATCACCGCGTCGGGTGGCCCGTTCCGGACCTGGGCCGCCGCCGATATCGAGCAGGCGACGCTGGAACAGGCGCTCAAGCACCCGAACTGGTCGATGGGCCAGAAGATCACCATCGACTCCGCGTCCATGATGAACAAAGGGCTGGAAGTCATTGAGGCAGCGTATCTTTTCGCGCTGAGCCCGGACCAGATCGACGTTCTGGTGCATCCGCAGTCGATCATTCACGGCATGGTCGAGTTCCGGGATTTTTCGGTGATGGCGCAGCTCGGCTCGCCGGATATGCGCACGCCGATCGCACATTGCCTGGGCTGGCCGGACCGTATCCCCGGCCGCGCCGCGCCGCTCGATCTGGCCAAGGTCGGCACGTTGACCTTCGAGACCCCCGATTATGCCCGCTTTCCGGGCCTGAAACTGGCCTTTGACGCTCTGCGCACCGGAAATGGCGTGACCACCGTCTATAACGCCGCCAACGAGATCGCGGTCGCTGCCTTCATCGCGCAAAAAATCCGCTTCGGCGCGATCGCCCGGCTGGTCGAGGCCACCATGAATGACTGGGTGCGGGCTGGTAATCTGGCGCCGCTGTCGTCGGCCGACGACGCCATTGCCATTGACCATAGGGCGAGAGAAATGGCTGCCACCCTCTTGCCTCAAATTGCCGCAAAGGCATTTTAGATGTTGCGGACGAAGCCTTTGGTTTCGCGTTTAGGGGATTGGGATGCTTGAGTTTTTTCAACATGGGTTCACTACGTTAAGTCACGGATTTATTGGTTACATCATCCCGTTCCTGTTTGTGCTGACGATCGTGGTGTTCTTCCACGAACTCGGCCACTTCCTGGTTGCGCGCTGGAATGGCGTCAAGGTGCTGACCTTCTCGCTGGGCTTCGGTCCCGAAATCGTCGGCTTCAATGATCGCCGCGGCACGCGCTGGAAGATTTCCGCCATTCCGCTCGGCGGCTACGTCAAATTCTTCGGCGACGAGAGCGAGGCCTCGACGCCGTCGGCGGCGGCGCTGTCCACGATGAATGCGGAAGAGCGCGAAGGCAGCTTCCATCACAAGCGGGTCGGCCAGCGCGCCGCCATCGTTGCCGCCGGTCCGATTGCCAATTTCATCCTGGCGATCGTGATCTTCACCGCGCTGTTCACCTTCTTCGGCAAGCCCAGCACCACCGCCCAGGTCGATACCGTGCAAGCCGGCAGCGCGGCCGCCACGGCCGGGTTCCAGCCGGGCGACATCATCAAGGCGATCGACGGCAGCGCGATTGGCAGCTTCTCCGACATGCAGCGCATTGTCGGCATCAAGGCTGGCGAGCAGCTCACCGTGACCGTCAAGCGCGGCGATTCGACCCTCGATCTGAAGGCGACGCCGCAGCTGAAGGAAATCAAGGACAGCTTCGGCAATGTCCACCGCCTCGGCGTGCTCGGCATTACCCGGGCGACCGCGGTCGGTGAAGTCACCACCGAGCGGGTCAACCCGGCCACCGCGCTGGTGCTGGGCGTCAAGGAGACCTGGTTCGTCGTCGACCGCACCATCGCCTATATCGGTGGCGTATTTACCGGCCGTGAGGCCGCCGACCAGATTGGCGGGCCGATGCGAATCGCCCAGATCTCGGGGCAGGTGGCGACCATCGGCCTGACCGCGCTGATTCACCTGGCGGCGGTACTTTCGATCTCGATCGGGCTGCTGAACCTGTTCCCGGTTCCGCTGCTCGATGGCGGTCACCTGCTGTTTTACGCCGTCGAGGCGATCCGTGGCCGCCCGCTCTCTGAACGGGCGCAGGAATTCGGATTCCGCATCGGATTGGGGCTGGTACTGATGTTAATGGTCTTTGCAACCTATAACGATATTCTTCATCTGGCGGCGTCATGATGCGGCTCCGGGGCAACGTGGCCGATGGGCAACGTCTTGGAATGAAATTGGAATTGCACCGCGAAAGGTCGTTTGCCAGTTTGGTAAAATTGGCTACAAGCGGAGCAACAAATGGGATTCTGCCAGTCCGTAGGGGTGCGGGCCGGCGATGGAATGATAAGGGCGCTTGGCGCATGATTTTTGGATTGCGGGTAATCCGGGGTAGCCTGCTTGCTGCTTCACTCTTGGTCGCCATGCCGGTCGCCGCGACGGTGACGGCAGCGCTTCTTTCGTCGACGGCGATGGCCCAGACGGCGGCATCGATCGCCGTCGAAGGCAATCGCCGCGTCGATGTTGAGACGATTCGCTCCTACTTCCGGCCCGGCCCGAGCGGTCGGCTCGACCAGGGCAATATCGATGATGGCCTCAAGGCTCTGATCGAGACCGGCCTGTTCCAGGACGTCAAGATCAACCAGGGCGGGGGTCGTCTGGTGGTCTCGGTGGTCGAGAACCCGGTGATTGGTCGTATCGCGTTCGAGGGTAACAAGAAGGTCAAGGACGACCAGCTTACCGCCGAGATCCAGTCGAAGCCGCGTGGCACGCTGTCGCGCCCGATGGTGCAGTCCGATGCGTCCCGCATCTCCGAGATCTATCGCCGCTCCGGCCGCTACGACGTCAGTGTCGTGCCCGAGATCATCGAGCAGCCGAACAACCGCGTCGACCTGATCTTCACGGTTACCGAAGGCCAGAAGACCGGCGTCAAGTCGATCGAATTCATCGGCAACAGCTTCTACTCGTCCTATCGCCTCAAGGACGTCATCAAGACCCGCGAATCCAACCTTCTGAGCTTCCTGGCATCGGGCGATATCTATGATCCGGACCGCGTCGAAGCCGATCGCGACCTGATCCGCCGCTATTACCTGAAGAACGGCTTCGCCGATGTGCAGGTCGTTGCCGCGCTCACCGAATATGATCCCGACAAGAAGGGCTTCCTGGTCACCTTCAAGATCGAGGAAGGCGCCCAGTATCGCGTTTCTTCGGTCGACATGCAGTCCACCATCCCGACCCTCGATGCCAACTCGCTGCGCGGCTTCTCCCGCGTCACCGTCGGCTCGCTCTACAACGCGGAAGCGCTGGAGAAATCGGTCGAGGAAATGCAGATCGAAACCTCGCGGCGTGGCTATGCCTTCGCGGTGGTCCGCCCGCGTGGCGATCGCAACTTCGAAGCCCACACCGTCTCGATCGGCTTTGCCATCGAGGAGGGCGCGCGCACCTACATCGAGCGCATCAATGTGCGCGGCAACACCCGTACCCGGGATTACGTCATTCGCCGCGAGTTCGATCTCTCGGAAGGCGATGCCTATAACCGGGCGCTGGTCGATCGCGCCGAGCGACGCCTCAAGAACCTCGACTTCTTCAAGAGCGTGAAGGTCTCGACCGAGCCCGGCTCGTCCAGCGATCGCGTGATCCTGGTGGTCGATCTGGAAGAGAAGTCCACCGGCGACTTCTCGGTCTCGGGCGGTTACTCGACCACCGACGGCGCCCTCGGCGAAGTCAGCGTCTCCGAGCGCAACTTCCTCGGCCGCGGCCTGTTCGCCAAGGCTTCGGTGCAGTACGGCCAGTATGCCCGCGGTTACTCGCTGTCCTTCGTCGAGCCCTATCTGCTCGATTACCGCGTCGCGCTCGGCCTCGATTTCTTCCAGCGCGAGCAGCTGTCCAACAGCTACATCTCGTACAACACCAAGACGATGGGCTTCAGCCCGCGCCTCGGTTTCGGTCTGCGGGAAGATCTGTCGCTGCAGCTGCGCTACTCGATCTATCAGCAGCAGATCTCGCTGCCGCCGGCACTGACAAATTGTAACAACAATGGTGGGCTGAACACGCCGTCTGCGCTGAATGCGGCTGGCACTTTCAAAACTTTCGATTCTACAACTTGGGGCTGTTACGCCGACGGCGAATCCTCTCTGCCCGTCCGCAAGGAACTGGCTGGCGGTGCCACCATCACCTCGCTGGTTGGCTACACGCTCAACTACAACACCCTGGACAACAACAAGAACCCCACCGACGGCCTGTTCGTCGAGTTCAAGCAGGACTACGCCGGTGTTGGCGGCGACGTCAGCTACCTGAAGACCACGGTTGATGCCAAGTACTACACCCCGCTGGTGTCCGACATCGTCGGTCTGCTGCGGGTGCAGGGCGGCATGTTGAACAGCGTCGGCAAGGACATCCGCATGCTGGACAACTTCCAGATGGGTCCGAACCTGGTCCGTGGTTTCGCACCGAACGGCATTGGCCCGCGTGACATCAGCTACGTTGCCCTGGGGTCCTATGGCGACGCGCTGGGCGGCACGAAATATTGGGGCGCCTCGGCTGAATTGCAGATGCCGTTCTGGTTCCTGCCGAAGGAAGTTGGCATCAAGGGCGCGGTCTATGCCGATGCCGGCGGCCTGTGGGATTATCAGGGGCCGACCTCTTGGGGGCAGACCGGTGAAAACAATGCAGCTAAAAATGGTGTAGCTTTGAACGGTGCGAACTGCACTCCTGCAAGCAAGGCTACGGTCGGCACCTGCACCGGACTGCAGTATGATGATAGCAACATGGTCCGCTCGTCGGTCGGTGTGGGCGTGATCTGGCAGTCCCCGTTCGGTCCGCTGCGCTTCGACTACGCGGTGCCGATCACCAAGGGTGCATATGATCGCGTGCAGCAGTTCAAGTTTGGCGGCGGAACTTCGTTCTGA
>NZ_JANXTC010000040.1:0-9872 GCF_025356345.1 Tardiphaga sp.
AGGATCGCCTCGCGGCCCGCAAGCGGCTCGCGGATGATGCTGGAGAAGAAGCCCGACGACGCCGCATTGGGCTTGCCGGGCCGCACGCAAATATTCGGCAGGCGAATGCCAACGCCATCGAGAAAGCCGCGGCGCGAATAATCGGCCAGCAGCAATTCGCAGATCGCCTTCTGGGTACCGTAGCTGGACAACGGCGTATGGAAAAACTCGTCCGCGATGGCCCCGCGATAGGGCGCGCCGAACGTCGCGATCGACGAGGTGTAGACCACGCGCGGCGTATAATTTTCCGTGACGCGGATTGCCTCGAACAACGCGCGGGTGCCGTCGAGATTGACGGCATAGCCCTTGTCGAAATCCTGCTCCGCCTCGCCCGAAACGACCGCGGCCAGATGGAAAATGAGATCCGGTCGCGACGCCAGCAACACACCGGCCGCATCGGGATGCGCCAGATCCACGACCAGATATTGCGCAAAACTGGAATCGCCGCCGGGATCGCCGGTGACGGCATCGGCCATCACCAGGCCGGTAATAGCGACGCCGCCGATACGGCCGTCCTTGAGCAGCCGCTCGCACAGCTTGCGGCCGATCATGCCGGCGGCGCCGATGACGAGGACCTTCATACTTTGGGTGCCGACAGCTTGTAGATTTCCAGCGCGTCGGCCCCGGCGCCGCGCGTCGCCGCGGCCATCCGGAACAGTTGCGCGGCCAGCGCCGCCATCGGCACCGGCGTGCCGGTGTCGTGGGCAACGTCGACGACGGTGTCGAGATCCTTCAGCATGGTGCTGATGTGACCGAGCGGCGGCGTATGGATGCCGGCTACCATGCGCGGCACGAACAATTGCAGCGGGATCGAATCGGCAAAGCCGCCGGCCAGTGCCTCCGGCAGACGCTTAGCGTCGATGCCGGCATTGACGGCGAGCCGCGTCGCCTCCGCCAGCACCGCCATGGCGCAGCCGACAATCACCTGGTTGCAAAGCTTGGTGGTCTGGCCTGCACCGGTCGGTCCCATATGGGTGAAGCCGCGCGCCATTTTGAGAATATAGGGCCGGACGCGTTCGACATCGGCGGCGTCGCCGCCAGCCATGATCGCAAGTGTCCCTTCCTGCGCGCCCTTGGTGCCGCCGGACACCGGGGCGTCGATCCAGCCCATGCCGTTCGCAGCCTTCAGCCGCGCGGCAATCGCCCGCGTCGCATCGGGATGGATGGAGGAGAAGTCTACCACGAGTTTCCCAACCCCCGGCACGCTGGCGAGGCCGCCAGCCCCGAACACGACCTCTTCCACCGCCGCGGCGTCGGTGACGCACATGAAGATGATCCCGGCATTGGCGGCTACCACCGCCGGCTTGGTCGCCACCGTCGCGCCGGCCTCCACCAGAGCCACGGCCTTGCCGGGCGAACGATTCCAGACCGTGACGTCGTAGCCGGCGGCGAGCAGCCGCTGCGTCATCGGCAGCCCCATCAGCCCGAGGCCGAGATAGCCGACCCGCTCGTGGCCGTCCGCTGTTTCCGTCATGACTGCTCCGCCGCCTCTTCGCTCACTGCATCTTGCGAGCAGAACCCTCAACCCCGAATTGTCGCCGGCGCTGCGCTTGTGCGCTGTCTACGCTGCGACCGGCCCCGCATCAACGATGATATCAACCGACCGGTGCTTGCTGCATGTTGCGGCAGTGCGAGAACGTTTGTTGGGCAGACGATCGCTTGAATGATTGTTTGAAGCATGAAAGGCTTTGCAATAGCGCGGCTTTCGATGGCCGGCTGGTCATCTTCAACGGAGTAGCGGGCATGAAGCTGAATTTGTCGACATGGATGATGGCGGCGGCGTTAGCCGCAACTACGCTGGCGAGTGCAGCGCACGCGCAGACGATTCCGACCATCCGCGTCGGCTGGACCATTCCGGCCGAAGAATCCAAATACTGGATGATGAAGCGCCCGACCGAATTCAGCAATCTCGGCAAGGTCTACAATATCGAGTGGACGCAATTCCAGGGCACCTCGCCGATGACCCAGGCGCTGGCGGCCGGCGCGCTGGACTGCGCCACCCAGGGCGTGCTGTCGCTCGCCAATGGCGTCAACGGCGGAAATCTCAAGGCCTATATCGTCGCGCAGCACGTCTCCGAAAAGCCCGGCAGCTTCTCGGTCTACTGGGCGGTGAAGGACGACTCACCGATCAAGACCATCGCCGATCTGAAAGGCAAGAATGTCGGTATCTCGGTGATCGGCGGCGGCACCTATGGCCCGTTCAAGATGCTGATGAAGGCCGGAGGTATCGATCCCGAGAAGGACATCAAGCTGGTCGAGATCGGCTTCGCCGCCTCCGAGGACGCGTTGCGCCAGGGCCGCGTCGACGCCATCAACATGAACCAGCCGTTCGCCGCGCGCATGGAAGCCAAGGGCGGCACGCGAAAACTGTTCTCGCTGAACGAGGCGATGCCGAACATCGTGCATATTCTCGAAGCGTGCCGCGCCGATTTCGTCGACAAAAATCCTGACATCGCCAAGGCCTATGTGGCGGATATCACGCTTGGCATGAAGAAGGCGCTGGCCAACCGCGACGAGACCCTGAAAGTCGTCAACGAAGTCATGAAGGCGCCGATCCCGGTGCTGGAGACGTATTTGCTGAAGGAAAACGATTTTTCGCGTGAGCCCGGCGCCGCGCCAAATTTCCCGGCGATGCAGAAGATGCTCGACATCTACACCGAGGCCGGCATGTTGCCAAAGATGGACGTCATGCAGTTCAAGCACCCGACCATCGTCGCGCCGATCCAGTAGGGACTTGCATCCCCACTCCCCCAGCGCAGCAAAGCTGCGCGCAGCGGGAGTGGGGGCCTGAGCGAAGCGAAGCCGGGAGAGGGCCGCCACAAGAAGTTGTTATTCCGGGGCGCGAGAGCGAGGCTCGCGCCGCGCACGCCCCGGAATGACCATCAATGGGGCGCCCACCACCCCGGCCTCCCCTTCAGCAATGCTGCGTATTGCTTCGTTCGGTCGACCCTCCCCATTGCTACGCGGGTGGAGGTACTTTCGCGACGTCCGTGCTAGATTTCAAAAACCGAATTCCGAAAGCCCCCGATGAACAAATGGCGCTCCCGTATCACCACGGATGGACTCGATCGCGCGCCGCACCGCGCCTTCCTGCGGGCAACCGGGCTCGATGACGCGGACATCGCCAAGCCGATGGTCGGCATCGTCAGCATGAAGGGCGATCTGTCGCCCTGCAACATGACGCATGATTTTCAGGTCGCCGCCGCGCGCGACGGCGTCAGCGAGGGCGGCGGCACGCCGCGCGAATTCTCCACCATCTCCGTCTCCGATGGCATCAGCATGGGCCACGAGGGTATGAAATTCTCGCTGCTGTCGCGCGAGATCATCGCCGATTCCATCGAGGCGGTCGTGCACAGCTACGCCTTCGACGCGTTGATCGGTTTTGGCGGCTGCGACAAGACGCTGCCTGGCGTGATCATGGGCATGGTGCGCTGCAACGTACCGTCGATCTTCATCTATGGCGGCAGCGCGCTGCCCGGCAGCTACGACGGCAAGACCATTACCGCGCTGGATTCCTACGAGGCGGTCGGCTCCTTCATGACCGGCGAGATCGACGCCATCACGCTGGAAGGCATCGAGCGCGCCTGCCTGCCGACGGTCGGCGCCTGCGCCGGCCAGTTCACCGCCAACACCATGGCGATGGTCTCCGAGGCGATGGGCCTGACCATGCCGAATATTTCGATGGTGCCGGGCGTCTATGCCGAACGCGCGCATTATGCGCGCCGCGCCGGCCGGCTGATCATGGACATGCTGCGGCGGGGCAGCCCGCTGCCGCGCGATCTCGTCACGCGAAAATCGCTGGAAAACGGCGCGGCGATCGTCGCGGCCACCGGCGGCTCGACCAATGCCGCGCTGCACCTGCCGGCGATCGCCAACGAGGCCGGCATTCCCTTCACCATCGACGATGTCGGCGAAGTATTTTCGCGCACGCCGCTGATCGGCAATTTGCGGCCCGGCGGCAAGTACACCGCCAAGGATGTCTATGACATCGGCGGCTGCGCGGTGGTGATGCGCGCGCTGATCGAGAGCGGCCACATCGATGGCTCGTGTCTGAGCATCACGGGGAAAACCCTCGCCGAGGAATATGGCAATGCCAAATTGGCCGACGGCGAGGTGATCTACAGCGCGGCGACGCCGATCATGCCGGATGGCGGCGTCGCGGTTTTAAAGGGTAACCTCGCTCCCGACGGCGCGGTGATCAAGGTCGCCGGGCTGAAGAAGACAGTGTTCGAGGGCAGCGCGCGCGTGTTCGAGGACGAGGATTCATGTGTCGCGGCGGTGAAGGCGCAAACCTATCGCGAAGGCGACGTATTGATCATCCGCAATGAGGGTCCGGTTGGCGGCCCCGGCATGCGCGAGATGCTCGGCGTCACCGCGCTGATCTACGGCCAGGGCATGGGCGAGAAGGTGGCGCTGATCACCGACGGCCGCTTTTCCGGCGCGACCCGCGGCATGTGCATCGGCTATGTCTCGCCGGAGGCCTTTGTCGGCGGTCCGCTGTCGCTGGTGCGCGACGGCGACCGGATCCGCATCGATGCGCCCGCACAGCGGATCGACCTGCTGATCGACGACGTCGAATTCGCCGCACGCAAGGCCGCCTGGGTGCAGCGCCCGCCGCGCCACCGCGCCGGCGCGCTGTCGAAATATGCCAGGCTGGTGGGACAGGCTCCGGGCGGCGCGGTGACGCATGCCGGCGCCGCGGAATGGCCGTGGTACGATTAGCCAAGCCCGGCCGTCATCGCGTCAGGCGGCGCGAACCGTGGCCAGGAATCGGGTGACCTCGTCCTGCAGATGACCGCTCTCGTCGCGCAATGAACGGGCAAGGCCATGCACCTGGCCTGATGCCACTCCGGTATCCGCCGCGCCGCGGTTAACATCGGCGATGCTGCCGGAGACCTGGTTGGCGCCCTGCGCGACCTGCTGCACGCTGCGGGAAATTTCCTGGGTCGCGGCCCCCTGCTGTTCCACCGCCGCCGAAATCGACTCGGAGATCACCGAGATCTCACGGATGGTCTCGCTGATCTCCTGGATCGCGGAGACCGACAGGCCGGTCGCAGACTGCATCTGGGCGATCTGCGCGCTGATTTCGTCGGTCGCCCTGGCGGTCTGCGCGGCGAGCGCCTTCACTTCGGAAGCGACCACGGCAAAGCCGCGCCCGGCCTCGCCGGCACGCGCCGCTTCGATGGTCGCGTTAAGCGCCAGCATGTTGGTCTGCTCCGCGACCGCGCTGATCATCTTGACGACCTCGCCAATCCGGCCGGCCGACAGCGCCAACTCGCCGATCCGCGCATTGGTCTGCTCGGCTTGCTGCACGGCCGCGCGCGAAATCCGGTGCGATGCGAGAACCTGACGGCTGATCTCCGACACCGACGACGCCATCTGCTCGGATGCGCTGGCCGCTGATTGCGCATTCGCCGAGGATTGCTCGGCGGCCGTGGCCACCGTCGCGGCCAGCGACTGGGTCTCGCCGGCAGTCCGGGTCAGGCTGCCCGCCGCGGATTCGATTTCGGACGACGCCGCCGATACCGTCTGCACGATCTTGCCGATCGCCTGGTCGAACCCGTTTGCCATCTGTTGCATGGTGGTCCGGCGGTCCTGTTCGCCGCGCGCGGCCAACGCCAGAGTATCGGCCTCCATCGTGCCGACCCGGATGGCATTGTCCTTGAACACCTGAACGGTGCGCGCCATGGCGCCGACCTCGTCGTGGCGGCCGAGCGAAGGCACACTGATCCGCAGGTCACCATCGGCAAGGCCCTGCATCACGCCGGTGATTTCGATCATGGGCCGGATCACTCCCAGCGCAACGCCGACCAGCCCGGCTCCGATGATCAGCGAGACGAGTATCGACACAATCCACAATGTCGTGGTCAAAAAGCCAACTCTGCCCTGCGCGGCTGCTTCGGTCGCCGTGTTGTCCTGGTTGGTCAGTTTGACGATGTCGTCGATGATCGCGCGGTGCGCCGCATAGGCCTCGGTAACCGCCGCATAGGCTATCGTTGCCGACGCCGTGTCGCCCTTGGCAAGCGCCGGGACGAGCTTCTGGTCTACCCCGGTCCAGAAGCGCCTGACGTCGCCGTCCGATTGCTCCACCAGCCGGGTCTTGATGGCCGGGCCGAGATCGGACTTCGACCAGAATTCCCGCCGCTCGTCATAGTCCTTCTTCAGTTGGCCCAGCCGTTCGACACGTGCCTTCAGCGACGCGGGGTCCCGCATCGCCAGGGTGATTTCGAGGTAGGCCTCGATCACATAGGCCGGCGGTGGAAGGATGTCCGCGACCAGATCATTGCCCAGCTTGATCCGGTCATACAATGGCCCGCCGACTTTCAGCTGCGTCAGCCCGTAGATGCTGGTCGCGATGATGGCGCCAAGACCGACAGCCGTCACGAGACCGAACAGCAAGATGACACGTGAAATCGTCAGGCGCATTTTCATGCCGCTCATTCTCCTGTGGCCCAATGGGCTTCAGCTCGATTGGAAAATTTGAAATGCCTTAAGCTCGCCCGTCTATCTCCGCGAGATAGAGGCTGCCTGAATACCCATGGGCGATGGATTTACATCGGCGCTGACAGCAACCGATGGAAGGGCGCCGCGCCGCGCATGGCATGCGTGCCCGCCGCACCGACAAAGCGTGGATCAACAAACAACATCAGAGATTATTTCTGGTCGGATGGCTCGAACGGCCATCGCGACGCGCAATGAGCACGACAGGCAAAACGTCATCTTCTACACATATCGCAAAAAGATAACGATACCGTTACGCCTGTTAACGTCCACCTTGCTCAATAACTGAAATTCATGGCAGCCCAGCCCCTGATATTATGGTTGACATTTAATCCAATGGCCACGGCGAAGCCGTCGAAGACCGCCGCCATCGGCGTCGCCTTCGAATGCCGGTTTACTAAAACGGGGCATTCGCGCGCGACTACCGCAAGGAGTTCGGCGAACGGCCACCGGAAACGCTGCGGCGGGACGATTAGGATCTGGCTGGTTTAAGCAATCGCTCTATCGTGCGGGCGGCTTTTGCGGGTGTCAGACCGCCGTCGCGGCCCGGAGATCATCCGCCGTCGCGGCCCTCAGTCCAACGGAAGCAATGGCGCGGCGAGCGGCGGCGACGAGGTCTTCATTGCCGGTCGCGCGCGTACCATCCGGCAACAACTCATTGTTCTCGAAGCCGACGCGGATGTGGCCGCCGAGCAGTGCCGCCGCGGTGACACAAGCGGTCTCCTGCGCGCCGAAGGCGCAGACGCTCCAATGCTCGAAGGCCGGCGCGTGACTCTCGATGAAGGGCAGCAGGTCACGCGGGCTGGAGGTCTGGCCGGCGGTGTAGCGACCGAGTACGAACAGCACCGGCAGCCGCTCGAACGGCACCAGGCCGCGCTTGCGGAAATCGGCGAGACGGATGGCATCCTCGATATCGTACAGAATAATCTGCGGCGTCACCGCCTCGGCCTTCATCCAGCCGAGCAGATCGGCGAAAGCGCGCTCTTCCGACGCGTCCGGCACCAGCTCGCGCAGCGCCAGCGAGGCGGCCTCCGGCTTGACATCGCGGATCACGGCGCGTTGCGCGGCGGGCGCGTATTTGCCGAGCGCCTCGCTGGTGATCTGGATCACCAGCCGGTCGCCGACCGCGCCGCGGATCGACGATATTGCCGCCTTGTAAGCGGCGGCATCGAGCAGATGCGTGCCGTCCGGGTTGCGGACATGGGCGTGGATCATGGCCGCGCCAGCCTCGAGGCAGCGCGCGGCGGTCACCGCCAGCTCCGCTGGAGATAGCGGCACGGCGGGATGATCCGCCTTGACCTTGCGGCCGCCATTGGGGGCGACCGCGAGCGCAACGGGCAGCACGGTCAGGAAATCGCGGCGATGACGGCGATCTCGACCTTGATCGAGGGATCGGCGAGCCGGGCTTCGACGCAAGCGCGGGCCGGCGTGTTGTCCTGCGGCACCCAGCTGTCCCAGACCGTATTGAATTTGGCGAAATCGCCCATGCTCGGCAGCCAGACGGTGACGCTGAGCATCCTGGTCTTGTCGGTTCCGGCTTCCTTGAGCAGCGCGTCGATCTTGGCGAGCACTTCCGTGGTCTGTGCCTCGATGGAGCCGGTGTAATCATTCGGCACCTGGCCGGCGAGATAGACGGTGTTGCCGTGAATGGCAGCCTGGCTGAGACGCTTGCCGGGGACGAGACGCTTGATCATGGGAGTATCTTTCGTTGAAGCGGCGGAAACCGGCGGGACCTTCTCCGCTCGCGGCGGGAACGTCAAGCCGCCGGAACCAGCCATCGGAAGGCTGGTTAAAGCGAGCGCTGGCCTTCCGCAACTGGGATACGAGCCTTGCCAGTATGATCCGGTGAGCCGCGGCCCGGATGGATCGCTGAGCCGGGAGGCGCAGCCTATTCCGCCATCCGGCTGCGCCGCGCGGCCTTGCCGAATTCGACGATCGCGGCCGGCGCCGGCAGCCTGAGCCGGCGACCGTGCTGCAGATAGAGGAAGGCGAGGCGGGTCGGATCGGACAGGTTCCAGATTTCCAGCGCGGTGCGGTGACCGAGCATCGTCACCGGCGGGTCATGCGCGATGACATGGGCCATCACGGTCCATTTCGGCGCCTTGCCGACCCGCTGCTTCGGCTTCTTCGAAGTGTTTTCATTAGCCGCGCGCCAGCGCGCCGCGGGCCGGCGGCGACGGCTCAGGAGCCACGAAAAGACGCGCAAAATGAGGGACATGGGCAATCTTCGACGATCTGTGCATGGAACCCGCGGGTGATCCCGGCGGCCTGACACGTGACGGCAGTCTACACCGGTTTTACGGGGGATGCGACCGCGCTAGTGTCGCTTGTCTGTTATACCCGGCCGACGAATCAGGGATTGACCTGCCGCATGTCCGCTTCCGCCACAGCTTCCGCCCGCACCGATGAGTCCGATATCGCCCCGAACGCCCTTTCCGTCCTGAATTCGGTGTTCGGCCTGCCCGGGTTCCGCGGCGAGCAGGAGGCGATCGTTCGCCATGTGACCGCGGGCGGCAACTGCCTGGTGCTGATGCCGACCGGCGGCGGCAAGTCGATGTGCTACCAGTTGCCGTCGCTGCTGCGCGAGGGCTGCGGCATCGTGGTGTCGCCGCTGATCGCGCTGATGCGCGACCAGGTCGCCGGCCTGCTCGAAGCCGGCGTCAAGGCAGCGGTGCTCAACTCCACCTTGTCCTGGGACGAGGCCAACGAGGTCGAGCGGCGGCTGCTCGCCGGCGATCTCGATCTGCTCTACGTCGCACCCGAGCGGCTGCTGACGCCACGCTGCCTGGCGATGCTGGGCCGCGCCAGGATCGCGCTGTTTGCGATCGACGAGGCGCATTGCGTGTCGCAATGGGGCCACGACTTCCGGCCGGAATATATCGGCCTGTCGGTGATCGCCGAACGCTTTCCCGACGTGCCGCGGATCGCGCTGACCGCGACCGCCGATGATCTGACCCGTCAGGAGATCTCACATCGGCTCGGCCTCGACGACGCGCCGAGTTTCGTCGCCAGCTTCGATCGCCCGAACATCAAGTATGAGATCGTCGACAAGACCAATGCGCAGAAGCAGCTGCAGGAATTCATCGCCGAGCGCCACGCCGGCGAGGCGGGCATCGTCTATTGCCTGTCGCGCGCCAAGGTCGAGGATACCGCGAAGGCGCTGAACAAGGCCGGCGTCTCGGCGCTGCCCTATCATGCCGGGCTCGACGCCAATGTGCGCGCGCACAACCAGGACCGCTTCATCAACGAGGACGGCATCGTAATCGTCGCCACCGTCGCCTTCGGCATGGGCATCGACAAGCCCGACGTGCGCTTCGTCTGCCATCTCGATC
>NZ_JANXTC010000064.1:0-2200 GCF_025356345.1 Tardiphaga sp.
GTGGAACCCTGACAGCAAAAAAGGCGGCCCGCGGACCGCCTTTTTCACAAAATCCGGCTGAACTGGATCAGTTCGCCTTTTCGGTGACAGGCTTGTCGATCGCGGCCTTGTCGCCGGTCGCCGGGACGGTAGCAGGTGCCGTGGTGGCGGCACTGGCCTTGATACCGTGAAGCAGATCGTCGGCCATCTTCAGGGCCTTGTCGTCCTTGGCGTCCGGCGGCACGTAGGATTGCGAGCCGGTCTTCTCGTCGCCGTCGTTCTTCAGATGGCCGCGCAGCGAGGCTTCGCCCTTGGTGTCGGTCCGCGACTTCAACTCGTCCGGCACGTCCTGCAGCACTTCGATATCGGGAACGATGCCCTTGGCCTGGATCGACTTGCCCGACGGCGTGAAGTAGCGCGCCGTGGTCAGCCGCAGCGCGCCGTTGCCGGAGCCGAGCGGGATGATGGTCTGCACCGAGCCCTTGCCGAACGACCGAGTGCCGATGGTGGTGGCGCGCTTGTGGTCCTGCAGCGCACCGGCGACGATTTCCGACGCCGAAGCCGAGCCGCCATTGATCAGCACGACCACCGGCTTGCCCTTGGTGAGATCTCCGGCATGCGCGGTGCGGCGCTGGGTTTCCTCGGCATTGCGGCCGCGGGTCGAAACGATCTCGCCGCGCTCCAGGAAGGCGTCGGACACCGTCACGGCTTCTTCCAGCAGACCGCCGGGATTGTTCCGCAGATCGATGATGAAGCCCTTGATCTTGTCGCTGCCGATCGCCGCGGTCTGCGCCGCGATCTCGCGCTTCAGGCCTTCGGTGGTCTGTTCGTTGAAGGTGGTGATGCGGATATAGGCGATGTCATCGCTTTCGACGCGCGCGCGCACCGAGCGGACGCGGATGTTGTCGCGCACCAAGGTGACGTCGAGCGGATCGTCCTTGCCCTTGCGGACGATCTTCAGCTTGATTTTGGTGTTGACCGGGCCGCGCATCTTCTCGACGGCCTGGTTCAGGGTCAGGCCCTGCACCGCTTCATCGTCGAGGCTGGTGATGATGTCGTTGGCCATGATGCCGGCCTTGGAGGCCGGGGTATCGTCGATCGGCGACACCACCTTGATCAGGCCGTCTTCCATTGTGACTTCGATGCCGAGGCCGCCGAACTCGCCGCGGGTCTGCACCTGCATATCGCGAAAACTCTTGGCATCCATATAGCTGGAATGCGGATCGAGTCCGGTCAGCATTCCGGAGATCGCGGACTCCACCAGCTTGCTGTCGTCGGGCTTCTCGACATAGTCGCTGCGAACCCGCTCGAACACGTCGCCGAACAGGTTGAGCTGGCGATAGGTGTCCGAGGTCGCAGCGCGCGCGCTGGTCCCCATGAACACCGCGCGGGGTTGGGTGACGAACAGCGTCAAGGCCGCGCCGGTCGCAGCACTCAGCAGGATTATTGAAGTCTTGCGCATCATCCGCGAACCTTTTCGCCTTCGTTTGCGGCCCACCATGGGCCAGGATCAATGGGAGTGCCGTCCTTACGGAACTCGATATAGAGCACGGGCTGGCTGGCATTGGTCGCAATGACGGAAGCTACCCGGGATGTCGACCCCATGACAGCGACCGGCTCCCCCGTCAGGACGAACTGACCAATGTTCACCGATATGCGCTCCATCCCGGCGATCAACACATGATACCCGCCACCGGCGTTGAGGATCAAGAGTTGTCCATAGCTGCGGAACGGGCCTGAATAGACAACCCAGCCATCACACGGGGTTGTGACCTGGGCGCCGGCACGCGCGGCCAGGGAAATGCCCTTTTCGACGCCACCGACACCGTCGGAACCACCAAAGGTGCGGATTTTCACACCGTTAACCGGCAGAGCAAACAAACCCTTGGCCGAGGCGAACGCGATGGCCGGGCTCAGCCGGCCGGGATCCTTCAGGCCGCCGACATTGGGACGACCATTGCTGAGCGCGGCCGGCACGCCCTTCAGGTCGGCGGTCGCCGCCGCCTTCGAGGCCACCTTGGAGTCCTGCTCCATCTTGGCGATCAACCCCTGCAGGCTGTCGACCTGGCGCGACAGCGCCAGCGCGCGCGCGGCTTCCGCTTCCATGTCCTTCTCGGCGGCGCTCTGCTTCTTCTGCCGCTCGTCCGTGAGGGCGGCGAGACGAGTCTGATCGTCTCTCAGCTTGTCTCGGTCGATCGCGAGCTGATCGCGTTCGACCGCG
>NZ_JANXTC010000194.1:0-21112 GCF_025356345.1 Tardiphaga sp.
TTCGGACTCGAACCTTTGCTGTTGCAAAGCGCCTGGTTTCGCCCGCACAACCGCAGCGAGGAAGTCGCCGGCCTTTATCTGGTCGGCGCCGGCACCCATCCCGGTGCGGGGCTGCCCGGCGTGCTGTCATCCGCCCGCGTGCTCGATGCGCTCGTTCCCCACGCCCACGCTTTGGTGACTTCATGACCGCGACTGCCGATATCGCCGCCTGCCGTGCGCTACTGAAAAACGGATCGCGCACCTTTCACGCCGCCTCGAAAGTCCTGCCACGAAAGGTCGCCGATCCCGCGATCGCGCTGTATGCGTTCTGCCGTCTCGCCGATGACGCCGTCGATCTCGGCACCGATCGCGGCGGCGCGGTCGCGCGACTGCGGTCGCGGCTGAATGACGTTTATCGCGGGCAGCCGATACCGCACCCAGCCGACCGCGCCTTCGCCGCCGTGGTCGCGCAATTCACGATCCCGCGCGAACTGCCGGAAGCCTTGCTCGAAGGGCTCGATTGGGACGCTCGGTCGCGCCGCTATCAGACCTTGAATGATCTCACCGCCTATGCCGCGCGCGTCGCCGGCTCAGTCGGCGCGATGATGACGCTGATCATGGGCGCGCGGGAGCCGGAGGTGGTCGCGCGGGCCTGTGATCTCGGCGTCGCCATGCAGCTCACCAATATCGCCCGCGATGTTGGCGAGGACGCCCGTGCCGGCCGGCTGTACCTGCCGCTGCAATGGCTGCGCGAGGCCGGCATTGATCCAGATGAGTTTCTGGCCAGGCCGTCGTTGACGCCGGAGATCGCCGCCATCGTGCAGCGTTTGCTCGATGCCGCCGAATTGCTCTACGCCCGCGGCGGGCTCGGCATCGCGCGGCTACCGCGGTCGTGCCGCCCCGGCATTCATGCGGCTCGCGCGCTCTATGCCGAGATCGGCCGCGAGGTCGAGCGCGCCGGCCTGGATTCGATTGCTCAGCGCGCGGTGGTGTCGACGAAGCGCAAATTGACGGTTCTGGCGCGACGGCTTGTCGTGGCGCCGCCGCGGGTGGCGCAGTCCGATCTCGCCGCGCTTCCCGAGGTCCGGTTCCTGATCGACGCCGTCGCCGCCACGCCGCGGCGCGAACGCGCGAAGGCGCGCAGCCGGCCGGTGGAAGATCGCGTGGTCTGGGTGCTGGACCTCTTCACCCGCCTGGAGCGTCGCGACCAGTTGCAGCGCGGGCGTTTGTAGCCCGGATGAGCCCTTGCGACATCCGGGGGCGGCCTGTCTGCGTGCATCTAATTCCCGATGTCGCCGCCGCGCCGGGCGGCGCGTCGTCTGATCCGGGCTACAGCCGGCGACGGCTGCATGCTATTGACGTGGCTCAACAGGCTGCGAAGCCAAAAATGACAATGAGCGACATGAACATCAACGCATCCCCGAAACATATCGCCGAGCAGCACCGCGCCGTTGCCAAAGTCTGGTTCGAATCGTTGCGCGATCGCATCTGCGCCGAGGTCGAGGCGCTGGAGCGCGAGGCGCCGGAAGACCTGTTTCCGGGCGCGCCCGCGACTTTCACCTACAAGCCCTGGACCCGCGCTACCGGGACCGGCGGCGGCACCGGTGGTTTCCTCAGCGGCGGCCGGCTGTTCGAGAAGATCGGCATCCACACCTCCTCGGCCAATGGACAGTTGACGCCGGCGATGGCGAAAACGCTGCCCGGCGACGGCGAGCAACTCGATTATGTTTCCACCAGCATCAGCCTGATCATGCATCCACGCAGCCCCCGTGTGCCGACCGTGCATATGAACACGCGATTTCTGTCGACCGCGCAGGGTTGGTTTGGCGGCGGCGCCGACCTGACGCCGATGCTGCCCGAGCAGCGCACCCAGACCGCGCCGGACACCGTGACGTTCCACGGCGCGATGCGCGCTGCCTGCGACGCCCATGACCCGGCCTATTACGAAAAGTTCAAGGCCTGGGCCGACACCTATTTTTTTCTGCCGCACCGTGGCACCGCGCGAGGCGTCGGTGGCATCTTTTATGATCATCTCAACAGCGGCGATTTCGACAGGGATTTTGCGTTCACCCGCGATGTCGGCTCGGCCTTCCTCGATGTCTATCCCCGAATCGTGCGCGCCCGCATGATGGAGCCGTGGACCGAGGCCGAGCGCGCCGAGCAGTTGGAAACTCGCGGCCTTTATGTCGAGTTCAACCTGCTATACGACAAGGGCACGATGTTCGGCCTGCAGACTGGCGGCAATATCGAAACCATCCTGAGCTCGATGCCGCCGCTGGTGAGCTGGGGCTGAAAATTTCTATCCGCGCTTCGCCTTCGTGACGGAAGCAAGTCATGGAAAGCTATCTCGGCTTCATCGAATTTTTCGTCGTGGCGTTGTTCGCGGGCGCCTGGGCGATCCTGGAATGGCAGGGACGGCGGCTCGACCGCAAGAAGGAGGCGGAGAGGTCGGAGAAGCGCGATTGAACGCAGCGATCCATTCTCGTTCCCCGGCGCTGCGATGCAATATGACGTATTGCTTCGCAGCGCCGGGGTCCTGGTGTCTTTTGCATTAACCTGGACACGGGCTGCGTCCCGCCAATGTCATCGCCACGCCCGCGGCATCCGGAACGGCAACATCGCCTGCACCACGGGGGAGCGAAACCGGTCCAGCGACAGGCTTTCATGCATCAGCGTCACGGGTTCGCCTGATAGCTTCGACGCCACCACCGAGCGTGCGTAGAACGGCGCGTCTTCCAGCGTGCGCAACACGCTGGCGCCGGCTTCGCTGCGCACGCTGCGCCCCACCTGCCAGCCGCTGCGCCGCAGTGGCACGAGCTTCGGCGGATCAAACGCCCGACGATTGCCGGCATCGTCAAACCGCATCGCCAGGTTGATCTGGCGGCCGTCGCGACATTGCGCCTCGTACAGCACGGCGGTGCCGTCGCGCAGCGATCCGCGTGCCCATTGCCAGTCTACAAAGCCATCCTCGATCGGCGCGTCGCCACTATTGCTGTCGAAATAGCCATCGCCCTGCCATCCCCAGTGCGGCTGCTGTAGCGTCACCTGCACCCGCGCGCACGGCGCGATCGGCCGCCAGCGATGGTTGCCATCCGGATTCAGGGTGCATTCATGCGGCGTGATGGCTGATGGCATCACCCGGACGGTGCCTCGGATACGGCCGGGAATTGGCGCCGTCAGTTCGCTGATATCAATCGTCAGCGCCGTGCCGTCCCAGTGGGCTTCACTGGATCCGATCCGCAGATGATCAATGGCGCGCGACACGGCGCTGCGTGGGCGTTCCGTCATAGCCCATCGCTTGCGGCCGCGGCGATATAGCGCCACATTGAGCGCGCAGTGGTTGAGTGGGTCGGCTAGCCCTCTGCGCCGCTCATAGGCGTAATAGGGCGAGAACACGCTGCCGATGAAAGCGATGAGGCTGATGCCGTTCTCGCCGTCGTCGCTCAGCGCGTCGACGTACCACCACGCGTAGCCATTGTGCGTGACGGCGCGCGCGAAGTCAGGTCCGCGAGCAGGCAGGCCGCCGCCGCGCGGCCCGACAGCGCCGCCATCGGCACGCCCGGGCCCGGATGCGCGCTGCCGCTCGCCAGATACAGGCCCGGAATTTTCGTGCGCGCCCCCGGCCGCTGGAACGAGGCCGTCCATCCGTGCGAGCTGCGGCCGTACAATGCGCCGCCGGTCGCCGGAAACCTCGCATTGAAATCCGTCGGCGTCGTCACCTGCATCCGCTGACGGCTGAGTTTCAGGCCGCGGCGCTCCAGTACGCCAAATGTCCGTTGCGTGCATCGTTCCACCTCCGATGTCTGATAGTCGTGCCGGTCACCGTCGGCCGGCGCATTGATCAGCACCAGCAGCCGCTCGTCGTCTTGCGTCGCCGTGCCGTCATCGCCGCGATCCTGGGCGCAGACATAGACGCTCGGCTCATAGGGCAGCGTGTCGTGCCGGAAGATGGCTTCGAATTCCGCCGCGTAATCCTGCGAGAAAAATACGTTGTGGCGGACCAGCGGGAAGCCCGAGGTTCTGGCCAGCATGCTCCAGGTTATCGCCGACAGCGAACGCGCGCGGGCAGGGATGCCAGGCGCGGCGCGGCGGGCACTGGCACCGAACAGGCCGCCCGTCAGCGCGGCGATGTCGGCGTTGACGATCACCGCGTTGGCCTCGACGCGTTCGCCGGAGGCCAGCACCACGCCGCGGGCGCGACCGTTCACCGTCAGCACCTCGCGCACTTCCGCGCCGTAGCGGAATGTCGCGCCAGACCCTTTCGCGGCCTCAGCGAGCGCTGTGGCCAGCCGATACATGCCGCCTTCGACGCTCCACACGCCGTCGCGCTCCACATGCGCCACCAGCATCAAGGTGGCCGGCGCCAGAGAGGGCGATGAGCCGCAATAGGTGGCATAGCGGCCGAACAATTGCCGCAACCGCGGATCGTGGAAATATTGTGCCAGCGCGGCAGCCATCGCGGAAAACGGTTTTATCCGCGGCAGTTCGAGCAGACCGCTAAAACCGTTGGCGCCGAGTAGCGCCGCCAGGCTCGGCCGGTCGCTGCGCAGAAACGGCTTCTCCAGGATCTGGTAGATGCGCCTCGTGTCATGGCAGAACACGCGATAGCGCTCCGCCTCGGCCGCGCCGGCAAAATGACCGATGGCGGCGATCGAACGCTCCTCGTCGGCGAACAGATCGAGCCGCGCGGTCTCGTCCCAGGCATGCCGCGCCAGAATGTCGAGTGGCCGCAGCCGCACATGATCGACAAAAACCTTGCCAGCCTGCGCGAACAGTTCATCGAACACCCAGCGCATGGTGAATACTGTGGGGCCGCTGTCGATTTCGTGGCCGCCGACCTCGACTCGCCGGATCTTGCCGCCGGGCACAGCTTCCCGCTCCAGCACCGTGACATCGACGCCGCGCGCCGCCAGCGCGAACGCCGCCGTTAGCCCCGCCACCCCCGCGCCGACAATCACCGCGCGCTCCGACATGCCGGATGTCACTTTCGAACATTATTGACAGATGTCCATATTTATTTACATTATTTACGACAAGTCAAATGGACACTTTCGCAACCCAACCGGGAGCCTGCCATGGATGTCGCCAGCCGGATCGAGCGCGCGTTGAACGAAGCGGTGGCCAGCGCGGAGGTGCCGGGCTGTCCGCCGCGTCTCGCCGCGGCGATGCGCTATGCGGTGTTTCCCAAGGGTGCGCGGATCCGGCCGCGGCTCTGCCACAGCGTGTCGGCGGCCTGCGGCGAGGATCATCCCACCGCGACCGAGGCCGCCGGCGCGGCGCTCGAACTGCTGCACTGCGCATCCTTGGTGCATGACGACCTGCCGTGCTTCGACGCCGCCGATACCCGCCGCGGCCGTCCCTCGGTGCACAAGGCATTTGGCGAACCGCTCGCCGTGCTGGTCGGCGATGCGCTGATCGTGCTGGCGTTCCAGACGCTGGCGCGGCTGCAATGCGCGCCGGAGCGGCTGGCGTTGCTGACGCTGACGGTCGGGCGCTCGGTCGGCGTACCCGGCGGCATCGTTGCCGGACAGGCGTGGGAATGCGAATCGCAGATCGATCTGGCGCATTATCACCGCGCCAAGACCGGCGCGCTGTTCGCCGCCCGCCACGGTGGCGGGTGCCGCGGCCGCCGGCGCCGATGCCGAACCCTGGCGGATGCTCGGCGAAAAACTCGGTGAGGCCTATCAGGTCGCCGACGACATTCGCGATGCCGCGGCCGACGCGGATGAGATCGGCAAGCCGGTCGGCCAGGACGTAGCATTCGGCCGGCCCAGCGCGGTGATCGCCTATGGGCTCGACGGCGCGGTGCGGCATCTGCACCGGCTGGTGCGTGATGCCATCGACGCGATGCCGCCCTGTATCAATGGCGCTGAATTGAAGTCGCTGATGCTGTCGGAGGCGCGCCGGCTGGTGCCGGCGAAGCTGGCTCGGTTCGCGGCGTAGCGAAATGTCCCTGGCGACGCCTCGCGTGGCCGGCGAAACCCTGACGTGGCGCGACCGGCTGTTCCGGCTTCGCGACGAAATATTGTCGAACGCAAATTTCCAGCGGTTTGCCGGCGGTTTTGCCTTGACCCGGCCGATCGCACGCAAGCGCGCCGTAGCCTTGTTCGACCTCTGCGCCGGCTTCGTCTATTCGCAGGTGCTGTTGGCTTGCGTGAAGCTGGACCTGTTTGAGATGTTGTCGCGCGGGCCGCTCGGCGCTAACGAGTTGGCGACGCGCGTCTCGCTACCGGTTGCGTCGATGCGGCTGCTACTCGATGCGGCGACTTCGCTAAAGCTGGTGCAGAAGCGCAGCGGCGATCGCTATGGCCTCGGCCCGCTTGGCGCCGCGCTGCTCGGCAATCCCGGCGTCCTCGCGATGATCAGGCACCATGCGATGCTGTATGAGGATCTCACGGACCCTGTCGCCTTGCTGCGTCAGGAGCGAGGAGCAGGGTATCTCGCGCGCTACTGGCCCTATGCGGCCAACATCGCGCCGGCCGGTCTCTCCAGCGCCGATGTCACGCCCTATACGGCGCTGATGGCGCAGTCGCAGCCGATGATCGCGCATGAAGTGCTCAACGCCTGTTCGTTCCGCGATCATCATTGTCTGCTCGACGTCGGCGGCGGCAATGGCGCATTTCTCTCTGCCGTTGCCCACAAATATCCGAAGCTCAAAGGCGTGCTGTTCGATCTCCCCGCGGTGGCAGCGCAGGCTGCCGAACGGTTTCGCGCCGAGGGCCTGGCCTGCCGCGCGACTGCGATCGGCGGCTCTTTTCTCAGCGATGCGCTGCCGAAGGGCGCCGACATCGTCTCGCTCATCCGCATCCTCCATGACCATGACGATGCGCCGGCAATGAATTTGCTGCGCGCCGTGCACCGCGCACTGCCGAATGGCGGTACGCTTGTGATTTCCGAGCCGCTCGCCGGCATCCGCGGCGCCGAGCCGATCGCCGATGCTTATTTTGCATTTTATCTCCTGGCGATGGGTTCCGGCCGGCCGCGGACGTTCGATCGGCTGCGCGCGATGTTGATGGAGACCGGATTCGCGGAAGTCGCGCTGAAGCCGGCGGGCATGCCGATGCTGACGAGCGTGGTCACGGCCCGCAAGGCAAGCAAAGTTGACGGTGCCGATGTTAATTATACTTGACATATTAAAACGTCAGCATAACCTTACACTATCAGGCGCAGCTCATGCTGCCGTGACGGGGAGTTTGCGATGGAGACCATCGCCGTCGTTCTCAAGCAGCCGCAGCGGATCGAGCTCGACACGCTAGCTCTGACGGCGCCGGTGCAAGGCGACGTGGTCGTCGATATCGATTTCAGCGGCGTCTCCACCGGCACCGAGCGGCTGTTGTGGTCCGGCCAGATGCCGAGTTTTCCCGGCATGGGCTATCCGCTGGTCCCCGGCTACGAGTCGGTCGGCCGTGTAGTCGAAGCTTCCGGCGAAAGCGGGCTGCACGCCGACGACACCGTGTTCGTGCCGGGCGCCAAATGTTTTGGCGAAGTCCGCGGGCTGTTTGGCGCCTCGGCCTCGCGGTTGGTGGTTCCGGCGAAGCGCGTCGTACCGGTGGACGCGCAACTCGGCGACCGCGGCATCCTGCTGGCGCTGGCGGCTACGGCCTATCACGCGGTGGCGTCGCCGGGAGCCGTGAGCCCGCATTGTATCGTCGGCCACGGCGTGCTCGGCCGTCTGCTGGCGCGTATCGCCATCGCACTGGGCAATCCGCCGCCGACGGTGTGGGAGAACAACCCGGCGCGGCTGGCCGGCGCGCTCGGCTACGAGGTGCTCGATCCCGCCAGCGATCCGCGCCGTGACTACCGCGCCATCACCGACGTCTCCGGCGATGCCAGCTTGCTCGACACGTTGATCGGGCGGCTCGCGCCGTCCGGCGAGATCGTACTCGCCGGCTTCTACCACCAGCCGCTATCGTTTGCGTTTGCGCCTGCCTTCATGCGCGAGGCGCGGTTGCGCATCGCTGCGCAATGGCAGCCGCGTGATCTGTCGCTACCCGCGCGTTGATTGAGTCAGGCAAACTCTCGCTCGACGGCCTCATCACCCATCGCCATGCCGCGGCGGATGCGCCCGATGCCTATCGCACGGCCTTCAACGATTCCTCCTGCCTCAAAATGGTTCTGAACTGGAGCGCGCTTTCATGAATGCCCTTCCGCAGATCAATATGAAGGATGCGCTGCGCGCAGAAGCGGCGATCGAGCCCGATGCGCCGGTGACGACAGAAGTTACCAAGGAAACCCAGATCATCGCGATTTACGGCAAGGGCGGAATCGGCAAGTCGTTCACGCTCGCCAACCTCAGCTACATGATGGCGCAGCAGGGCAAGAAGGTACTCCTGATCGGCTGCGATCCGAAGAGTGATACCACTTCGCTGCTGTTCGGCGGCCGGGCGTGCCCGACCATCATCGAGACCTCGTCGAGGAAGAAGCTGGCCGGCGAGGAGGTGAAGATCGGTGACGTCTGCTTCAAGCGCGACGGCGTGTTCGCGATGGAACTGGGCGGCCCCGAGGTCGGGCGCGGTTGCGGCGGTCGCGGCATCATCCACGGCTTCGAACTGCTGGAGAAGCTCGGCTTCCATGAATGGGGCTTTGACTACGTGCTGCTGGATTTCCTCGGCGATGTGGTGTGCGGCGGCTTCGGCCTGCCGATCGCGCGCGACATGTGCCAGAAGGTGATCGTGGTCGGTTCCAACGACCTGCAGTCACTGTATGTCGCCAACAATGTCTGTTCGGCGGTGGAATACTTCCGCAAGCTTGGCGGCAATGTCGGCGTCGCCGGCATGGTGATCAACAAGGATGACGGCACCGGCGAGGCCGCGGCCTTCGCGCAGGCGGTTGGTATCCCGGTTCTGGCCGCGATTCCGGCCGATGACGACATCCGCAAGAAATCGGCGAATTACGAGATCATCGGCCTGCCCGGAGGGCCGTGGGCGTCGCTGTTCGAGACGCTCGCCACCAATGTCGGGCTGGCGCCGCCGGTTCGGCCGGCGCCGCTGACCCAGGACGGGCTGCTCGGCCTGTTCGCCAGCGAGGTCACCGGCCGCAACGTGGTGCTCGATCCGGCGACGATGGAAGATATGTGCGGCAAGTCGGTAGTGACAAAGCTGTCGCTCGAAGTCGTCTACGACGCGGCGTGAGAGCAGGGCAATGGAGCGCACGCCATGAACGCCATCCTGCCTCGCTATAGCGGAACCATTGCCGACTCCGTCGCGCACGACGCCGTCGAGATCGTTGTTGATGAAGCGCCTGCGCCGGTGATCAACGCTGCCGCGACGAAGGTCGATGGCGTCGGCTGCCATGCCGGCAAGGCCGAGCTTAGTGCGGCCGCGAAAGCCGCCGGCAAGAGCGCGATCCTCGACCGCTATGCCGCCGACTATCCGAAAGGCCCGCACGATCAGCCGCAGAGCATGTGCCCGGCGTTCGGCAGCCTGCGCGTCGGCCTGCGGATGCGGCGCACCGCGACGATCCTGTCCGGTTCGGCGTGCTGCGTGTACGGCCTGACCTTTACTTCGCACTTTTATGGCGCGCGCCGCAGCGTCGGCTACGTGCCGTTCAATTCCGAGACGCTGGTGACGGGAAAACTGTTCGAGGACATTCGCGAGGCGGTGTTCAAGCTCGCCGATCCCGCGCTCTACGACACCATCATCATTACCAATCTCTGCGTGCCCACCGCGTCGGGCGTGCCGCTCGACCTGCTGCCGGACGAGATCAACGGCGTCCGCATCATCGGCATCGACGTGCCGGGCTTCGGCGTGCCGACCCATGCCGAGGCCAAGGACGTGCTCGCCGCGGCGATGCTGGAATATGCCCGCAAGGAAGCCGAGCAGGGGCCGGTCGCCGCCCCGCGCGGCGGTCGCAGCGAGCGGCCGACGGTGACTTTGGTCGGCGAGATGTTTCCCGCCGATCCCGTCGGCATCGGCATGATGCTGGAGCCGCTCGGGCTCGCGGCGGGTCCGGTGGTGCCGACACGGGAATGGCGCGAGCTGTATGCCGCGCTGGATTGCCAGGTGGTCGCGGCCATTCATCCGTTCTACACGGCGAGCTTCCGGCAGTTCGATCTGGCGGGCCGCAACATCGTCGGCTCCGCGCCGGTGGGGCATGACGGCACCGAGGCCTGGCTGGAAGCGATCGGCGCGGCCTGCAACGTGTCGCGCGACAGGATCGATGCCGCGAAGAACCGCTTCCTGCCGGCCATCAAGGCCGCGCTGGCGGCCAAGCCCGTCAGCGCGCGCATCACGGTGTCCGGCTATGAGGGGTCCGAATTGCTGGTGGCGCGGCTGCTGATTGAGTCCGGCGCTACCGTGCCTTACGTCGGCACGGCCTGCCCGCGCACGCCGTGGTCCGAACCGGACCGGCAATGGCTGGAAGCGAAGGGCACGCGCGTGCAGTACCGCGCCTCGCTGGAAATGGACCTCGCCGCGGTCGGCGAGTTCAAGCCCGATCTCGCCATTGGCACCACGCCGATCGTGCAGAAGGCAAAGCAGCTCGCGATCCCGGCTTTGTATTTCACCAACCTGATTTCGGCGCGGCCGCTATTCGGCGTCGCCGGCGCAGGCTCGCTGGCGCAGGTCGTCAACGCCGCGCTCGCCAACCAGAGCCGCTTCGACGAGATGCGCGATTTCTTCGGCGACACCGGCGAGGGCGACAATGCCGGCATCTGGGAAGACACCCCGAAGCCGAACGCGGCCTTCAGGGAGAAGTATCGCAAGCAGATCGACGCCCAGGCGAAGAAGCGCAAGGCAGAGGAGATGATCTGATGCTGGTGCTGGATCATGATCGGGCAGGCGGCTATTGGGGCGCGGTCTATGCCTTCACCGCGGTGAAGGGGATGCAGGTGATCATCGACGGCCCGGTCGGCTGCGAGAACCTGCCGGTCACCTCGGTGCTGCATTATACCGACGCGCTGCCGCCGCATGAATTGCCGATCGTGGTCACGGGTTTGGGCGAGGAAGAACTCGGCCAGACCGGTACCGAAGGCGCGATGAAGCGCGCGCACAAGACGCTCGATCCCTATCTGCCCGCGGTGGTGGTGACCGGCTCGATCGCCGAGATGATCGGCGGCGGCGTCACGCCGGAAGGCACCAATATCAAGCGCTTCCTGCCGCGCACCATCGACGAGGACCAGTGGCAGAGCGCCGACCGCGCCATCGTCTGGCTGTGGAAGGAATATGGCCCGAAGAAGATTCCCGAGCGCAAGCCGCTCAGCGCGGATGTGAAGCCTCGCGTGAATATCATCGGCCCGATCTACGGCACCTTCAACATGTCCAGCGATCTCGCCGAGATCCGCCGCCTCGTCGAAGGCATCGGTGCCGAGGTCAACATGGTGTTTCCCCTCGGGAGCCACCTGGCCGATATCCCGAAGCTGGTGAATGCCGACGTCAATGTCTGCATGTACCGTGAATTCGGCCGCCTGCTGTGCGAGGCGCTGGAACGGCCCTATCTGCAGGCGCCGATCGGACTGCATTCGACCACCAAATTCCTGCGCAAGCTGGGCGAACTGCTCGGCCTCGATCCCGAACCGTTCATCCAGCGCGAGAAACACACCACCATCAAACCGTTATGGGACCTGTGGCGCTCGGTGACGCAGGACTTCTTCGGTACCGCGAGCTTTGCCATCGTCGCCAACGAGACCTATGCCCGCGGCGTGCGTAATTTTCTCGAGACGGAGATGGGGCTGCCCTGCGCCTTCTCGTTCTCGCGCAAGGCCGGCGTCAAGCCTGACAACGACGCGGTCCGCCATGCCGTGCGCATGACGCCGCCGCTTATCCTGTTCGGTAGCTACAATGAGCGCATGTATCTCGCCGAAGCCGGCGGCCGCGCGATCTACATTCCGGCGTCGTTCCCCGGCGCGGTGATCCGCCGCCACCTCGGTACGCCGTTCATGGGCTATTCCGGCGCGACCTACCTGGTGCAGGAGGTCTGCAACGCGCTGTTCGACGCGCTGTTCGGCATCCTGCCGCTCGGCAGCGACTTGGATCGTGTCGAGCCGACGCCGGCGCGGCTGCATGAGGAAATTCTCTGGAGCGATGAAGCCAAGGCGCTGCTCGACGAGGTGCTCGAGGCGCATCCGGTGCTGGTGCGGATTTCGGCGGCCAAGCGGCTGCGCGACGCCGCCGAGAGCGGGGCGCGCCGTGCCGGCGAAAAAAGGGTGACACCGGATTTTGTCGTCCATGCGCGCATGGCCCTGAAGGACGGTCAGCCGGTGTGACGCGTGTGAATGAGTGAGCTGAACGCGCCGCGGTTATTGGCGCAACTGCCTGGGAGGAGACCTCGATGTCCGACTATGTGCACAGTGACCGCCGTTCAAGAGGGATCGCCAGCTGGACGCTGGAATCGCGGGCGACCTTCGCCGCCTGCTATCTGCTGTTTCTGTTGCGCGCGGTGTTGTACCGCGTGATGCCGTGGCGCCGGCCCGAACTATTCGGTCAGGCCGGTCGCGACGGATCGATCTTCAGGGAGGCCCACAACGCGGCGAGCGAGCTCGTCACCTCGTCGTTCATGGGCCTTTAGTCAGGGATTCGCCCGGCGCCGCCGGGCGGGTGCTGCCGCGTCTTCCGGGACCCGGCATTCGCTGTCGCCCGGCTCGGGCGGCGAACGGCCGCGAGGCCATCACTAGGAGGAATACCAAATGAAGGACGGTTCCATCTCGGGGCTATCCGAAGCCGAAGCCAAGGAATTCCACTCGATCTTCATGACGAGCTTCTTTCTGTTCGTGGCGATCGCGGTGGTGGCGCACATCCTGGCCTGGATGTGGCGTCCGTGGCTGCCCGGCCCCGGCGGCTACAGAGCGGCGCTGGAAAGTATCCAGCACGTGGCCAGTGTTTCCATGTCCTGTCTGACCTGAGGGAGATTCAAACATGTGGCGCATCTGGCTTCTCTTCGACCCGCGGCGTGCGCTGGTGCTGTTGTTCACGTTCCTGTTTGGACTGGCGATCGTGATCCACTTCATCCTGCTCAGCACCGACCGTTTCAACTGGCTCGACGGCCCGCGCAAGGGACCGCCGAAGACGTCAGGGATTTCTCTGCCTTACGCTCCGCCGGTGATGCCGTCCTGACGGCATCACGACGCTGCATCCCGGAACGGACGGAGCGGCCTGAGCACCCGCTTCGCCCGTTCCGGATGCGACCTGACATCGCAATGAAGATATACGCACAACGGCCTTCGTAGCCCGCATGAGCGAAGCGACATGCGGGGCCACTATCGACGGGAATACCCGCATGTCGCTTCGCTCATGCGGGCTACGGCTCACGCACTTGATGTGAACACGCGCAGGCGGAGGAACGATCGATGGCCATGCTCAGTTTTGAAAAGAAATATCGCGTTCGCGGCGGCACGCTGGTCGGCGGCGACCTGTTCGATTTCTGGGCTGGCCCGTTCTATGTCGGCTTCTTCGGCGTCACCACCGTGTTCTTCTCGCTGGTCGGCATCGCCATGATCCTGTGGAGCGCGGCGCTCGGCCCGACCTGGAATATCTGGCAGATCAGCGTCAACCCGCCGGACGCGTCCTATGGTCTTGCTTTTGCGCCGCTGCGGGAAGGCGGCATCTGGCAGATCGTTACGGTCTGCGCGCTCGGCGCCTTTGGGTCGTGGGCGCTGCGCGAGGTCGAGATCTGCCGCAAGCTCGGCATCGGCTATCACGTGCCGTTCGCCTTCGGCGTTGCGATCCTGGCCTATTTTACGCTGGTCGTGATCCGCCCGGTGCTGATGGGGTCGTGGAGCTACGGCTTCCCCTATGGCATCATCACCCATCTCGATTGGGTCTCGAACACCGGCTACCAGTACGGCAATTTCCACTACAATCCCGCTCACATGATCGCCATCACCTTCTTCTTCACGACGTGCCTGGCGCTGGCGCTGCACGGCGGGTTGATCCTGTCCTCCACCAATCCCGCCCGCGGCGAACCGGTGAAATCGCCGGAGCATGAGAACACCATGTTCCGAGATCTGATCGGCTATTCGGTCGGTACCATCGGCATCCACCGCCTCGGACTGTTTGTCGCGCTGTCCGCGGTGTTCTTCAGCGCGGTCTGCATTGTGATCAGCGGACCGTTGTGGGCCGAGGGCCAGGCCTGGTCCGAATGGTGGAACTGGTGGCGCAACCCGCCGATCTGGTCAGCGAGCTGATCCGTCTCACCCTGAAGAAGGTACATCCTCCAACAAGGCATCGCGTCATGGCCCAGTATCAGAATTCTTTTACCCAGGTGCAGGTCCGCAGCGACCTCTATCCGGGCATCCCGATCCAGCCCGGCACCTGGATCCGCTCCGGCGAAGGCCGTTTCAACTATTGGCTCGGCAAGATCGGTGATGCCCAGGTCGGTCCGGTCTATCTCGGCTTCACCGGCATCGCTCGATCATCTGCGGCATTGTCGCCATCGAGATCATTGGCCTCAACATGCTGGCTTCGGTGAACTGGAGTCCGGTCGAATTCGTCCGGCAATTGCCCTGGCTGTCGCTCGATCCGCCGAAGCCAGAATATGGTATCACCATTCCGCCCTTGAAAGACGGCGGCTGGTGGCTGATGGCCGGCTTCGCGCTCACCACCTCGATCATCCTGTGGTGGGTGCGGACCTATCGCCGCGCCCGGGCGCTGGGCATGGGAACGCACGTGTCCTGGGCGTTCGCCGCCGCGATCTGGCTGTATCTGGTGCTCGGCTTCATCCGGCCGCTGCTGATGGGGCATTTCAGCGAGGCGGTGCCCTTTGGGATTTTCCCGCATCTCGACTGGACCAACAATTTCTCGATCACCCACGGCAATCTGTTTTACAATCCGTTTCACATGCTCTCGATCGTCTTCCTGTATGGATCGGCGCTTTTGTTCGCGATGCATGGCGCCACCATTCTGGCGGTCAGCCGCTATGGCGGCGAGCGCGAGATTGAGCAGATCGTCGATCGCGGCACAGCGCTGGAGCGCGCGGCATTGTTCTGGCGCTGGACCATGGGGTTCAATGCTACTGCCGAATCGATCCATCGCTGGGCGTGGTGGTTCGCGGTGCTGTGCCCGCTGACCGGCGGCATCGGCATCCTGTTGTCGGGCACCGTGGTCGACAACTGGTTCGACTGGGGTGTCAAGCACGGGCTGGCACCGCCGCGCTGAGATTTCCCGGGACGACAACAGGCCGGACCCGGAAGGACATTGCCGAAGTGGAGGATTCCTCTTTGCTGGAGGATGTTTGCTCTGGTGCAGATATTCAAATCTCCGACGGAGTCGCTGGGCGATCTCGGTGCGCAATCGGTCGCGGGTCTGATCGCGGCGGCGACGGATGTCGCGGTCGTGGTCGACGGCCAGGGCGTGATCCGCGACGTGGCGTTCAACAAGGACGAGCTGTCGCTCGAGCTCGACGGCCATGGCCGTTGGCTCGGCGCGAGCTTCGCCGAGACCGTGACGCCCGATACCCGTGCCAAGGTTGGCGAGTTGCTGCGCGACGCGGTGGCGAAGAAGTCGTCGGGCTGGCGCCAGCTCAACCACCCCTCGCCGGCCGGCCAGGACATTCCGGTCTCTTACTCGGCCATCAATATTGGCCGCGACGATCGATTCGTGGTGGTTGGGCGCGACCTGCGCCAGTTGCAGGCGATGCAGCAGCGGCTGATCGCCGCGCAGCAGTCGATGGAGCGCGATTACATCCGGCTGCGCCACGCCGAGACTCGCTACCGGCTGCTGTTTCAGGTCTCGTCGGAGGCGGTGATCATGATTGACGCGCAGAGCCAGGCGATCATCGATGCCAACCCCGCTGCGCTGGCGCTGTTCGACGAAAGCGCCCCGCAACTGCTGAGGTCGACTTTCGCCTCGCATTTCGACGCGGTGGATACCGCCGCGATCCAGAACCTGCTGGCCGAGGTCCGCGCCACCGGCCGCGATAACAGTGTGCGCGCGCATCTGGCCCGAGATCGCCGTGAATGTGGCCTCGCTGTTTCGCTGTTTCGCCAGGAGCGCGCCTCGCTGTTTATGATCCGGCTGTCATCGCGTCAGCCGCTGCTCGACGCCGTGGCGCTGAAAGCGACGGCGCTGCTGCTACGCTATTTCGAGGTCGCGCCGGATGGCATGGTGATCACCCAGCACGATGGCCAGGTGATAAAGGCCAATCAGTCCTTCCTGGAAATGGCGCAGCTCACCCATGAGGAGCAGGCGCGCGGCGGAAATCTGGACCGCTGGCTCGGCCGCACCGGCGCCGATCTCGGCGTGGTGCTGGCCAGCCTGCGGCAGAGCGGCTCGGTCAAGCTGTTCGCGACCTTGCTGCGCGGCGCCTATGGCGCGACCGCGGAGGTCGAGCTGTCGGCGATCGCGCTGTCCGATGGCGACCGGCAGGATCTCGGCTTCGCGATCCGAAATGTCGAGAAGCGGTTGTCGGCGGTGACGCCATCGGCGCGCGAACTGCCGCGCTCGGTGGCGCAGCTCACCGAGATGATCGGCCGTGTGCCGCTGCGCGATCTGGTCCGTGAAACCACCGACGTGATCGAGAAACTGTCGATCGAGGCCGTGCTGGAACTGACCGGCGGCAACCGGGCTTCCGCCGCCGACATGCTCGGCCTCAGCCGCCAGAGCCTGTATGTCAAGCTGCGCCGCTTTGGCCTCGCCGAGCATGCCGTCGGGGAGGAGGACAATGATAATGATGAGTAGGGATACGTCCAAAGCAAACTCCGTCGCCAGCACGACACGCGGACCTAACCTCTCCCCGCGTAGCGCGCGGCGAGGGAAGCACGCCGCCGTTTCAACAATGACCCGGTCGAGAATGCGGGTGAACCGATGACGTTGACGCCTGATGCGATCCATCGCCCCGCGCCATCGGTGGTGCTCGAACTGCTGAAGCCGATCACCTGGTTTCCGCCGATGTGGGCATTCGGCTGCGGCGTGGTATCGTCGGGGGCGTCGGTGGGGCCGCGCTGGCCGCTGGTGGTCGCCGGCGTGCTGCTGGCGGGTCCGATGGTGTGCGGCACCAGCCAGGCGGTCAATGACTGGTACGACCGTCACGTCGATGCGATCAACGAACCGGGCCGGCCGATTCCGTCGGGCCGTATTCCCGGCCGCTGGGGACTCACTATCGCCATCGCCTGGACTGCGTTGTCGCTTCTGCTTGCGGCCACGCTCGGCGTCCGGGGATTTTCCGCCGCGGTGGTCGGCCTCGTGCTGGCGTGGCTGTACAGTGCGCCGCCGGTACGGCTGAAGCAGAACGGCTGGTGGGGCAATGCCGCCTGCGGGCTGTGCTATGAAGGCCTGCCATGGTTCACCGGCGCCGCGGTGATGACGGCGGGTGCTCCAGATGCGCGCATGGTCATCATTGCGCTGCTCTACAGTATTGGTGCGCACGGCATCATGACGCTGAATGATTTCAAGTCGGTCGAAGGTGATACCCGCATGGGCATCGATTCGCTGCCGGTGCTGCTCGGCGTCGATCGCGCGGCGCATTTTGCGTGCTGGGTGATGGCGCTGCCGCAACTTGTCGTCGTCACGCTGCTGTTGAACTGGCAGCGGCCGCTCTACGCCATCGCGGTCACCGCGCTACTGGCCGCGCAGATCCTGCTGATGGTGCGTTTGTTGAAAGGCCCGCGAGAACGTGCGCCGTGGTACAACGGCACTGGCATCAGCTGCTATGTGCTCGGAATGCTGGTCTGTGCCTTCGCGCTGGCGTCGCTGGGATCTGTCGAATGAATGTGTTGCCGTTGTCATGGTTCGCAATTGTGCGGCTTGGCCTGGTGCAGACCGGGCTCGGGGCCGTCGTTGTGCTCACCACCTCGACGCTGAACCGCGTGATGGTGGTGGAGTTGGCGATGCCCGCGATGCTGCCCGGTGCGCTGGTTGCGATCCATTACGCCTGGCAGGCTTTTCGGCCAGCCTGGGGCCATGGCTCCGACCAGGGTACGCGGCGAACGCCATGGCTGGTCGGCGGCATGGCGGTGCTGTCAAGCGGGGGATTCCTCGCCGCCTGTGCTACTGCGCTGATGGCGAGCCATGCGGCGCTCGGCATCGCGCTTGCCATTGTCGCCTTCTGCTTGATCGGTGCCGGCGTCGGCGCGGCCGGCACCACGTTGCTGGTGCTGCTTGCCAAGCGCACCGACGAGCAGCGCCGCGCGGCGGCCGGGACGATCGTGTGGGTGATGATGATCGCGGGGTTCATCGTCACCACCGCCACGGCCGGACATTTACTTGACCCGTTCTCGCCCTCGCGGCTGGTCGCAGTTTCCGGCGGCGTCTCGCTGATCGCGATGCTGCTCACGATTATCGGTGTGTGGGGCGTCGAGCCGCGCGCAGTTGCAGCGGTCGTAACATCGACGGCACTCCCGGCAACTACCTCGCTGCGCGCGGCCGTGCGCGAGGTCTGGCGCGAGAAGCAGGCCCGCCGCTTTGCGTTGTTCGTGTTCGTCTCGATGCTGGCCTACAGCGCGCAGGATCTGATTCTCGAGCCCTTTGCCGGCGTGGTGTTCGGTTATTCGCCCGGCGCCACCACACAACTCTCGAGCGTGCAGCATGTCGGCACGCTGCTCGGCATGACCCTTGTACCTGTGATCGGCGCGCTCTATCCGCGCTCGCGCGGCCATCTGCAAAACTGGAGCGTTGCCGGTTGCCTGACCTCGGCGTTAGCGCTGCTCGCGCTGTCAGCCGCATCGCTGCTCGGCCCGTCCTGGCCGCTGCGCGAGACCGTGTTTGCGCTCGGCCTGTGCAACGGCGCCTATGCGGTCGCGGCGATCGGCTCGATGATGGCGCTGGTCGGTGCCGGCAGTGCGCGCCGCGAGGGCGTGCGAATGGGTATCTGGGGCGCGGCGCAGGCGTTTGCGTTCGGCACCGGCGGTTTCCTCGGCACACTGGCGTCCGACGCCGCGCATGCACTGCTGAGGGAGCCGCCGCTGGCCTATGCCAGCGTGTTCGCGGTTGAGGCCGGCCTGTTCGTGGTGGCGGCGATGATGGCAGTGTGGGTGCATCGCGCCGGTACACGACCTCGCGCGGATGGCACGGTGCTCGATGTGGCAAAGGCGGCGATGGTAGGAGGGTGAGATGACGGATCGCTCCGAATTGTTCGACGTGGTGGTGGTTGGCGGCGGGCCGTCGGGGGCCACCGCCGCGCATGATCTGGCGCGGCTTGGCCGCCACGTGCTGCTGCTCGATCGTGCCGGCCGGATAAAACCCTGCGGTGGTGCGATACCACCGCGGCTGATCCAGGACTTTGCAATTCCCGATCACCTGCTGGTGGCGCGGGTGAATTGCGCGCGGATGGTGTCGCCTTCGGATCAGCAGGTCGACATGCCGATCGAAGGCGGCTTTGTCGGCATGGTTGACCGCGAAATATTCGACGAGTTTTTGCGGCAGCGCGCGGCGGATGCCGGCGCAGTCCGGCGCACCGGCACATTCAAACGCTTCGACCGCGATGACCGCGGCATCACGGTGGTGACGTTCGAGGAGCACGGCGTGGACGGGGCGACGAGCGAGCATCATATCCGCACCCGTTCGCTGATCGGCGCTGACGGCGCGTTGTCGGCCGTCGCCAGACAATGCCTCCCCGGTGCCGATCGGCTGCCTTACGTGTTCGCCTATCACGAGATCGTCCGTGCGCCGGTGGCTGAGGCCGCCTTCGACGGCCAGCGCTGCGATGTCTACTACCGCGGCACGGTGTCGCCGGATTTTTACGGCTGGGTATTCCCGCATGGCGATACCGTCAGCGTTGGCACCGGCTCGGCGCGAAAGGGCTTTTCGCTGCGCAACTCTGTCGGCGATCTGCGCGAGGCTGCCGGGCTGGGTGGTGTCGAGACGCTGCGCCGCGAAGGCGCGCCAATTCCGCTGCGGCCGCTGCCGCGCTGGGACGACGGCCACAGCGTATTGCTGGCCGGCGACGCCGCCGGCGTGGTGGCGCCAGCCTCGGGGGAGGGCATTTATTACGCGATGATCGGTGGCCGGCTGGCCGCCGAGGCGGTCGACCTGTTCCTCGAGACCGGGCAGGCCAGCGCGCTGCGCACGGCGCGGAAACGCTTCATGCGGCTGCATGGCACGGTGTTCTGGATTCTTGGCGTGATGCAGTGGTATTGGTATTCCAATGACCGCCGTCGGGAGCGCTTCGTCAGCATCTGCCGCGACCGCGACGTGCAGAAGCTGACCTGGGATGCCTATATGAATAAGCAGTTGGTGCGTGCCAGGCCGGTCGCGCATGTGAGAATTTTCTTCAAGAACCTTGCCCATATGGCTGGGCTGGCGCAGGCCTGATGGCGCAGCGTGAAAGTGTTTGGAAGCCGGTGCTGGTCGCCGCCGCGGCGGCGATAGCCGTCGCCGCGCTGGGCGGTACGCTCACCGATATCGGGCCATGGTACCAGAATCTGAAGAAGCCGTCCTGGCAGCCGCCGGACTGGCTGTTTGGCCCGGCCTGGACCACGATCTTTGCTCTTGCCGTGGTCTCCGCGGTGTCGGCCTGGCGCGGTGCGCGCGACCGGACGCGGCGCGAGTGGATCATTGGCCTGTTCGCGCTGAACGGTTTTCTGAACGTGCTGTGGAGCACGTTGTTCTTCGCGCTGCGGCGTCCGGACTGGGCGCTGCTGGAGGTCGGTTTCCTGTGGCTGGCGATCGCGCTGCCGATGGCGGTGTTCTGGCGGATATCGAAGACCGCGACCCTGTGTCTGGTGCCCTATCTGCTTTGGGTGACGTTCGCCGCTTATCTGAACCTCACCGTGGTTCGCCTCAACGCGCCGTTTGGGTGAGGCCCAGCCGCATGGTGTCCGATGGCTGAATGGTTCTCCAGCGGACGTCTCGTCGACGGCATTCTGGCGCTGGTCATTCTGGAGACCATCGTGCTCGACGTTCTGTGGCGCCGCAGCCGCCGCGGCCTACCGCTTGTCGATCTATTGCCCAACATCCTCGCCGGCGCGCTGCTGCTGCTGGCGCTCCGGCTTTCGCTGGGCGGCGCAGGATGGATGCCCTGCGGTGCCGCGCTTGCCGCGGCAGGGGCCGCGCATCTGATCGATCTCCGCCGGCGATGGAGGTAGGCAGGCGAATGATCAGCGTTGACTAAAATCCGCAAAAGGAATATATGCCGATTTGACCTTGTTGTCCTGTCGCGTCTGATCAGCGCGATGGAATGGCAGGCCGCCGATGACCAAGGTGGAGCGCCGGGAGGCGCCGCGCCCTACGTCATTGGGCGCGGGCGGCTGGCGTTAGCAGCTGCC
>NZ_JANXTC010000202.1:0-4002 GCF_025356345.1 Tardiphaga sp.
GTCGCCGTCGTCTCCAACGGTACCGCGGTGCTCGGGCTCGGCAATATCGGTCCGCTGGCGTCCAAGCCGGTCATGGAGGGCAAAGCCGTCCTGTTCAAGAAGTTCGCCGGCATCGACGTGTTCGACATCGAAATCGCCGCCGACACCATCGAGCGCGTGGTCGAGACCGTGGCCGCACTGGAGCCGACCTTCGGCGGCATCAACCTCGAAGACATCAAGGGACCGGAGTGTTTCGAGATCGAGGCGCAGCTCAAGGCGCGCATGAAGATCCCGGTATTCCACGACGACCAGCATGGCACCGCCATCATCGTTGGCGCTGCCATCACCAATGCGCTGCTGCTCAACGGCAAGAATCTCAAGGACTGCAAGATCGTCTGTTCCGGCGCCGGCGCCGCGGCGATCGCCTGCCTCAATCTGCTGGTGCATCTCGGTGCGCAGCTGAAGAACATCTGGGTCTGCGACATCGACGGCGTCGTGCATGAAGGCCGCAACACGCTGATGGACCGCTGGAAGGCGGTCTATGCGCAGAAGACCGACAAGCGCACGCTGGGCGACGTGATCGCGGGCGCCGATATTTTCCTCGGCGTGTCCGCGCCAAACGTGCTGAAGCCGGAAATGGTCAAGCAGATGGCGGACAAGCCGCTGGTGATGGCGCTGGCCAATCCGAATCCCGAGATCATGCCCGACGAGGCGCGCAAGGCGCGGCCCGACGCCATGATCTGCACGGGGCGGTCGGACTTTCCGAACCAGGTCAACAACGTGCTGTGCTTCCCGTTCATCTTCCGCGGCGCGCTCGACGTCGGCGCCACTGCGATCAACGAGGCGATGAAAATCGCCGCCGTCGACGCCATTGCGCAGCTCGCGCGCGACCCGCCCTCGGACGCGGTGGCACCTGGCCTCGACAATGAAACCCAGGGCTTCGGCCCGGGTTCGCTGATCCCGAGCCCGTTCGATCCGCGGCTGATCCTGCGCATCGCACCGGCGGTGGCCAAGGCGGCGATGGATTCCGGCGTGGCGACGCGGCCGATCGCCAATTTCGATGACTATCTCGCGGGTCTGGAGCGCTTCGCCTTCCGCTCGGGCCTCGTCATGAAGCCGGTATTCGCCAAGGCGAAGACCCAGCCGGTCCGTGTCATCTACGCCGAAGGCGAAGACGAGCGCGTGCTCCGCGCCACCCAGGTGGTGCTGGAAGAGAAGCTGGCGCGGCCGATCCTGGTCGGCCGTCCGTCGGTGGTCGAGGCGCGCATCAAGCGCTTCGGTCTGGCGATCCGCGCCGGCGTCGATTTCGACCTCATCAATCCCGAGGATGATCCGCGCTACCGCTCTTTCGTGCAGTCGTACATCGATATCGCAGGTCGTCACGGTGTGACGCCCGACGCGGCGCGCACGGTGGTGCGAACCAATGCGACGGTGATCGCGGCGCTCTCGGTGGTGCGCGGCGAGGCCGATGCGATGATCTGCGGCGTCGAAGGCCGCTACATGAGCCATCTACGCCACGTCCGTGAAATCATCGGCTTTCTGCCGGGCGTCAGCGACTTCGCGGCTTTGGCCCTGATGATCACTAGCAAAGGCGCGTACTTCATCGCCGACACCCAGGTGCGGCCAAACCCGACCGCTGAAGAGCTTGCCGAAGTCGCCGCGCTGGCTGCGATCCACGTGCAGCGCTTCAACATGAAGCCGAAGATCGCTTTCGTTTCGCATTCGGATTTCGGCAGCTACGACACCGATTCGTCGCGGAAGATGCGTCGTGCCGCCGCCGTGTTGCGTGAAAAGCATCCCGAGATCGAGGCGGATGGTGAAATGCAGGGCGACACCGCGCTGTCCGAGGCGGCGCGAAAACTGATCCTGCCGCATTCCAAGCTGGAAGGCGTGGCCAACGTCATGATCATGCCGAACCTCGACACCGCCAATGTCGCGTATCAGATGATCAAGGTGCTGGCCGACGCGCTGCCTGTCGGTCCGATCCTGATCGGCCCGGCGCGTCCGGCCCATATCCTGACCCCGTCGGTCACGGCCCGCGGTATTCTCAACATGACGGCGGTAGCCGCCGTGGAAGCGCAGGAGCGGGCGGCGCGTCCGCAGCCCGGCCTGTTTGGATAAATTCTGTCCGGACAAAGTCTGTCCGGTGGCAAAAGCCGTTCGCTGATACTCATTATTGGCGAACGGCGATAAGGCGCGATTGCATCAAATCGACGGCGATATGATCGTTTGAAAACCCTTCGGGGAACGATCATAATTGCCGGACTATATTGTCCACATCGATTGTAGCAGTGAGGCCGACCATGCCAGCGTTTATTACTTTCGGGCGCATTCTGTTCGCCGTGATCTTCATCGCGTCGGGTGCCTCGAAGTTCCTGGATCTACCGGCGACCGCCGACATGATCGGCAGCAGGATCGTCCCGACCTTTCCCGCGGCGATCGCGCCTTATTCCACGCAGCTGGAGACGCTCGCCGGCATGGAAATGAAGCAAATTCTGGCCATCCTCGCGGCGACAATTGAACTGCTCGGCGGCGTCCTCATCGCCCTCAATCTCGGCACGCGCTTCTTTGCGCTGCTGATGGTGGTGTTTGTGATTGTTGCAACGTTCTACTTCCACGATTTCTGGAACCTGACCGGCGCCGACGCCAAGAACCAGATCAACCATGCGCTGAAGAACCTGTCGCTGATCGGCGGCCTCTTCATCATCGCCGGCATCGGCCGCGGCCCGCGTCAGCAAAACGGCTACGCCGAACTATAGCGGCAGCGGCGTCAGACGCGCCGCCAAGCGGTGACCCGGACGTCGTGGGCGGCGTCGAGGATCTCGACCTCGCTGGCCCGCATCCCATGGCGGAAAAGGATCTGTTCCGGGGTTTCCGCAGGCACGCCCGGAAAGCACGGACCTCCGTCGGGCAAGTGCACATGCGGCGCCTGCGACAGCCAGAAAACATCGAAGCGATCGAAGAACATCTCGAACACCACCGGGCCGCCGATCACCGCGACGGTGCCACCGGAGATGCCGGCATGGTTGCAGGCGTCGTCGAACGATGCTCCCGCCGGGTTCCACAGCGTCGCCTTGTCGTTGACCGGATCGGTCGCCAGCGTCTTGATACTGCGGCTCAGAACGATGCGCGCCCGCCGCGGTGAATTGGGCTGGTCCTCGAACGAATATTTGCCGTGCACGATCAGGTCGGCGCGATCCAGCGAGGCGCTGAAAAACGCCAGGTCGCCGGGAAATTTCAGCGATTCAGGCATCACGCCATGAACATCGGTGAGCATGCCTTCGGCCGAGACAATGACGTAGCCGTTAAAGCGAAACGCGGAGATCGGATGCATTCGGCGTTCGCTATTCTGAAATCGTCTGCACCACGCTGTTAAGCGGGCGGGTACTCACGGTGGGCAGCTTGGCGTCCTTGAGAATGCCCTCATCATACGACGCGATGGTCTGCACCGGTGCCTTGGCCTTCATCATCACCACCTTGTAACCGCCAGCCTTGAGGCGGCGCAGCAGCGTCGGCAGCGCCTCGGCAGTGTGTTTCTGGAAGTCGTGCATCAGGATGATGCCCTTGCCCAGCCTGTCCAGCTTGGTCATGACGTTGGTAATGACCTGATCTGACTTGCGGGTCTTGAAGTCGAAGGAGTCGATGTCGCAGGAGAAAATCGCAATATTGCGGGTGCCGAGATAGGTGACGATTTCCGGCGGGTGCTGCAGGGCGGGCGCGCGGAAGAACCCGGCCGGCGATGCGCCGATCGCCCACTTCACCGCGCTGAAGCCTTTTTCGATCTCGTCGATGCGCTGCTGTTCGGTCAGCTTCTTGCTGGTCAGCGCGATGTGGGCCCAGGTATGGCCACCGATGGTATGACCAGCGGCCGCGACCTGCTTCAGAATTTCGGGATGATAGGTGGCGTGCTTGCCGATCGGGAAAAATATGGCCTTGGTGCACTCGTCGGCCAGTGCCTTCAGCACCGCCTGGGTGGTCACCGGCCACGGGCCGTCGTCGAAGGTCAGCACCACTTCCTTGTCG
>NZ_JANXTC010000235.1:0-20479 GCF_025356345.1 Tardiphaga sp.
GCACATTGGCCTGGGCATTTTCGCGCGCCGACGTCGACTGGTCGAGCGTGGCCTGCGACACGACCTGGCGCGAAACCAGATCGGACTGGCGCTTGAAATCCGCCTCGGCCTGTTTCAGCGACGCCTGCGCACCGGCCTCCGCCGCCTGCGCCTGATCGAGCTTCAGCTTGTAGGTCTCGGGCTCGATTGTGAACAGCGACGCACCCTGCTTGACGAAGGTGCCGTCCTGATAGCTGATCGTCTGCAGCACGCCCTGCACCCGCGCGACGAGATCGACGCTCTTGATCGGCGCGGTATTGCCGGTGGCTTCTAGATAGCGTGAGATATTGCGCTGCACCGGCGCGGCGACATCCACCTTCGGCACCGGAGGCGGCACAAAACTATTTTGCTCGCAGGCACTTAACGCCAAGGCCAGCGCTGCGACGATAGCTATGCGTGCAAACGCTTGGCCGCATGGCAATCGCGATTGTTCACTTCCACAACAGACAGATAAAGGCGGTCGCCGCATATCCCTGCCCCGGCACCAATTCGCTGCGGACACTCTCAAATCAAGGTCGGAATCGATCCATATCGACAATCTGTTTGTAGTGGAATAAAAAACCAGAAAATGATGACGCGTAAAAGACGCTATACTATATTCATGGTACTTTATTTTGAAGCTGCTGTCCGACACACCAACCAGGGACGTCTTCAAATGAACGACATTTTGAGGTCAGTGACGAAGCAGTGGCCGATGTCGGTCGCCATCATCATCGCAATATGTATGCCGGCAGCGGCGCAGGCGCCGAGCCAGGCGCAACGCGACGCCATCAAGTCGCAATGCCGTTCCGACTATATGGCGCATTGCGCAAGCGTACCGCCTGGCGGCGAAGCATCGCTGCAATGCCTGCAGAAGAACATGGCGAGCCTGTCCGCCGGTTGTGCGGGCGCCGTGCGCGCGGTCGAACCGCCCGCGGCGCCGAAGGCAGAGGCAGCGCCCGCTCCCAAGGCTGACGCAGCGCCGGCCGTGCCGAAGACCGAATCCGCACCGCCGGCTGCCGAGAGCAAGCCCGCGGCCGCGAGTACGTCGCCAAAAGCGAACGCCGGCACGCCGATGAAGCAACCGAGCAGCGCGCAGGTCGCGGCAATCCGCAGCGCCTGCAGCGGCGACTATCCAAAAGTCTGCAAGGGTGTGCCGACCGGCGGGGCGCCGGCGCTGCAATGCCTGGAAAAGAACAAGGCGAAGCTGTCGGCCGGCTGCGAAGCGGCCGTCAACGCAGCCAGCGGCGCGCCGGCGACGACCGCCGCGGCGCCCGCAGCGAAAGGCGCGGCGGCACCGTCCGTAACCGCTGCGCCGGCCGCTCCGGCCGTCATCGTGCTGCGGCCGATGCGACCGCGCGAAGAACTGTTCGTGTTGCGGTCGGCCTGCGGCGGCGACGTACGATCGCTCTGCGCCGGCGTCGCGCCCGGCGGCGGCCGCATCGTGCAATGCCTCGCCGGCAATGCCGCCTCGCTGTCACCGGCCTGCACGGAGGTGCTGGCCCCGTTCGCCGCGCGTTGACTTCTGCGAGCAGCGTCGAAGGCATCGCGCGCTTGCCGGCTACTCGCCGCGAAATGCAAGGATCAACTGGATCAGCCGCACCGACAGGATGACGTAACAGAGCGACATAACGACCTGATAGAGGATATGCCAATCCAGCTTGGCCAGCTTGTACAGACCATCGAGGAAGTTCAACAGCAGCAGGACGCCCCCGAACAGTTCGACGCCGCGTCCGACGAGACCGTGACGGAGATAGCCGAACAGCACGATCAGCGGCTCGTCGCTCGATACATGAGCGCCCGCCGAAACGATCAAGGTACCGACGATCATCTTCTCGACGTGTTCGAAGATTCCCTTGGAGGCGGATTCAAGATGTTCTCCATAGAATGCAAGCCACTTGCTTCTGCTCTCCGACATGATCGCTCCTTGCCGCGGTCGGCTTCGGGTGGATGGATTGGCCGCCCCATCCGGCGCGGTATGCCGGCGACGCAACTATCTTTTGTTCACGGCCGAACGACGCAGGCCCGACATGCTTCCAGAGAACCTTTGTCCCGACGTCGAACTATCAACCATAACCAAAAGGGATATTAACATGCGAGCATTTCTGCTGATTGCAGCGGCCGTCATGGCCTTTGCTGCGACGATGATCGTCGAGTCAACCGATGCCAATGCGGTCGTCTGTGCCCGCGGCGTCTATCGTGCCGGTTGTGCCGGTTATCGCGGCGCGGTTGTCGTGCGCCGACCGGCTGCCGTCTGCCGCACCGTCTGGGTCAATGGCGTGCGGGTGCGCCGCTGCGTCTGACGCCGTCGCGACCGGCCCTTGAGACAGCTGCGGCCCGGCGCTCATGGCCGGGTCGCGGCGTCGACCCGATGGGGCGGCCATGCCGGTCCAACTCAGTTCACCCGCAGCAACCAATTGGCCGATGACGTATCGCACGCCGGGGCTGAAGGCCCGTCATGCAGCGGGGCGGTTTCGGATCTGATCGCGACGCCGGTCGTCGTCGGAGAGAGTTGACCTGCTCAGCATCAGGATCGACATCCCGCAGATCAACATGCGTGTGCATGCCCATTCACAACACTGTTATTGCGCCTGTTGCGCTCCTCGCCTCCGTGAACTGGGCGTTTCGCGCTCGGTACTGTAAGGTCTCAGGGCAAACCCGCGAGGAGCCATTCCATGACGATCGCCGTCCTGAACCGCCGCAAACTTCTCGCCGCCGGCGGGGCCGTGCTGGCAACAGGGGTTTCCGGCCTGCTGCTGCCCGCACGCGCGGAAGGCCTCGCGCCGACGCCGTCGATGTCGGGCGGATCCAACAACTACATCAAGGGCGCGCCGACCGTGGAACGGATCGGCAAGGGCGGTTTCTGGATGAGTGGCACCGTCCGCCGCGCCGGCGACGGCGCTCCGCTCGCCGGGCAGCGCATCCAGATCTGGGCGCACACAACCGAAGGGCAGGAGCATGAGCCGCACAGCCACGGAGCCACGCTGACCGACAAGAACGGCGTGTTCCGTCTCGATATGCCGCAGATCATTCCCATCTTCGGCCAGCCGCACGGTCATCTGGCGTATGACAGCGGCGACTTCAAAACCGTCTTCCTGCGCCCTGTGCTGCGCAGCGCAAAGGAGACCAGCCTGGAGGCGCACTTCGTGCTGCAGCCGGCCTGACCGAATTGCAAGCGAAGCGATGGAATCCGGCTCGCGTAGTCTTGACCTGGGCGGTCCTGGCAGCCGCCATATGCATTCCGATCGCCGCGGCCATGGCGAGCCCCCTGCTCACATGGCGCGGTCCGGTCTACATCCTGGCCGGGTTTGCCGGAATTGTCGCGCTGGGTGCCTTGCTGTTTCAGCCCCTGCTCATTCGCGGTGATCTGCCGGGACTATCTGCCCATACGGGGCGGCGTACCCATCGCTGGGTCGGAGGCATATTGGTGGTCGCGGTGATGATCCACGTCGCAGGCCTCTGGATCACCAGCCCGCCGGACATGATCGACGCCCTGCTGTTCTCGTCGCCCACGCCGTTCTCACCCTGGGGCGTGGTCGCCATGTGGGCCATCTTTGCCGTGGCGCTTCTGGCTGCACTCCGGCGGCGACTGGGGCTGCGGCTGCGAACCTGGCGCATCGCCCATCTGCTGCTCGCCATCGTCATTGTCGTCGGAAGTGTGGCCCACGCCATGCTGATCGAGGGGAGCATGGAGACGATATCGAAGGCAGCACTTTGCGCGCTGGTCCTCGCAGCGGCCATAGCCGTCATCGCGGACCTGCGAAGGTGGAGAAGACCAGGGACGCCGCCGCGTGAGAGCATGCCCCGAAACGTGGATCGCGGCTTCGGAAAGGATCATGCTCAACCAGAAACCAGAGTAAAATGACGATTCGAAGAGTCGTCATTTTACTCTGGTGATCCTTCAGGCGGGATTGCCGTTGGGTCGTGGGTCGGTTCCTACCGGCGTTCTTGCTCGGCTTGTTCAAGATCGTCTTCATGATCATTCCCCGCCTTTCGGCGGCGTTCAAATCACTCCGGCGGATCCCGACCTGAAAGCTGCGTCATGAAACTTCTCCTGATCAATCCCAACACCTCCGCCGACATGACCGATCGCATGATACGGACGGCGGCGCGGGTGCTGGCGCCCGACGTCGAGCTGGTCGCGATCACGGCGACGCGGGGGATGCCCTATATTGCCAGCCGCGCCGAGGCGGTGATCTCCGGCACGATCACGCTGGAAATGATCGCGGAACATCATCACGGCGTCGACGCGATCATCATCGCGGCGTTCGGCGACCCCGGACTGATCGGCGCCCGCGAATTGTTCGAAGTGCCAATCACAGCGATGGCGGAATCCTCCATTCTCACCGCCTGCATGCTGGGCAAGCGATTTTCGATCCTGACCTTTTCGAGGACGCTGGTGTCCTGGTATGAAGACGCGGTGGCATTGGCCGGCCTCGAGGCGCGATGCAGCGGCATCCGCGTGCCAGATGTCAGCTTCCAGTCGGTGGCGACCGTCCAAGACGAACTCGAGGGTGAACTTGTCGCGCTCGCCGAGCGGGCCGTGAAGGAAGACGGCGCCGACGTCATCATTCTCGCCGGCGCGCCGCTGACCGGACTGGCAGAGCGCGTTGCCGATCGGATTTCGGTGCCGGTCATCGATCCGCTCTCGGCGGCGGTGTGCCATGCGCAGACGCTGGCACGACTGCGTCCCCGGCCAGCCCGCGCCGGCCGCTTCGCGCGGCCGGGGGCCAAACCGGCCCAGGGCCTGTTGCCAGCCCTGGCCGATTGGATCGAACACCGCCCGGCGAGCGAAGCATCCGGACTGGTCTCAGAGACGACCAAGAAGAGCTGACATCGCAGCCGGCCGACGCTACTCGAAAACGACCTCGGCCTCGCCGAGCGCCTCGAAGCGGACCACGCAGCGGTCGCCGGGCTTGAGGAAATCCATCCCGGTCCAGCTTCCGGTGGTGACGATATGACCTGCTTTCACGCCATCTGACAACATATTGGCCAGCGCCACAGCGGCCCCTAGCGGGTCACCGGTCGGATGGCCGCCCTGCTTGTGATGCACGGTCGCGCCATTCACCAGCATCGTGATCCGAAGGTTGGGCAGATCGAGATGCGACCAGTCCGCCGTCTCCGGCCCGAACACCAGCCCACCATTAATGGTGCAATCCGCCAATTGCTCCAGATTGGGGCGACCGCGGGGGTTGCTATACCGGCCCGACACGATCTCGATGGCCGGCAGCACGGTCACCGCCAAGGCGACCTCCTCGCGCGTGTAAGGTGCGCCGGTTGCCGGCAGGTCGCGCGTAAAGCGGAACGCGATCTCGCCCTCCACCCCGAGATGCGGCACCTCGGCCGGCGACATCCGCGCCGGACTGGACCGAATGGTGCGCTCATAAATCAGACCGCGGGTCGGCTCACCGTCCGGCGGCGCACCGGCCTTGAAGCCGCCGATGGCCTCGCCCAGCAATGCCGCCACGCGATCCTGCACCGCATGCGCTTTGGCAACCGATGCGGGCACGATGGGCAGCGCGTCGATCAACACGCCGGTGCGTCGCGCCTGAACCAGCCGTCCGGCTGCGTCTTCTATTTCTGATTCGGTCATCGGGGTTCCTTCGGAAAACATCTAGCGGATTCGTAGGCCTGCCATGACGACAGGCTTTCGTGAACGCGCGCAGTATTATACCCACGCTGGTCCGACATCGATCGAAAATTCCAGAGCGCGAATGCAAGCATGACCTGCTTTGTACCGCGAAGCCACGTTCAATTATACCACTATCAACATCGCAGGCTGAGCGCACCTTATTGGATCAGCCGTCGACAATGATACCGTCGACCGATACTGGCGCATTCAACCTTTGTCTTAACGATTGCGCCGCTAAAATAGGAACTACGATTAAGAAGCAGCTTTAATCGACGGACAATCTGAAGATGACTTGGTCGCGCGTGTTGCAGCGAGTGGCGGTTGTTGCGCTCCCGTTTAACAACAACAAGAGTGGCTCGATCGCTGTTATATTTGCGATCGCCTGCGTTCCGCTCATCATATCGATCGGCTGCGCGGTCGATTATGCGCAGGCCATGCGGATGCGCGGCAAGCTGCAGGCAGCGGCGGACGCAGCGAGTGTCGGCGCGGTGGCGAGCAAATCCCCGGGCTATATCGCGGCAACCGGGATGTCAGCCGACGGCGTCGTTGCAGTGGCGCGAACCGATGCTCTGGCGATCTTCAACGGTAATATCAGCGGATTAACCGGCTATAATAATTTGCTCACGACCACCACCGTGACAAAAGTCGGATTGCAGCTCACATCAACCGTGCAGTTCAGTGCCAGCGTAACGACAACCTTCATGAAATTGGTTGGATACCCTACGCTGACGGTGAACAGCACTTCGGTATCAGAGGCAACGCTGCCCGGCTATCTCGACTTCTATTTGATGCTCGACGTATCGGGATCGATGGGCCTGCCCTCCACCAACAGCGAGCAGACCCGGCTCGCCGCCATCAATCCAGACAATTATTCGCAGTATCCAAATGGCTGCACCTTCGCCTGCCATTTCACCAATGCCGGGGCTTGCAGCAACTCGACACAGAAATACAATACCAATAATTATTGTATGGGCTATTCGCTGTCGCGCACTGCCGGGAATTCAGGCAATACGGCGGTTTCGAACTGCGCCTCGCCTGGCACCGGTGCCTGCATCCAGCTGCGCGCCGACGCCGTCGGCTATGCCGTTTCGCAATTGCTGGTCACGGCCAATGCCAGCGCCAAGATCGCCAATCAGTATCGCGTCGGGTTGTATCCCTTCATCCAGAATCTTTATACGTATTTCGCGCTGACCAGCAGCATCAACGGATCGCCGAGCAATGCCGGCACGATCAATTACGCTGCGGCAAATCTGGCCTCCTTGCTGGATACCGGCGTCAATTCCAACCTTGGCTCGGGCGGCACCCATTTCGAAAACGTGCTGCCCGCCATGAACACGCTGATCTCCAGCGTCGGCACCGGGACCGCGTGGAATAACACCCTGCCCTACGTCTTCCTGGTAACCGATGGAGCGCAGAACAACCAGACGCAGTGGGGCGGCGGCTGGAGCGGCAACAACAATGCGACGGTGATGAACTCGACACTGTGTGCATCGTTGAAAAACCGCGGCATCGTCGTCGCGATACTCTACATCCCGTACCAGACAATCCAGAATCCGACGAGCTTCGCTAACAACGAGGATTACGCGGTGAATGCGATCATTCCTAATATCCCGGCGACGCTGCAGGCCTGTGCCTCGCCAAATTTCTTCTTCACGGCCAACACGCCTGCCGATATCACGACGGCTTTGAACGCCATGTTTAACCAGGCCCTCGTGACCGCGCACATCACCAACTGATACACTCTAATCCGGTGGATCGGATTTCATCCACGCAAACTAAACCTCACTCGCAAAAGCCGGCATCTTCAACCACTACCGCTCAACAAAAACCCGGCCCTCTCGCGAAGGCCGGGCGTTTCACGATGGTGGCTTGCTCGATCAGCCGCGGGTGCGGGAGCGGATCATGAAACTGTCAAAGGTGTATTCGGCGACCTGCCACCACAGATATTCATCCGAACGGTAGGCCTGCATCGCATCGATCGATTTCTTGAAGTCGGCGTTCTTCGCGGAGATCTCACCCCACAGCTCATTGGTCGCCTTCAGGCAGGCGTCGAGCACCTCGTTGGTGAACGGACGCAGTTGGGTGCCGCCAGCCACCAACTGCTTCAACGCACCCGGGTTCTGCATGTCATAGCGGGCCGCCATCCAGGTATTGGCATTGGTGCAGGCGTTGGCCAGAATTGTTTGGTAGTTCTTCGGCAACGAATTGAACTTGTCCAGATTGGTGAAGGCATGGACCATCGGGCCGCCTTCCCAGAAGCCAGGATAATAATAATATTTGGCGACTTTCTGGAAGCCGAGCTTCTGGTCGTCATAGGGACCGACCCATTCGGCCGCATCGATGGTGCCTTTTTCCAGCGACGGATAGATGTCGCCGCCGGCAAGCTGCTGCGGCACCACGCCGACCTTCTGCAGTACCTGGCCGGCAATGCCGCCGATACGCATCTTCAGACCAGACAGATCCGCGACGGTCTTGATTTCCTTACGGAACCAGCCGCCCATCTGGGTGCCGGTGTTGCCGCAGGGATGACCAATCACACCGAACTTCTTGAAGAACTCATTGCCAAGCTCCATGCCGCCGCCCTGATACCACCAGGAATTCTGCTGGCGGGCGTTGAGGCCGAACGGCACCGAGGCGTAGATCGCGAAGGTCGGATCCTTGCCGACATAGTAATAAGAGACGGTGTGACACATCTCGACGGTGCCGTTGGAAACCGCGTCCAGCGCCTGCAGCCCGGGCACCAGTTCGCCGGCCGCGAACACCTGAATCTGAAACTTGTTGTCGGTCATCTCGGCGACCTGCTTCGCCATATGCTCGGCGCCGCCATAGATGGTATCGAGCGACTTCGGAAAGCTCGAAGCGAGCCGCCACTTGATTTCAGGCGTCGACTGGGCGATCGCCGGAGAGGCAACAGCGGCCACCGCGGCGCCTGCCGTTGAGACCTTCAAAAATTCACGACGCTTCATTCGAGCTCTCCTTGTTGCGGGCGTTTCCCTGGATTCCTGGAGCATGTTCAACGGATGACGCGTAACCGATTCAACCGAAGACGCTCTGGTGCATGACTTTCTTACACGGAAATTCGGCCGCGGAAAACACGGCGAACCGCTTGGCGCGGCCAATTAAACGAAAGTTCTATACGGCGATTGTGGTTGGAGCCACCATCCCTCAGGCGGCGGCGACGATGCCTGGTAGCTGGTCACGGACCAGGGCCGCGATCGCCCGATAGATCGCCGCATGCGGACCATCCGGCTCGCTCGCCACCACCGGCGTTCCAGCGTCGGACATCGCCCGGATCGACATGTGCAGCGGCACCTCGCCGAGAAAAGGCACGCCGAGCCGTTCGGCCTCGTGGCGAGCGCCGCCATGGCCAAAAATATCCGACCGCGTGCCGCATTCCGGGCACTGGAAATAGCTCATGTTCTCGATGATGCCGAGCACCGGCACGTTGACCTTGCTGAACATCGCCAGCCCGCGGCGGGCATCGATCAGGGCCAGGTCCTGCGGCGTCGACACGATCACCGCCCCCTTCAGCGGGACATTCTGCGCCAGCGTCAACTGGGCGTCGCCGGTGCCGGGTGGCATGTCGACGACGAGGACGTCGAGCGTGCCCCAGGCGACGTCGCGCAGCATCTGGGTAATCGCCGACATCACCATCGGCCCGCGCCAGATCATCGCGGTCTCCTCCTCGACCAGGAACCCGATCGACATGATCGACAGCCCGAACTTGGCGATCGGAATCATCTTCTTGTTGTCGTCGAGCGTCGGCTTGTCGCGGATGCCGGTCAGGCGCGGCACCGACGGGCCGTAGATGTCGGCATCGAGCAGTCCGACGCGCAGCCCGAGATCGCGCAGGGCCAGCGCCAGATTCAGCGACGTGGTGGATTTGCCAACGCCGCCCTTGCCGGAGGCTACCGCGATCACCGCGGTGACGCCGGGGATTTCGGCCTGCCGCGACATCGGCGACCCCGCCGGATTGGCCGGCGGACGATGCGCCGAGACCGGCTGCACGCCATGGCTGTGGCCGGCGTGGCCCGCGGTTGCCGGCGCCGGTGCGACGCCCGCCTTGCGCTCCGCGGTCAGCGCCACCATCGCCCCGGTGACGCCCGGAATCGCCCGTACCGCGGCTTCGGCCTGCGCCCGGACACCTTCCCAAGCGCGGGCCTCACTGGCCTCAACATTGATCGAAAACAACACCTTACCGTCGGATACCGAGATTTCGGATAACACGTTGGCATGCAGCAACGGGACGCCGCGCGGCGAATTGACCTTGGCCAGACCGTCAAGAACTTGCTGCTTTGAAACGCTCACTGGATATCTCCCGGCCGGCTGGATTGAGACCGGAGACATAGAGCTATTCGAAGCCGAGTACAGGGGCAATTTTGCATCGAGGATGCTTTGGTCAGTGCCAAGCCCGATACCGCATTTGAGGAAAACCCGAAGCTCGAAATGCCATTTCTAGCGCCGGGGGCGCCGATCGAGGTGCCCGACCTTGCCTCGACCGTATCAGCCTTTATGCTGCGCCGAATTCTCCCGCAGCCGCCCGGCACGGGCGCCTCACCTCTCCAATACAGCACGTTCGGCACGCAAGCCGACAACTCCAAAGGGTATGGATATGGCCAAAATTGCTTTCATCGGTCTCGGCGTCATGGGTTTTCCGATGGCCGGCCACCTCGCCGCCAAGGGCAAGCATGAGGTGACGGTGTTCAACCGCAACCCGGCCAAGGCCAAGGCATGGGCGGACAAGTTCGGCGGCAAGACGGCGCCAACGCCGCAGGCGGCTGCCGAGGGCCAGGAATTCGTGATGGCCTGCGTCGGCAATGACGACGATTTGCGCTCCGTGACGACAGGCCAGAACGGCGCCTTCGCCGGCATCGCCAAGGGCGCGGTTTTCGTCGATCACACCACGGCCTCCGCCGAAGTCGCCCGCGAGCTCGATGCCGAAGCCACCAGACTGGGTTTTCATTTCATTGACGCCCCGGTGTCGGGCGGCCAGGCCGGCGCCGAGAATGGCGCCCTCACCGTGATGTGCGGCGGCACCGATTCTGCCTATGCCCGGGTCGCGCCGGTCATCGAATCCTACGCCAAGATGCAGAAGCTGCTGGGGCCGGCCGGCTCAGGCCAGCTCACCAAGATGGTCAACCAGATCTGCATCGCCGGGCTGGTCGAAGCGCTGTCGGAGGGCATCCACTTCGCCAAGAAGGCGGGGCTCGACGTCAATGCCGTGATCGAGGTGATCTCCAAGGGAGCCGCGCAGTCCTGGCAGATGGAAAACCGACACAAGACGATGAACGACGGCAAGTTCGATTTCGGTTTCGCGGTCGAATGGATGCGCAAGGACCTGTCGATCTGCCTCGCCGAGGCCCGCCGCAACGGCGCGAGCCTGCCGGTGACCGCCGTGGTCGACGCGTTCTATTCGGAAGTCGAGACGATGGGCGGCAAGCGCTGGGACACCTCGGCCCTGCTGGCGCGCCTGCAGCGCTGAACCAGCTGAAAGAGCAAAATAATACCGGAGCGGCCCGTGTCACGCCGCCGCTCCGGTGCTTCGATTTAATAGTGGATTAACCGGAATATCTGATTTTTTAAGGCACCTCTTAAGGATTTAGCGGCACAGATAGGATGCGTAAAAAGCGCGCGCCGGCGCGTACAGGATTTGTGTAAGTGTGATGAGTAAGCCCGCCGATAGGCCAGAAGTCGTGCATTTGCCGGCTGAACCTCCGGTCGTTGCCCCGGCGCGCAATCGCCGAGTCGCAGCGCAGCGGGTCCGTGAGGCGCGCGACCGGTTAACCTCAACCTCGGGCACCCGCCCGGCCTTCGACCGCGAATTGCTCCGCCAATACGCCCAGACCCGCCTGTCCGCCTCGCTGGTGGTCACGCTGCTGGTGATCGGCACCGGCCTGCTGTTCGGCTTCTGGATGCAACCGCTGCCGGCGGCGATCTGGTCCTGCGCGATGCTGTGCATTCACGCGGTCGTACTGCGCACCTGCAACCGCTATCTGAACGAGCCCCCGACCCCGAACCGAACCCGCAAATGGCGGATTCGCTTCATCGTGCTCGATCTGCTGTACGGCCTGTGCTGGACCGTGATCCTGGTGCATCCGACCGGCAGCGACATCGTCTCGAATTCGCTGATGATGTTCCTGATGCTGCTGGTGGTCGCGGTCTCCAGCATGCTGGCGGCCAGCCTGCCGATCGCGGCCTTCGCGGCGACCGCTCCGGTGACCATGGGGGTGGCGCTGAACTTCATCCTGCGCGGCACCTTCGACAATTACGTGCTGGCGTTGCTCGCCGTGGCCGCCGAAGGCTATTTTGCGCTGCTGGCGCACCGGCTGCACTCGACCACGCTGGCGACGCTCGAAGCACGCGCCGAAAAGGACGCGCTGATCGGCGAACTCGAACAGGCCAAGGCGATCTCCGATGAGGCCCGCCATCGCGCCGAAGCCGCCAATGTCGCCAAATCGCGCTTCCTCGCCCAGATGAGCCACGAACTGCGCACGCCGCTGAACGCCATCCTCGGATTTTCCGAAGTGATGAAGAGCGAGATCTTTGGCGCCCACGCGGTGCCGGTCTACAAGGACTACTCCGCCGACATCCACAATTCCGGCGTGCATCTGCTCAATCTGATCAACGAGATTCTCGACCTGTCGCGGATCGAAGCTGGTCGCTATGAGCTCAACGAGGAAGCGGTGTCGCTGGTCCATGTGGTGGCGGATTGCCATCATCTGCTGAAGCTGCGCGCCTCCAGCCGCGGCATCACCATTCACGAAGTGTTCGAACACGGCATGCCGCGAATCTGGGGCGACGAGCGCGCCTGCCGCCAGATCGTGCTCAATCTGCTGTCGAATTCGATCAAGTTCACGCCGCAGGGCGGCGAGATCTGGCTCAAGGTCGGATGGACCGCCTCCGGCGGGCAGTATCTGAGCTGCAAGGACACCGGTTCCGGTATCGCCGAGGACGAGATCCCGATCGTGCTGGCTTCGTTCGGCCAAGGCTCGAACTCGATCAAATCGGCAGAACAGGGCGCCGGGCTCGGCCTGCCGATCGCCAAGAGCCTGATCGACATGCATGGCGGCACCTTCACGCTGAAATCGAAGCTGCGGATCGGCACCGAGGTCATCATCACCTTCCCGCCGGAACGGGTGATGTCGGCGCTGGCACCGATGGCCGAGGAAGCCCCGCCGCTGTCGCCCAGCTACGAAAGCAGCACCGCCGACGAACGCCGGCGCCCGCGCAACAAGCCCATCATGAGCGCGGGAACTGGACTGTAACGGACCGCTTGCGAAGGCGGCCCGAACCGCATCATTGTCTACCCATGAGCAAAGAATCGCCGTGCATCGCAGTCTGCATCATCGCCCCCTCCACCAAGCTCTGCCTCGGCTGCGGGCGAACGCTGCCGGAGATCGCGCGCTGGCATGGCATGCCGGGCGCGGAGCGGCTCGAGATAATGGCTTCGCTGGACGCGCGGATGGCCGCGGCCGGCCTGCAACCCTCCTCCATTTACGCGCCGACGAAAAAGGCCGCGACTTCCTGACAGGTGCGCCATGAGCCGGCTGCTGTTGCTGGTCGTGCTGGTGGCCGCCACGGCGGGCGCCGCTTTTGCCTATGGCGACCCGACGCAGATCGCCAAGGCCGGCACCATCGTCACCGAATTGTTGCGCAGGACGCCCGCTGCCGTGCCGCGCGCCGTCGCCGTCGAACGCGGCCAGAGCGGCGAATTCGGCCTGCAGGCCAGGATCAACGGCGTCAATGCGCCGATGGTGATCGATACCGGCGCGACCTCGGTGGTGCTGACCTATGAAACCGCCAAGGCCGCCGGGCTGCCGCTGGAATTGCTGGTCTATGACGTCGAGGTCGAAACCGCCGCCGGCCACACCAAGGCGGCGCGGCTGACGCTGGACCGTCTGGCGGTTGGCAAACTGGTGGAGCGCTCGGTGCCGGCGCTGGTAGTGCCGCGCGGGCAGATGAAAACGAATTTGCTCGGCATGAGCTTTCTCGACCGGCTGGAAAGCTGGGAAGTGCGCGCCGACCGGCTGATGCTACGCGGCTATCCCTGACGCCTCCGCTGCCACCGATTCCTCGACCTCGGTCTCGACCAGCGCGATCGCCTCGCGCAGCACCTCGATGCCGGCGCCGTGCCGGGTGCCATTCTCGGCGAGATAGCGCCGGAACGCACGGGCCCCGCGCACGCCGTGGAATGCGCCGACGAAATGCCGCGTCATCGAATGCAGCCGGACACCCAGCGCCAGCTGATCGGACATATACGGCATCATCGCCTCGAACACGTCCTTCATATTGGCATAGGGCGCCGGCTCGCCAAAAATCTCGGGATCGACAGCGAGCAGCCGCCACGGCTCCTGATAGGCCGCGCGGCCCAGCATCGCGCCATCGACATGCGCCAGATGTGCGACCGCTTCCGCAACACCAGGGATGCCGCCATTGATGATCACCGGGACGTCCGGCATCGCCGCCTTCAGCCGGTAGACGCGGTCATAATCCAGCGGCGGAATGTTGCGGTTCTCTTTCGGCGACAGGCCGTTCAGCCAGGCCTTGCGGGCGTGCACGATCAGCGCGTCGGCGCCGGCTTCGACCACGGCGCGCGCCAGCGCGTCCAGCGCCAGTTCCGGGTCCTGGTCGTCGATACCGATCCGGCATTTCACGGTGACCGGTACGGAGACCGCGCGCTTCATCGCGGCGACGCCTTCGGCGACCAGTTCCGGCTCGGCCATCAGGCAGGCGCCGAAACGACCATCCTTCACACGGTCGGAAGGACAGCCGACATTGATATTGATTTCGTCATAGCCAAAATCGGCGCCGATTTTGGCGGCTTCGGCGAGAGCCTGGGGATCCGAGCCGCCGAGCTGCAACGCCACCGGATGTTCGCTGGCATCATAGCCCAGCAGCCGCTGCCGATCGCCATGGATGATGGCCCCCGTCGTCAGCATTTCCGTGTACAGCAGCGCCCGCCGCGTCATCAGCCGGTGAAACACGCGGCAGTGACGGTCAGTCCAGTCCATCATCGGCGCCACGGAAAATCTATGTGATTGATTTATCTTCATTTTTCGAATACATTCAAATCATTAGATCGCGTCGTGTGCACTCTATCTTACGCCATGACACGACGTTTTTTTCGGCTTTTCGACGCCTCAGCGCACACGCGTGGCTACCCCTAGCAGATTAAAGTCAGGTTGGTGGCGTGCCTAGGTCCGGCGTAACGTAAAACACGTCAACGAGACTTTCGTCCGCCGGAAGGACGCCGAGGACTGGGCTCTGCCAATAGATCACGCACGCATCGCAGGCGGCTTAGGTCGCATTTTGTCACCGAAGGCAAGTTGCTCCCCGCGCTTATCGACTAGCCAGATTCTCGACCAGGGTGCGCGGCCGTTATATTCGGCGCGATCCGGTTGGAATTGGCCTCGTTTCAGCTGAAGATGACTTCAATACCTTGCTTGGCCGACCAAGAACTTTTTCCGGCACCGGAGGGCTCGAGCATCATTTCGCGGCCCGCGGGCGATGCAACTCGTCCACGCGGCTGGCGCCGTCTCGCAGCGCCTCCGGAACCTCATCCCCCGGTCCGCCGGAAAGCGCAAATCCCTTGATCAGCGCGTAGACGGCCGGAATCACGATGAGCGTCAGGATCGTCGACGAGATCATACCGCCGATCATCGGCACCGCGATGCGCTGCATGACCTCCGACCCGGTGCCGGTGCTCCAGAGGATCGGGATCAGACCGGCCATGATGGCCACGACGGTCATCATCTTCGGGCGGACCCGCTCAACCGCGCCCAGCATGATCGCCGCGTTCAGGTCGGAACGCGTGAACGGCCTGTCCTCCGCCGCCCGGGCGGCCTGGATCTCCTTCATCGCGTGATCGAGATAGATCAGCATGATGACGCCGGTCTCAGCGGCGACGCCGGCCAGAGCGATGAAGCCGACAGCCACCGCGACCGAAAAATTGAAGCCGAGCCACCACATCAGCCACAGTCCGCCGACAAGGGCGAACGGCAGCGACAGCATCACGATCAGCGTTTCGGTCAGGCGTCGGAAGTTCAAATACAACAGGAGGAAGATGATCAGCAGCGTGGCGGGCACGACGATCTTCAGCCGCGCGGTCGCTCGTTCGAGATATTCAAACTGGCCGCTCCAGACGAGGTAGTTTCCGGGCGGAAACTGCACGCTGGCGGCCACGGCCGCCTTGGCGTCGGCGACGTAGCCGCCGAGATCGCCGTCACGGATATCGACGAAAATGTAGACCGCGAGCTGGCCGTTTTCGGTCCGAATCGACGTCGGTCCACGCGTCAGCTTGATCACGGCGACCTCGCCGAGGGGAACGGTGCCTCCGCCCGGAAGCCCGACTAGGGTCTGTTGGGATTCATCGAGAGTTTATCACGGCTGCGACCAGATGGATCATAGAAGCGAAGCTCTGGTCGGTCTTGTCTGCGCGCATGGCGATCCGTTTGAATTCCTTCAGTTTGCCGAAGAAGTTCTCGATGAGATGTCGCCATTTATACATCTCCTCATCAATGGCGAGAGGCATTGCACTTCGCGAATGCTGGGAGATGACGGCTTTGGCGCCGCGCGCGTCGAGATCGGCGATGATGGCGTTGCTGTCGAACGCCTTGTCGGCGATGAGCGCGTCAAAGGCCAATGCGTCGATGAGCGTCGGCACGCCCACGGTGTCGAAGCGCTGTCCCGGTAGAAGCACAAAGCGCACGAGATTACCGAGTGCATCGGTGAGGGCCAAGATTTTAGTGGTCATGCCGCCTTTCGAACGGCCGATCGCTTGATTTTGCGTCCCCCTTTGCGACCTGACCGTGACGGTGGACCTTGACGATGGTGGCGTCGACCATGGTGTACTCCATGTCGGGGTCGCCGGAGACCGCGTCGAACAGCCGCTTCCAGATATCCGCCTTCACCCAGTCGCGGAAGCAGGTGAACACGCTGTTCCAGTGGCCGAACGAGGGCGGCAGATCCCGCCAGGGGCGGCCCGTTCGCGCGATCCACAGCACGGCCTCGACAAAAAGTCGGTTGTCCTTGCCGCTGCGGCCGGGGTCGCTCGGCTTGCCGAGACAAAGCGGCTCCATCTTTGCCCATTGGGTGGAGTGGGCCCCTCGGGGTGGACAGGTTCAGGCCGCTGGATTGACCGTCTGCCGGGCGTGTTGCTTCTCAAATTGCGCGGGGCTGATGTAGCCCAAAGCTGAGTGTAACCTTCGAGCGTTGTAGACGTTGTCAATGAATTTGGGAAGATTCTCGACAACGTCGGCGACGGTCTCGAACGCCATTGGATAAACGCCCTCAACCTTCAGCGTCTTCATGAAGCTTTCGGCCTTGGCGTTGTCGTACGGATTTCCTCGCCGACTCATGGATCCTTTGATGGAGTGCTCGGCCAGGTAGTCGCGGTAGATCTTGGCAGCGTATTGGGCGGATTCAACCGGTCGTCGCAACACTTCAAAATGGAGGTGGACGATGGATATCAAGAAGCGACGTTCGGACCGGTGCACACGGTCATCACTGCGGTCGCCAGGGAGGCCACCGGTCGCCAATCGGTATGAGCGTGAGATGTTCTGGGAGTATGTTGCTGCCGGCATGAGCAGCGAGGCAGCAGCGGTGAAGGCTGGAGCGTCACAACCGGTTGGCAGTCGTTGGTTTCGGGAGGCGGGCGGTATGCCACCAGCGGAGTTCAGGCGTTCGGCAAAGCCTTTGTCAGGTAGATATCTGTCATTGGCGGAACGTGAGGAAATCGCGTTGTTACTGGTCCAAGGACATGGCGTGTGCGAGATCGCACGCCGGCTCAGTCGAGCAGCCTCGACGGTATCCCGGGAGATCCGGCGCAACGCCGCGACCCGTAGTGGCAATTTCGAATATCGTGCGACGACGGCCCAGTGGCATGCCGAACGTGTGGGCCGCCGTCCTAAGATCGCCCAGCTTGTGGCCAACAGCGCGCTGAGCCGCTGGGTTGAGGAGCGGTTGAACGGGGCCGTTGCGAAACATGGCGGCGCGTCCATCTCCGGTCCGACGGTATGCTGGAAGGGGCGGCGATATGGACCGCGTCAGAACCGGCGCTGGTCAAAGGCATGGAGTCCGGAGCAGATTGCCAAGCGTCTACCCATCGACTTTCCATATGATGAAAGCATGCGCATCAGTCACGAAGCCATATATCAGGCGCTATTCGTGCAAGGCCGCGGCGCCTTGCGCCGTGACCTCACCGCCTGCCTACGCAGCGGACGGGCTCTACGCGTGCCGCGGGCGCGTGCCGGCCAGCGCGGCAAAGGCTTCGTGTCGTCCGAGATCATGATCAGCGAGCGTCCTGCAGAAGCCCACGATCGGGCCGTACCCGGGCACTGGGAAGGCGATCTCATCCTTGGGCTCGGGAGCTCGGCGATCGGCACACTGGTCGAACGCTCCACGCGCTTTACGATGCTACTGCATCTACCGCGCATGGAAGGTCACGGTGCCGGGCCGGGCGTCAAGAATGGGCCGGCGCTGGCCGGACACGGCGCCGAGGCGGTTCGGGGCGCGATCACACGCACCATCACTACCTTGCCGGCAGAACTGCGCCGCTCACTGACCTGGGATCAAGGAGCGGAGATGGCGCAGCATGCGCGTCTGAAGATTGACGCTGGTGTCGAGGTCTACTTCTGCGATCCGCAAAGCCCTTGGCAACGTGGCACCAATGAGAACACCAACGGGTTGCTGCGCCAGTACTTTCCCAAAGGCACCGATCTCAGCACGCATAGCGCCGATACGCTTGCGGCGGTCGCCGCCACGCTCAATGGCAGACCGCGAAAGACGCTGGGTTGGAAAACACCGGCTGAGGCGCTTGACCAATGCCTCGCGCAGATCGACAAACAACACGTTGCGACGACCGGTTGAATCCGCCGTCACAGATTGCAGCCATTGTTGCAACGATGGCGGTGTCGTCGGCGGCACAGATCGGTTCGTCGTAGAAAGTGGAACGAGCGACTCCCATCAGTTTGCACCCTTCGGAAAGGCTGATGCCGCGGTGCCTACAGTTACGGATATGGTCTCGCTTCTCGGACGTGGTCTTGGCTGCAGAACCCCCTTTAGAAACTCTAGTTCGAGAGCCTGCTTGCCAACCAAACGCTCGAGCGCGACGATTCGTGCTTCGTATGTCCCGAGCAGATCGGCGGAAGCGACGTCCTCATCGAGTGCACCTGCCTGAAACTTGTCGACCCAAATCCGGATCAGGTTACGGGAGACATCGTGCCGCTTGGAGAGCCCGTGCAGCGTCTCGCCGCCCAGATACTCCTGTGACACTTGCCGCTTGAACTCGACGCTGTGGGCTCGATGCTTTGCCATGGACCTTCATCCTCTGAAAACCCGGCCGCCCGGTCAATTGCTGAAAGCCAACCTGTCTGCCCCGAGGGGCCCACTCCAGGGCGTCAGTCAAAACGAACCGGTCCATCCACAGCTTGAATCACAACCAACCCCGGATGGGAATCCTAAGTCCCAACAGACCCTAGGCCGTAGACGGGCGCAACAGGCACCGTGCCGTTATGTCGCAGCGCGATCGCTAATCTGCTCGATCAAAACGAAGCGCCGAACCCGCCCGTAAAGTTACGCAGTCTTCACCCCCGCCTCCTGCCGTTTGAAGCAAGAAGGTCTAATTGCCGTAATCTAATTGCGGTGCAGCTAAACAGATCGGTCAAATTAGTGGGGCAGTGTTGCGACAGCTTTCACTCGAAACTGGCCGTCATAGTGCCAGGCATGCAAGCTCGCATCTCGACAATATCGACACAAGGTATACGCATGTCGAGCGCAAATCTATTTTGCTGGGTGAAAGTCTCAGACACAATGGTGAAGGAGCAAGACTATGGTTGATACTAAAAACGACACCAAGGGATCACAAAAACTCGGACTAGGTCAAGCTTTACTGCTCACAACACTTTTTGCCATGCTAGTTTTTGCAATCGTATGGGGCATGCTGGCTTGGACCTCCGCTGAGGGCGCTGAAATGTCTATTCATGGCTGGATCGCGCTCACGCTTGGTACTACCTTTTCTTTAGTCATTGGCTGCGGCTTGATGGCTCTAATGTTCTACAGTAGCCGAAGTGGCTACGACGATACTGCAACGCCAAAGTTCCGAAAGCCGGATGCTCCTACAAAATAGTTCTTCGGATTCAGTTTCAGTTATTAGGATTGATTACTTGGACCTTAAGATGCCCTCGTCTCGCTCCGAGCGCAACATCTCTTCCGCTTTCTCTGTCAACTGATCAATCTGGCGCAACAAAGCAGTCAATTCACTGTCTCTGAAATCGCCTATGAGAGCTTTGCTGCGCTCTTTGCCGCCTGCAACTAGTATTTCATACGCCGCGCCTCCGTGCCAATGATCATGAGATATCTGAGTCCGAAGAGTTTAGCCTCGGGGCGTAGGACAGAGATCAAATAGTTATGCCGAATAGAGATGTGTGTTCGTCGTCAGGCAATTTGAGACTGATCAGGTGTTTCGAGAAGAGAGGCTCTGGCTCATCAGTGGTTAAAGTTTAAGCGGCTTGCAGTCGGTGCTGCAAGCGACGGTTTTCGATGGTGGCGAGTTTGATGCGTCTGCGTTCTGCGATGACCGCCTCCGCTCTGCCGTAGTAGACGTCCGCTGGCGTGACGTTGTTGATGCTCTCATGATAGCGGGCGTGATTGTAATGCTCGACGAAGGCTTCGATCTGTCGTTCGAGATCTCCGGGTAAATAATAGTTTTCCAGCAGAATGCGGCTCTTCAGAGTCTGGTGCCAGCGCTCGATCTTGCCCTGGGTCTGGGGGTGATACGGTGCTCCCCGCACGTGCTGCATGCCCTTGTCTTCGAGCCAGTCAGCAAGATCG
>NZ_JANXTC010000253.1:0-4040 GCF_025356345.1 Tardiphaga sp.
ATTTCGGGATTCCGGGTTCGGTCGCGGCTATCGCCGCTTCCGCCCCGGAATGACAGCACCACACCGGCTTCCTGCTTGACGCACATCAATGGCTACGCCGCGCCTTCCTGACAGAACGACAAAAAGGGAGGCTTCGATGTCCGCAACAGAAATCGCCAAACGCCATTTTTCGGCGGCGATCGCCGAAGCTCATGCGAGCGGGGCCGATCCCGATAGTGTCTGCCGGTCCTTGCTGGGTCTGGTGGTCGGCACCTATCTCGGAACCCGGCCGGTATCCGACGTGCAATCGGAGCTCCGCTTTGTCGCCGACAATTGCGATCCCGAGACCGACTTCATGTTCATGCGCCCGTAAGCGGCGCCAGTTGGCAGAGCAGTGCGACATCCGGTGATGCGGGCGCGCGATGCAATCACATCCCAAAACATGAAAACGCCGTCCGGAATTGGACGGCGTTTTGATTCAGTGCAGAGGTTGTGTGACCTCACTATAGCAAGAATCTCAGTTCTTGTAAGAGGGGTCGAGGCGGTCGAGTTTGCGCAGCAGCGGCGGCCAGACCAGCCGGGTCGAGCGCAGTTCGGCGCGGTCGGGGTTCGACACCACCTGGGTATTCTTGTCGATCACCGCCTGGTCGACCGGGTAGGCGACCGGGCCGAGCATGCGGGTGCGCACCTGCATGGTGCAGGCGCGTTCGAGATGGAACATGCGCTCGAAGGCCGAGGCGACGGAACGGCCGACCGTCAGCGTGCCGTGGTTGCGCAGCAGCATGAAGTTGTGGTCGCCGATGTCCTTCTGCAGCCGCGGGCGCTCGTCATGGTCCAGCGCGATGCCCTCATAATCATGATAGGCCAGATCGTGGGTGACAAGCTGCGCGGTCTGGTTCAGCGGCTGCAGGCCTTCCAGGCAGGAGGCCACGGCGGTGCCGTCCGGGGTGTGCAGATGCATCACGCAACCGGCGTCCTCGCGCACTTCGTGGATCGCCGAATGGATGGTGAAGCCGGCCGGATTGATGCTGTAGTCGCTCTCGCTGAGCTGGTTGCCATGCAGGTCGACCTTGACCAGGCTGGAGGCGGTGATTTCGTCGAACATCAGCCCGTAGGGGTTGATCAGGAAGTGATGCTCGGGGCCGGGGACGCGGGCGGAGATGTGGGTGTCCACCAGATCGTCCCAGCCGTAATAGGCCACCAGACGATAGGCGGCGGCCAGATTGACGCGCTGCTCCCATTCGGCCTCGGCCATGGTGGACGGCACTTCCTTGAGGTGGGCTTCGGCTGGCGACATCTGGTTCTCCCATTCATTGTTTATCATGATTAGAGGCAAGCCTAGTCCGGTGCCTGGGCGGCTAGCAAGCGGGGGTATTTGCGCGGCAGTCATGCTTTCCGGCGTCGGAGGCGGCCGTCGCTACCTGCCGGCGCTCAGCACAGCTTGAGACGGTAGCGCGTGTAACGCAACTCGCCGGTCTTGCTGAGAGCGCCTTGCTCGACCAGGTCCCGCAGATCCCGCGTCGCTGTCGCGCGCGACGTATCGGTGATGGTGATGTAGTTGTCGGCGCTCAGGCCGCCCTTGAAGCCATCCACTCCCTCCCGAAACAGGCGCTCGATGACCTTGCTTTGCCGGGCGTTGAGCTGGTCGCGGTGTCGTTCATAGAACCTGGCCTTGGCGACGTAGAAATCGACGCGGCCGATGGTGGTGATTTGCGCCCGCAGGATGGTGCCGGCGAAGTAATTCAGCCAGCCGTTGATCTCCAGATCCTTGTTATCGTGCTCGAGCGCGGCATAATAGTTCTTTCGCTTGCGCTCGATCGTATAGGCCAGCGCGATCAGGCTGGGCTGCCCGATATTCTGCGCCAGTGATTTTTCGGCGATGGCGCGACCGATGCGGCCGTTGCCGTCCTCGAACGGATGAATGCACACGAAATACAAATGCGCCATCGAGGCCCGCGTCAGCGCGGGCAGCGGCTGTATTCCGTCGGGCGCGGTGCGGTTGAACCAGTCGATGAAATGCGTCATTTCCCCGGTCACGCGCGCCGAGGGCGGCGCCTCGAAATGCACGCTGCGCTGCTGGATCGGGCCGGATACGACCTGCATCGGATCGGCGTGGGTCCGATAGCCGCCAATCACCTGGATTGTCCGATCGCCCGCGAGCAGCATGCGATGCCATGCAAACAATGTCTGGTGGCCGAGCGGGGCGGCGAAGCCGCGATACAGGTCCACCATCATCTCGGCGATACCGCGCTCGGCTGCCGGAATGTCGGGTCTGGCGGCGCCCAGCCCGAATTGATGGCGCAGCGAGGACTGCACGCTGTCGCGGTTGAGGATTTCGCCTTCGATTTCGGAGGTCTTGAGGGCTTCGTCGCCGATCAGCTCGATCCGCAGGATGTCCTGCTGGTCCGCACCGATATGCCGGAACGCGCCGATGAACTCGCCGGATCGCAGCAGGAACTCACGTTCCAGCGGCTGCAACGCTGCCGGATCGTAGACAAAGTCCGGCCAGTCCGGCTGTTCCCAGTTCCATTTCATGAGCTATAGAACGCCTTTCTATAGCTCATAATATCTATTAAAATGAGCTATAGCAATCCGTTCTGTCGCTCACGGGCGTCGCCGCCGCCCTAAGGCGCCGGGATCGCCAGCAGGCTGGAGATGCTGCTGCCGCGGATGTCGTAGACACGGGCGAACACCACGTCGTCGCGCTTGATCTCGGCGATCACCGGCGCGGTTAGGCCCTTGCAGTAGAACTCCCCCAGCGTCATCGCGAAATCGGCGGCGTGGCTGTCCCAGCCGATGGTGAAGTCGGGGCCGAGCGCGACCTGCGCCGGTCGTTGCGGACCGCATACGGCGACCTTCCACTTGCGCCCCGCCGGCGGATGTTCCTGACGCTCGGTAATCTCTTCTTTCAGCGCATCCGACGCCTGCTTCAGCGCGAGCCCCCAATAGTCCAGCATATACAGCGCGTCGGCCTGACGCACCGTGCCAGCGATGTAGTTGAAATGGGTGTATTGGTAGGGGTGCAGCCGGATCATTTCCGCCAGCGGGAGTGCGAGCCCGAAGGCGAACACGGCGACGGCCGCGGCCTGGGCGCCGCGATGGTTGACGCGCAGCCAGTCCATGCCCCAGGCGAACGCGGCGCCGGCCAGCACCGTCATCGGCGGTATCACGAAGATGAAATGCCGGATGCCATTATACAAGGCCGGGCGTTTCACCATCGCGATCAGCAACGGCAGCATCGCCGCGAAGGTCAGCATCAGCAGGATGGTCTTGCGGCGCGGTGACACGTCGTTGCGCGACAGCGACAGGATGGTCAGCGCGACCCCGCCCAGGGTCAGGAACAGCAGCACTTCCGGCAGTTGCAGCACGAACAGCGTCGGCAGATACGACCACGGCATGTCCGGTACCGAGATCATCGCGCCGTCGAACATTTCCTTCCACGGCTTTTCGAAGAACGCCGAGAAGTAGGTCAGCGCGTGCAGCGGGTTGGTGGGCTCCAGGATCGACCAGGGCCAGATCAGGCCCATCACCAGATAGCCGAAGGCCAGGCCGGGCAGCAGCACATAGAGCATATGGGCAAAGCGGTGGGCGGCTTCGCGCCAACCCTGGCTGCGCAGTTCCCAGAGCAGCAGCGGCACGAAGCCGATCAGCGCATAGATCAGCGCCAGGCCGGCGAGGATGCGCGAGCCGATCGCCAGGCCGGCGCCGAGACCGACAATCAGGATCGTGCGCGGCGACGGCTTCGGATATTCTTCCGCCAGCCGTACCAGGCCAAGCATCAGGATCACCATGGATACGGCAAAAGGCGCATCCTTCGGGTTCATGAACATGTGGCCGTAGAAGGTCGGGCACAGCGCCAGCAGCAGCAGCGTCGCGAGTCCGGCCAGCGGACCTCCGACGCGACGACCGAGCCGCCACGTCACGGTCAGGCCGATCATGCCGACTACGGCGCCGAGCAGGCGGCGGGTTTCAAACAGTTCGAGCGGGATGACCTTGTGCAAAAGTGCGGCTGTCATGTCGAAGCCGCCGCCGTACATATAGAGATTGGCGAACGAAAGCGC
>NZ_JANXTC010000273.1:0-11511 GCF_025356345.1 Tardiphaga sp.
TTCGGACAAAAAATGTCGCTGGCGCCGGAATATGTGCTGCTGGTGTGGCTGGCGCGAAAACTACGCAGCTCGGTGGCCTGGACCGAGGACCGCCGCGAAAACCTGATCGCCAGCTTTCACAGCCGCGACCAGCATGTCGAACTGGAAGGCGCCTTCGACAAGGACGGAAAGCTGCTGGCGCTGTCGGCCGACATCATCGCCAATGTCGGCGCCTATTCCTGCTTCCCGACCACCTCGGGCGTCGAGCCCTTGATGGCGCTGGCGGAGCTGCCCGGTCCCTATGACGTGCAGGGCTACAATTGCCGGTCGCGCGGCGTGCTGACCCATACATGCCCGATGGCGCCGTATCGCGGCGTGTCACGGCCAGTGATCACCTTCGTGCTCGAACGCCTGATGGACAAGGCCGCAAGCGCCTTCGGCATCGAGCCCACCGAGCTGCGCCGCCGCAACTTGATCAACAGCTTCCCCTACACTTCTGCGACCGGTCTGGTGTTCGACGACGGCAGCTACCAGGAAACCATGGAGATGGCGATTGCCGCCATCGACCTGCCCGGCTTTCGTCGACGGCAGAAGGCGGCTCGCGAACAAGGGCGCTATCTCGGCATCGGCTTTGCGACCTTCTCGGAGCGTACCGGCTATGGCAGCCCGGCCTTCGCGGCGCGCGGCATGGCGATCTCGCCGGGTTTCGAAACCGTGCATCTCAGCATCGATCCCTCCGGCTTTGTCGAGGCGCGGATCGGCGCCTCGCCGCATGGCCAGGGATTGCGCACCTCGCTGGCTCAGATCATCGCTGATGAGATCGGGATCGATCCGCAATTCATCAGGATCGTGCATGGCGATACGGATCGCTCGCCCTATGGCTGGGGTACCTTCGCCAGCCGCTCGCTGGTGCTGTCCGGCGGCGCCAGCCTGATTGCTGCGCAAAAGCTGCGCAACAAATTGATCAAAATGGCCGGCCATTTGCTGGAAGCCGCCCCGGAGGACATCGTGCTGCAATCCGGCTCGGCGCAGGTGATCGGCACCGACCGCGCGATCCCGATCGCCACTCTGGTGCGCGCGGCCTACCATCAGGTCCACATCTTCAATGGCAAGATCGAGCCCGGCATGACCGAGACCGGCACCTATGACCCGTCCGGCACCTTCTCCAACGCCTGCCATGTCGCCATCGTCGAGGTCGACATCGACACCGGGCGCGTCGAGATGAAAAAATTTCTGGTCGCCGAGGACGCCGGGCTGATCATCAATCCGATGATCGCCGACGGCCAGGTCCATGGCGGCGTGGCGCAAGGCATCGGCAACGCGCTGCTGGAAGAGATCATCTATGACGAGACCGGCAATATTCTGAGCAGCACGCTGGCGGACTTCCTGCCGCCGACAGCGCAAGAAATCCCCGAGATCGAGCTGCACCACATCGAAACGCTGACCGGCAATTCCATCACCAAGGCCAAGGGGCTCGGCGAAGGCGGCGCGATTGGCGCGCCGGCGGCGGTAATCTCGGCGATCAACGATGCGCTGTCCTCGTTCGGCATCTCGATCGACGAGATGCCGGCGACACCGCAACGGATTCGGGCCGCGCTGCGCCACAGCGGAAAACTGCCAAGCCACGGAAAAATCGCATGAGCGACAAGACCAGCCTGACCCTGAACATCAACGGCCGCGACCACGCCATCGCAGTGGAATCGCGCCGCACGCTGGCGGATGCGATCCGCGAGGAATGCGGCCAGACCGGGACCCATATTGGCTGCGAGCACGGCGTCTGTGGTGCCTGCACGGTGCTGGTCGATGGCGAGCCGGTGCGCGCCTGCCTGATGTTCGCCCAGCAGGCGGCGGGCAAGCCGATCCGTACCGTCGAGGGGCTTGCCAAAGGCGATGAAATGCATCCGATGCAGCGCGCCTTCATGGAGAACCACGGCCTGCAATGCGGCTTCTGCACGCCGGGGTTCCTGATGCTCGCGGTTGGCGTATTGGAGAGGGAGCCGGACATTTCCGAGGAAAGCCTGGTCGACGTGCTGTCGTCCAATTTGTGCCGCTGCACCGGCTATCAGAACATCATCAAGGCGGTGCGTGCCGCTGCGATCGAGATGCGCCGATCGTGAGCGACAAGCGGACCAGACTTGTCGGCCAGTCGCTGCTCCGCAAGGAGGACGGCCCGCTGCTGCGCGGCCAGGGCCTGTTCGCCGCTGACGTCAACTTTCCGAACCAGCTCTACATGCGCGTGGTGCGCTCGAGCTACGCCCACGGCAACATCCGCTCAGTCGATCTGGCGCCGGCATTGGCGATCCCCGGCGTGCAGGCGGCATGGGCGTTTGCCGATGTCGCCGAGATTCCGCCGATCGATTTTCGCCTGACCAAACTCGAACAACTCGCGGCCTATCGCCAGACCATCCTGGCCAAGGATCGCGTGCGCTATGTCGGCGATCCCGTCGCCGTGGTGTTCGCCGACGATCCCTACCTCGCCGAAGACGCCGCCGAACATGTGGTGGTCGAGATCGAGGAACTGCCGGTGATCCTGCGGGCCGACGGCCCGACCGGAGAATTCCGCGACGGGCTGCCGACCGAGCCCGCGATCATCCGCAAAGGCTATGGCGATATCGAAGCAGCGTTTGCGGCGGCGCATGCCACCGTCAGCCTGTCGCTGTCGATCGGGCGGCATTCCGGTGTGCCGCTGGAAACCCGCGGCGCGATCGGCCGCTATCTCGCCAGCACCGACATGCTGGAGATGTATGGCGCGGCCAAGGTGCCGCACTGGAATCGCGACCAGATCGCAAACATGCTGGGGCGCCCGCCCGGCCGCATGAACCTGTTCGAGGGCCATGTCGGTGGCGGCTTTGGCGTGCGCGGCGAGCTCTATCCCGAGGACGTGCTGGTCTGCCTCGCCGCACTGCGGCTGGGGCGTCCCATAAAATGGATCGAGGACCGCCGCGAAAATCTGATCGCCACCAACCATTCGCGGCAGCAGACCCATCACGTCCGCGCGGCGATTGATGCCGACGGCCGCATCCTGGCGATCGACGACGAATTCTACCACGATCAGGGCGGCTATATGCGGACCCATGCCGCCACCGTCCCCGACCTTGCGGCGGCGATGCTGCCCGGCCCCTATCGCGTCCCGGCCTATCGCGCCGTCGGGCACATTCGCCTCACCAACAAGACGCCGGGCGGCACCTACCGTGCGCCAGGGCGCTATGAGAGTACCTTTGTCCGCGAGCGGCTGATGGATGCCATCGCCGCCCAGGTCGGCGTCGACGGCGTCGAGATCCGGCGCCGCAACCTGATCGACCAGAGCGAGATGCCGGTGACCCGCGCGCTCGAGACGCTGGGCACCGACATCGTGCTGGATTCCGGGGATTACGAACTTCTGCTCGGCAAGGCGCTGGACGGCATCGGCTGGCCCGCCTTGCAGGCGCGGATCAAGCAGCGACGCGCGGCCGGCGAGTTGGTGGGCGCTGGCATCGCCATGTTCGTCGAGAAGAGCGGACTCGGCCCGTTCGATGACGTCCGCATCACCATTAATACCAAAGGCCTCGTCGAGGTCGTCACCGGCGCGGCCTCGGTCGGCCAGGGCGTCGAGACCGTGATCGCGCAGATCTGCGCCGATACGCTTGGCGTCACCTATGACAGCATCAATGTGGTCCACGGCCAGACCAGCCGGATCGGCCGCGGCCTCGGCGCCTTCGCCTCGCGGGTCACCGTGATGACCGGCGAAGCAACCAGGCTGGCCGCGACCAAACTGCGCGAGCGCGTGCTGACGGTTGCCGCCGAGCTACTGCAATCGCCGGCCAGCGATCTCGATATCGTCGACGGACTGATCGTGCGCGGCGGCATCAGCGCCGGTCCGTCGATCCGGCTGGCACAGATCGCCGCGGCGCTGGCGCCGGGCTCAAAATTGCTCGGCGACGAGACGCCCGGCCTGTTCGCCGAAGCTACGTTCGAGTCCAGGCACATGACCTATCCCTATGGCGTTCATGTCGCGGTGGTGACCCTCGCACGCGACACCGGCGCGATCGCCATCGAGCGTTATCTGGTGGCCTATGACATCGGCAAGGCGGTCAACCCGATGCTGGTCGAGGGCCAGATCGTCGGCGGCGTGGCGCAGGGCATCGGCGGCGCGCTGTATGAGGAATTCACCTATGACGAGCGCGGCGAACCGCTGGCGGTGACGCTGGCCGACTATCTGCTGCCGACCGCCAGCGAAGTGCCGCATATCGAGGTGATCATCTCCGAGGATGCGCCGAGCCCGCTCAACCCGATGGGGCTGAAGGGCGCCGGCGAAGGCGGCACCAACGCGGTCGGCGCCGCGATCGCGGCGGCGATCGACGATGCGCTGGGCATGCCCGGCGCGGTGACGCAACTGCCGGTGTCGCCGCAAATGATCAGGGCGATGCTGCGCAGAAGAGGCTGAGGTCGCCACAAACTGTCATTCCGGGGCGCGGCCGGCGCCAGCCGAACGCGAACCCGGAATCCCGAATTGTTCAGCGCTAAACTATTTCGATATTCCGGGTTCGCTCGCGGCTCGCACCGCTCCCGCCCAGAATGACAGTTTCAGGTAATCTTCTTCAACAGCCGTGTCAGCGTCCGCTGCTCCTCCGCCGTCAGCGGCCGCAATGTCTTCGCTGATATTTCGGCCGCGATGCGGATCGCGGCGTCCATCGCCTGAGTGCCCTTCTCGGTCAGCGATACCGCGCGGCGACGGCGGTCGGTAGGGTCGGCGCCGGTGCTGATAAAGCCGCGCAGGCCGAGCCGGTCGACCACGCCCTTGATGGTGGCGGCATCGAGATAGACCAGCCGTCCAAGATGGTTCTGCGAACAGGGCCCGACCTCGTGCAGCTTGGCCATCACCGCGAATTGGGTCTGGGTCAGGTCCTCGATCATGTTGGCCATGAAGATCGAGGTATGGCGCTGCATCGCCACCCGCATCAGGAAACCGACCTGGGAATCGACGATGTAGTCGGACGGCGGCTCGGCGCCCGCGAGGACTTTTAGCTTGCCCGGTTTCAACATCGCTCGTCCCCGATGGTCTGATATAATTATGGACGATCCCTGGCTGTAAAAACAGCTGAAGTTTAGTGCTCAGACGGTCAGGTAGGCTCGCTGGATATCCAGATTGCCCGCCAGTTCCGTCATACTACCCTTCCACTGGATCTGGCCCTTTTCCAGAACATAGGCCCTGTCCGATACCAGTTCGGCGAAATGAACATTCTGCTCCGACAGCAGGATCGAGACGCCGGCTTTTTTCAACTCCAAGATGGTAGTGGCCATCAGTTCGACGATCAGGGGGGCCACGCCCTCGGACGGCTCGTCGAGCAGGATCAACAGCGGGTTGCCCATCAGGGTTCGCGCCACCGTCAGCATCTGCTGCTCGCCGCCGCTCATCCGGCCGCCCGGCCGGTTCGGCATTTCCCCGAGATTCGGAAACAGCGACAGCAACTTGGCCTCGGTCCACACCGGCGCCGGCACGCTGTCGCTGAAGAAGCGCGGCGGCTGCCGGCCGATGTCGAGATTTTCCATCACCGTCAGATCGGAAAAGATCCGGCGGTCCTCCGGCGTGAAACCGAGGCCGAGCCGCGCAATCTCGTAAGGCTGTCGGCCGGAAATATCGCTGCCGTTGAAATGGACGGTGCCGCTGGCCTGCGCCATCAGCCCCATGATGGCCTTCATGGTGGTGGTCTTGCCGGCGCCATTGCGACCCATCAGGGCCACCACTTCGCCGCGGCCGACCACAAGATCGAGGTCGTACAGGATCTGCGCGGCGCCATAGGACGCGTTCAGCTTCTCGACATTCAGCATCGGCGCAGTCATCAGGTCGCCTCCGCCTTGGCAAAGGTCTTGCCAGTGCCGAAATAGACTTCGCGGACCTGCGGATTGTCACGAATTGACTTCGCATCGCCATCGGCGATGAGTTTTCCGCGCGCCAGCACGATGATGCGGTCGGCAAAGGCGAACACCACGTCCATCGAATGTTCGGTGAACAGCACCGAGATGCCGCGCTCGATCACCAGCCGTTTCACCAGCGCGATCAGGTCGTTACGCTCCTTCGGCGCCATGCCGGCGGTCGGCTCGTCCATCAACAGCAGCCGGGGATCATTGGCCAGCGCGATTGCCAGCTCGACGCGCTTGACGTCGCCATAGGCGAGCTCGCGGCTCGGCCGGTCGGCGGCCTCGACCATGCCGACCTGCGCCAGCAGCTCGAGCGCACGCTCGCGGTGCAGCGACGCCGCCGGTTTCCATAGCCGGTTGATCTGCCGGGCATGCGAGATCAGCGCCATCTGCACGTTCTCGATCACCGTCATGGAGTTGAAGGTCGCCGCCACCTGGAAGGTGCGACCGATGCCGAGCCGCCAGATGTCGCGCGGCTTTTTCCCGATCAGCGAAGTGCCCTCGAAAAAGATCTCGCCGGAGTCGGGGGCGAGCTGGCCGTTGATCATGTTGAAGCAGGTCGACTTGCCGGCGCCGTTCGGGCCGATCAGCGCGAGAAATTCGCCGCGCTTGATATCGAACGAAACGTCATTGACGGCACGGACGCCGCCAAACGCCTTGGACAGCGAGCGGATGGCCAGATCGCTCATGACGCTGCCTTCCGGCGCGGCAGCAGTTTGAGAAAACCACCAACGATGCCGCTGGGGAACGCCAGCACCAGCAGCAGGATGATGCCGCCGAGCAGCGCCCGCCAGTATTCGGTGGATCGCATGATGGTGTCCTGCAGGACGGCGAAGACGGAGGCGCCGACGATCGGCCCGGTCAGGGTCTGGATGCCGCCGAGCAGCACCATCACCAGACCGTCGATCGAACGGCTGACACCGATCGTTTCCGGCGAGATCGATCCCTTGGCAAAGGCGAACAGCCCGCCGGCGACGCCGCACACCGCGCCGGCGATGGCGAAGGCCAGCCAGTGCACGCGCTTGACGTCGAGGCCGATGGCTTCCGCACGCAGCGGCGAGTCGCGCCCTGCCCGCATCGCATAGCCGAACGGCGCGAACAGGAATTTGCGCAACAGCAGCACGCCGACGGCGGCCAGCGCCAGGGTCAGGAAATAGAACGGGCCGCGTCTATCGAACGGCGCCGTGGGCCAGACGCCGAGCACGCCGTTGGAGCCGCCGGTCAGCGTCTCCCACTGGAACACGGCGGCCCAGACGATCTGGGCGAAGGCCAGCGTCAGCATCGCCAGATAGACGCCGGACAGCCGCACCGCGAACCAGCCGAACAGCAGCGCGCCGAGCAGCGCCAGCACGGGTGCGGCGACCAGTGCCAGCGCCATCGGTGCGGCGAACCACTTCACCAGCAGGGCCGTGCCATAGGCGCCGAGCCCGAAATAGGCGGCGTGGCCGAACGAATGCATGCCGCCCGGCCCCATGATGAAATGCAGGCTGGCGGCGAACAGCACCGCGATCAGCACGTCGATGCCGAGCACCAGCGTATAGGGCGAATTCCTGGCGATCAGCGGCAGGCACACCAGCACCACCAGCAGAATGAGGCCGGCAATCCGGGCGACCGGCGTGGCCGGACGCATCGGCTCTTCCGGCTCGGCGACGCTGCGCACCGCGACCTGCTCGCGGCCGAGCAGACCATAGGGCCTGACAATCAGCACCACGGCCATCACCAGGAATTCCGCGACCAGCGTCAGCTTGGAGAAATTCACCGTGAAGCCGCCGAGGCTGACGACGCCGAGCCCGATGCACAGCGCCTTCACCTCGGCGATGATCACGGCGGCCAGATAGGCGCCGGAGATCGAGCCCATGCCGCCGACCACCACCACGACGAAGGCGTCGCCGATCACGATCAGGTCGGTCGCCAGCGTGGCGGGTTCGCGCGCGATCTGCAGCGCGCCGCCGAGCCCGGCGAGCAAGGCGCCGAGCGCGAATACGCCGGTGAACAGGACGGCCTGGTTGACGCCCAGCGCGCCGACCATCTCGCGGTCCTGGGTCGCGGCGCGCATCAGCCGGCCGAACCGGGTCTTGGCGAGCGCCAGATGCAGCATCCACAGCACGAACGGGCCGATGAAGATCAGGAAGATGTCATAGGTCGGCAGCCGCCGGCCGAGCAGTTCGACCGAGCCGGTGAGGCCCGGCGCGCGCGGGCCGAGCAGGTCTTCCGGTCCCCAGATCCACAACGCGGCGTCATTGATGACCAGCACCAGCGCGAAGGTGGCGAGCAATTGAAACAATTCGGGCGCGCGATAGATCCGGCGCAGCAGCAGCACCTCGATCACGGCGCCGAGCACGCCGACCAGCAGCGCGGTGGCGACGATGCCGCCCCAGAAACCGAAGGCGCCGCCAAGCCGGGTGGCAAAGGTGTAGGCGATGTAGGTCCCGACCATATAGAGGGACCCGTGCGCGATATTGACGATCCGGGTGACGCCGAAAATCAGCGACAGGCCGGCCGCCACCAGGAACAGGCCGGACGCCGACGACAACCCGTTGATCGCCTGGAACAGAAACGAACTGAATGTCATCGGCAAACAGCCTCTCCCCGCTGCGCAGCGGCGGGGAGAGCACCTAGGGCGACCATGGCGATACGTTCCATTACTCGGTTGCGGGACGCAGCTTCTTCACCTCGGCATCGCCTGGCAGAACGCTGGCGCCATCGACATATTTGAAGTCGACCATGGTGCCCTTGCCGTTCTCCAGCGCGATCTTGCCGACATAGGCGCCCATCGTCGCCTGGTGGTCCGAGGCGCGATAGATGAAGGGACCGAACGGACCCTCAACCTTGAGGCCTTCGAAGGCGGTGATCAGCTTCTCGGTATCGGTGGAGCCCGCCTTGGCGATCCCAGCGGCCAGCGACTTCATAGTGGTGTAGCCGACGATCGAACCGAGCCGCGGATAGTCGTTGTACTTCTTCTGGTAGGCGGCGAGAAAGGCATCGTGCTCGGGGGTCTTGATCTTGTCCCAGGGATAGCCGGTGACGATCCAGCCGACCGGTGCCTCTTCCTTGACGGGATCGAGATATTCCGGCTCGCCGGACAGCACGCTCACCACGACGCGGTCCTTGAAGGTGCCGCGGGTGCCGCCCTCGCGCACCAGCTTGGCGAAGTCGGCACCGAACAGCACGTTAAAGATCGCATCCGGCTTGGCATCGTCGATCGCCTGCGCCACCGCGCCGGCATCGACCTTGCCGAGCGGCGGTGCCTGCTCGGTGACGAATTCGATGTCGGGCTGCTTGGCCTTCATCAGCTCCTTGAACGCCGCAACGGCGGTCTGGCCATATTCATAATTCGGATAGACCAGCGCCCAGCGCTTCTTCTTGGCAGCGAGCGCGTCCGGCAGCAGCATCGCGACCTGCGAATACGTCTGGGTGCGCAGGCGGAAAGTGTACTTGTTGCCGTTCTGCCAGGTGATCTTGTCGGTCAGCGGTTCGGCGGCGAGAAAGAAGACCTTTTTCTTGCCGGCGAATTCGGTGACGGCGAGGCCGGTGTTGGAGAGAAACGTGCCGGCCAGGATGTTGACGCCTTCGCGCGTCACCAGCTCGTCGGCGACACGGACCGCGTCGCCGGGGTTCGACCCGTCGTCGCGCGAAATCACTTCGAGCTTCTTGCCGAGCACGCCGCCCTTGGCATTGATTTCCTCGATCGCCATTTCCCAGCCCTTCTTGTAGGGGTCGAGAAACGCGGTCTGGGTCTTGTAGCTGTTGAGTTCACCGATCTTGATCGTCTCCTGCGCCGAAGCGGCGGAGCCGAACGAGACCGCCAGCGTGCCGGCGATGGCGAGGGAATGGAAAGTACGAGCCGTCATCATGATCGAACTCCGTTGTGATCGACGATTGCGATTGAAATATCAGTCGCCGCGCATTTCGCAAGCGGGGTTTCCCTCATTGCGTCGCCTCGGCTCGTGCTGGCGTCTGAATTAGTTTGTACGCAAATGTCTTGCGCACCCTCTTTGTTGTCAAGACTGACCTTGATGCAGCATGCCTAGCATATTGGCCAAGGATTTGATCACGCGACAAATGGCGCGATGACGCCACCGGCCGCGAGCGCCGCGGTCCCCTCTCCCTTTGTGGGAGAGGGTGGACGCGCGAATGCGCGGCCGGGAGAGGGATGCCACAAACTCCGTAGCATTCTATGAAAGAACCCTCTCCCGCCTTCGCTTCGCTCAGGCCCCCTCTCCCACTGCGCGCGGCTTCGCTGGCTGGGGGAGAGGGGAAGCAAGAAGCGCGTGCAAAATCTACCGATCGCGAAAGCGATCCATCAAGGCCTTGTCCTGGCCGCCGTCGATCTCGATCATCGTGCCATTGGCCATCTGCACCAGCGGCGACGCCAGCATGACAACCAGATTCGCGACTTCCTCAACTTCGGCGATGCGGCCGAGCGCGATCGAGGCCGGCGCCAGCTTGTCGGCTTCCTCGTAGGAAATACCCATGTCGCGCGACATCGCCGTGACCAGGCCCGCCCAGCGCTCGGTGCGTACCGGACCGGGATTGACCGCGCAGAACGAGATGTTGTGACGGCCATACTGGCCGGCCAGCGACATCGTCATGTTCTGTCCGGCGGCGTTGGCAGCGCCCGGCGCGATCTCCCAATAAGACGGCTTGACGCCGTCATTGCCGATCAGATTGACGACGCGGCCGCCACCCTGCTTGACCATGATCGGCAGCGCGTAGCGCAGGCAGCGCACATAGCCCATGAATTTGAGCTGCAGCGCCTGCTCCCAGTCCTTCTCGGTCAGCGTCTCAATGACGCCGCCCGGTGCGGAGCCGGCATTGTTGATCATCAGGTCGAGGCTGCCGAGCTGCTTGGCGGCCTTCTCGACAAAGTTCTTGGCGTCTTCGTCCTTGGTCAGGTCGGCGGTGATCGCGACGACGGTGACGCCGTAGGCGTTACGGATTTCCTCGGCGGTCTTTTCCAGCGGCTCGAGACGGCGCGCGCAGATCGCGACGTTGACGCCTTCCTTGGCCAGCGTCATGGCGATCGCCTTGCCAATGCCTTCGCTTCCGCCGGTGACGAGTGCGCATTTGCCCTTGAGTTGCAGATTCATGTGAAGCTCCTTCGTTGCAGGGGTGTGAGAGGGATCGGGTGGATTAGCTCCCGGTGAACACCGGGGGTCGTTTCTCGGCAAAGGCGTTACGGCCTTCGGCGTAGTCGGCGCTGGCATCGGCCGCGGCATAAAGCGCCTCGGCCTGCGCCAGCAGATCGGAATTGTCAGTGGTGATGGCGGAGATCGCCGCCTTGGCCGCCGTGATCGTCAGCGGCGCATTGCCGGCGATTTGCCGGGCCAGTGTAAAAGCGGCAGCTTCCACCTCCGCCTTTGGCGCCACGGTGTGGATCGCCCCCAGCGCGTAAGCGCGCGTCGCCGGCAACCGGTCCGCGGTGAACAGCACCTGCCGCGTTGCACCGGCGCCGAACACCCGGATGAAGCGCGCGATGCCCCGCGGATCGTAGCCGAGGCCGAGCTTCGCCGCGGGCACTGCGAAGAAAGAATCCTCCGCCGCGACGCGTAGGTCGCAACTCGCAGCCACCGAGGCGCCAGCGCCCATGCAGCCACCGAAAATCAGCCCGATGGTCGGCTGCGGAATCGCCTC
>NZ_JANXTC010000275.1:0-26590 GCF_025356345.1 Tardiphaga sp.
CCACCAGCAGAATGCCACGCGCAATGCTCGCCTCCATCCGTGAGTTCGTCTTGCCTGGTGAAGTGAACGTCATGGAATCCCCCTTGTCCGAAACCGTCTTTGGCGTGCCGGATTTATCGCTGTTGCCCTATTCCAGGTCGATCGCCTGGTACTTGCCGGATTCATCCAGCGCCGTTCCCCACACCTTGTGCGAGGCCTGGTGATCCGAGCGACCGAAGCTCAGCGACGTCCCCAGCCCCATGTCCACGCCGCGCAGACTTTCGAGGCTGTCCACCAATCTCTCGGTGTCGAGCTGCGGTCCAATCTGTTTCAAGGCCTGGATCACGATATTGGCGCCGATATAGCCTTCGAGCGAAACGTAGTCCGGCGCCTCGCCGGGGAAATATTTGGCGAGCGACGCCTTGTATTCGAGGATCGCGGAGGAATAGCCGTCCACCGCCGGCACCACCTGTGTCACGACCACGCCATTGCTGTAGCGCGGTCCCAACAGCTTCAGCTCTTCCGCGAGTTCGCTGCTGCCGACGAAAGAAATATTGGTGTAGATCATCCCCGGATACAGGTCGTTTGTCTTTTCGATGAGTTTCGCGGAGGCGCGATAGGAGCCAACGATGATCACGGCCTTGATCGCGTTGTTGGCTTTGCGCGTAGCTAGCGTCGTCAGCGCGTCGTTCACGTCGATAGAGCCGCGCTTGTAGCTGAGGCGCAACGCCAGGTCGTCGCTGGCCCCGAGGATGCGCATCGCCTTGACCACCACGCCAAAGGCAACCTCGCCGAAGGCATCGTCCTGCGCGAACACGGCGATCTGCCGCGGCTGCAATCGCCGCACCTTGACCAGATAACGCACCGAGGCTTCGATCTCCTCGGTTAGACCCGCGCGATAGTTGAAGACGTAGCGATCCGGCGGATCATGGCGCAGCACCGGCGTTCCCGTAAACGCACCGAAGAACAGCGCGCGCCGCTCGAGCGCATAGGGCGCCGCCACCGCCGCGGTCGGCGTGCCCACATTGCCGATATAGCAAAACACCTGTTCCTTGTCGTACAACTGCGCCATGGCCGCCAGGGTCCGGCTCGGTTCATATCCATCATCGGCCGCGATCAGCCGAAGCATGCGGCCGGAAATGCCGCCGGCTTCATTGACGCGGTTGAAGGCGGTATCGATGCCGAGCTTCATCTGACGCCCGAGCTGTTTGGACGGGCCGGAGAACGGCCCCACCATGCCGAAGCGGATTTCCTGATCGGTGACGCCATGAACGGCGCTTGACGGCGCGGCGGCGGCCGGGGTCGGCGCGGGCTGCGCGGGCGCGAACGACATCGGTGCCGCCGCGGAGATCGCGCCCGGGTCGGGCAGCGCGGAGGTCACGATGGAGCGTTCCAGATCGACGAACTGGCGTTCGGCCTGTGCGCACTCGACCTCGGGATTGGTCATGGCGCGGCGGCCATCGCCGAGGCTACGGTCGAGTTGCTGAATGATGTCGACGCGCTCGGCTTCGTTGGCCGACGCTTCCTTGATCACGACGGCAAATTTGTCGACCACGTTCTGCACACGGGGGCGCTGCAGGTTGCGGCAATTCGAGGCCGCGCCCACGATCAGGCCAACCCGGCTGGCCAGCGTGCGCACCACGGCGGCCTTGTCTCCTGGCGCCGCGGTGGCGGGAACGGCGAGCGCGAGACCGCTGGCCAACAAGGCGCCGCGGGCAATCGTCGCCGACCATCCGGGAAGATTGGATTGGCGTCGGGTGATAGAAATCATCAAGGTACTTCCCGCCAGAATACAAATAAAAAATGGTGCGTTCGAAATCATCCGACCCGCGGCTAGGGGGCCGGCTTCGCGGCGGAATTCTTGTCCCACTGCATCAACTGCCGAAGCAGCGCATCGGAATCATCCGGCTTGGCGGCCGGTTCGCTCGCGGGCCCGACGACCGGCGCGGCCGCGCCGTCGGCATCGTCGGCCGCGGCTTTGCCGCTGTCGCTCGCGGGCGTCGCCGTGGCGGGCAGACCTCTCGATTGCAGCACCCCGAGGAACGACGGTGCCGCGGCATTCGCCTCGCCTGGCGGCTGTGCCACGGGCGTCATGATGGTAACGACCACCGCGGCGAAAACCGCCAGCACTACCGCGACAGCGATGCCGCCGATCACGCCAAGGCGGTTTTCCCCCATCAGTCGCCGCAGTCCGCCAGGAGGCGGCGCCGGCACCAGTTCAGGCTGCATCAAATGACGCCTCGACGCGGCGGCCACGTCGTTCGGCACGACGTCCGGCGCCGACGGGCGATCGGATGCCTGACGCAACCGGCGCGGCGCATAATACAACGGGTCGTCGGGACTGAGATAATCGGGCTTGTCGAAACTGGTCATACGCAAATCCTGAAACGCCTTGATGCGCGCGCGTTCCCGCGGCGGCGGCATAATCCTGAGCCTGATGGCTGAAGCCGTAAAAAATGAATTCGAAGCGGAAGAAACATACAAAACTACCGACTACCTTGCGCCAAAGGTATGAATGATTGTTTTAGGGAGTAGATATATACCACATCGGATCAACCTCAACGAGCGAATCCATTGCGAAAGGCTGAACGTTTGACAAAATGCGCGACCTATCCTGTTGCGATCAGGGAAGGGAATCAGCAACCAATTGCGACATGCATTTTGTTAACCAAGGCCATGTTTCGGCGCGAACGGGACGTGTAGTTCGTCCACCTGCACGCAGCGGGACAATGCGATCAGCGGCACCCGCATGGCGCGAAGTCGAGTTGCCGTTGTCTACCAGGCGTAGCGCACGACGCCCTTGCCCGCATAAGAGCGGGTGACCTCGGAGAACTCGCCTTCGAAGCTGGCACCAATCGAGATGCCGCTGACAAAACGCAGCTCGGCCTCGGCGGTGGTCAGTGCAGCGTCGCGCGCCGGCCGAGCGCCGTTGACCACGAACGACGCGCCGGGCAGCGACTGGAAGGTGGCCGAAGCCGAGCGCTCGGTGTTGAAGTCGTGCGCCCACGCCGCGCGACCGCGCAGCGTCAGCAACGCATCGCTCACGGCAAACGACTTGTCGCTGCGCAGGCCGAGTTCGGAGCGCGGCGCGGCAATGCCCTTGCCGGCATAGGCCAGCGCGAAGCTGCCGGTGCCGGATGCCGACGTTTCCGCATAAGACGGCAGATCCAGATAGGTTATTTGCGCCGCCGCGTAGGGCGTCAGCGCGATGCCGAGCCACGGCGTGGCATAGCGGTTGCCGGCCTCCAGCCGCGCCGAATAGGAGTTTGTATCGAACCGCGCGCGCAGCGCGTCGGCGTCGACATGGCGCTCGGTGGTCACCTGCTGCCAGCCATAGGCGGCACTCGCGGTGATGTAGGCCGAGCCGATGTTGTGGCGCACGAAGCCACCGAGTTGGAACAGGTCGGAGCGCCCGCCGCCGCCCGCCACGCTGAAATTGGTCGCGCCGCCGGCCATGGCAAAGCCGGCCACCGTCTGCGCCGACAGCCAATAGTCCGCGCCGACCGCGACGCCACCGATCCGGCTGCTCGAAGTACTGGTGCCGGCCGCGACATTGCCATCCGTCGTCTGCGTTCCGCCGAAGCCGGACACCCATACATTCCAGCGCGGCACGAAAGCGCGCGGCGCCGCCTTGGTGATCATGGCGTAGGCGTCGCGCTCGTTGCCCGACCGCTTGCGGCCAGTGGCGGCATCGGCGTTCATCGCGTCGCCCTGCTCTGCAAATCCCATCGCGCCCGGCGCATCTCCGCCACGGCCGGCCACAGCCGGATCCGACATCGTGCCCATGAACTGGGTCGCCGCCATGAAGATCGGCTGCTGGACGGACGCCGCCGTCTCGCCGGAGACCTGCGTCAGTGCCCCTGGCGTCAGCGCACCGAAGGCGACCGGGATGCTCCCCGTGCGATTGAAATAACCGACGATCGCGTTGCCGACGGCGGCCTGATTGGACGACAAACCGTTTCCGAACGCGGCCGCGTAGTTCAGCGCCAGATTGAGGTAGACGTTATTGGCATCGTAGCTCAACGCGGAGATGAAGCTGGTGGGCAGGTTGGTATTGACCTGCGACCCGAAGCTGCCGCTGACGCCGCCAGTGGCGTTCAAGATGGTATATTGCCGGGCGACGTAATTGCCCGTCGCAAATGAGGCTTTGACGATAGCGCCGCCGAGCGCCGCGGCGCCGCTGACGTTGACGCGGTCGGCATTGGCTGCCGACACTTCCACGAGGTAGCTCGACGCCGAGCTGAAGGCGAGGTTGCCGGCCACGTTGAGGGTGCCGATCGAATTGCCCGGCGAAAGCGTGCCGCCAGTGATCACGGTGTTGCCGACCGTGCCGGTGCCCCCGAGCGTGCCCGATGCATTCACCGTGGTCAGCGAGGAGGTTGCGATCGAGCCATTGACCGAGAGCGTGCCGGCATTGACCGCGGTGCCGCCGGTGAAGCTGTTGGCGCCCGACAGCGTCAGCGCGCCGGTGCCGGTCTTGGTCAATCCGCCGCTGCCCGAGATCGCGCCGGAGAATGTCGTGCTCGTATTGTCGCGGCCCGCGGCCAGCGTCGCCGTTCCCAGTGTCACGGCGCCGGCGCCCGCCAGCGATCCGACGGTCTGGCTGAAGCCGTTGAGATCGAGCCTTGCGCCATTGGCGATAGTGTAAGCGCTGTTCGGTGAAAACGCGTTGCCGATCCCCGCTTGCAGCGTCCCGACATTCACGCCGGTCGCGCCCAGATAGGAGCCCGCCCCCGACAGGGTCAGCGTGCCAGACCCGGTCTTTGTCATGCCGCCCGCGCCGCTGATGGCGCCGGACAGCGTGGCGTTGTTGCCGGCCGTATCGAACGTACCGCCCTGATTCATCAGCGCGATGGGCAACGCGCTCGAAATATTGGCGCCGGCGAATTGCAGCGTGCCGCCGGTGAAGACCGGCCCCGGAGAACCGGTCGCGCCGGACGCCAGGGTGCATCCCAGCGCGCCCGCATTGTTCGCCTTGAAGGTCAGCCCGGCGGCCAGCAAGGCGTTGCCGTTCGAGCACATGCCGGGGAATTGCCCGCCTGCGACGGCAATCGGCGGTCCGAACGTGCCGGTCGCGATATCATATACCGCAACACTGCCGCCGCCATTGCTGACCTGCACGTAGAGCGTCCTGCCGTCCGGGCTCACCGTCAGGCCGAAGGGGGTCGTCGCGCCCCCGAGACTGATCGGCGTGCCGGCCGTGTTGGTCGCGGTGTCGATCGGCGTAATCCCGGCCTGGCTGGTGACATAGGCGGTCTTGCCGTCCGGCGACACGACCACGTCGACCGGCGTCGTTCCCACCGTGACTGTCGCGACGAGCGTATTGGTGGCGGTGCTGATGATCGACACGGTATTGCTGCCGCTATTGGCCACATAGATGGTTTTCGAGTCCGGACTCGCGGCCAGAAAGAACGGGTTGGCCCCCACGGCAATGGCGGTCGTCGCGGTATTGGTGGCGATGTCGATCGGGACAAGTCTGCCGCTGTTCTGATCGGTGACATAGGCGGTTTTCCCGTCCGGCGTCACGACCACGGCGGTCGGGTTGTTGAAACCGGTGAGCACCGACGTGATCGCGTTGGTGGCGGTATCGATGACGGCCACGGTGTTGCTCGTGCTGATCGCCACATAGAGGGTTTTGCCATCGGGTGTCATGGCAAGGCCGTACGGACGGCCACCGACCGTGATCGGGGTCCCGGCGGTGTTGGTGGCGGTGTCGATCCGGGTGACGGTGCCGTCCTGATTATTGCTCACATAGAGCACGGACTGGTCGCCCTTGATGGCCACGCCGTACGCGCGGCTCGCCGTGGCAATTGAACCGGCAATGCCCGTAGAGGTGTCGATCACCCAGACATTATTGCCAACGGTGTTGGGCAGGTACAGCACCGGGGAAGTTTGCGCCCGGGCCTCACCCGACAGCAACGAGATCAGCAACGCCCATGCGAAGCAGGCCGTCCACGCGCGCGACGCGACCGATATTCGCCAGGTGATCCCAGTCGTGCAGAACTTCTTCGGGCCCGGAGCGTTCGCTGACAAGGCCAAAAACATTTTAGTTCCAATAATGTAAATATACTGATGGAACAGCGTTTGATGAGTCGGCCACGAATAGCAAGGCATGGTTGTCCAGCCCGGCGCTGCGCCAGCGATGCCGGCGGGGTCGACCCGGGCGGCCGCATGCGCAGGGAAAGCGCGAGGATTTTGCCGGAAGGGTTCGAAAGTCGGCGCCTACCAGGCGTAGCGCACCACACCTTTTCCGGCATAGGAGCGCGTCACGTCCGAGAACTCGCCCTCGAAAGTCGCCGCCAGCGAGACGCCGCCCATGAACTTCATTTCGGCGGACGCCGTCGTCAGCGCGGCATCGCGCGCCGGCGCGGCGCCGTTGACGACGAAGGATGCGCCCGGCAAGCTCTGAAACGTCGCCTGCACATTGCGATCGGTGTTGAAATCATGCGCCCACGCCGCGCGGCCGCGCAGCGTCAGCAGCGCATCGTCAACCGCATAGGACTTGTCGCTGCGCAGGCCGAGTTCACTACGCGTCGCGGTGACGGTCTTGCCGGCATCGTTGAGGGCAAAGGTGTTGACGCCGCCAGCGACATTTTCGGCGTAGCCGGGAAGCTCGAAGGCAGTTACCTGCGCCGCCGCGTAGGGCGTGACGCCAACGCCGCCGACCCACGGCAACACATAGCGATTGCCGCCTTCGATGCGCCCCGAATATGCATGAGCGTTGAACTGGGCGCGCAGCCGGTCGAAGCCGGCGATGGTAACGGTGCGATTGGTGGTGATGTCCTGCCAGCCATAGGCGGCCGCGGCGGTGAGATAGGCCGAGCCTTGCACGTGCCGCACGAAGCCGCCGGCCTGGAACAGGTCGGACTGTCCGCTGCCCCGACCGTTGACGCTGAAATTCGTGCCGCCGCCGGCCAGCGCGAAGCCGGCGACGGTCTGTGGCGACAGCCAGTAGTCGGCGCCGACGGCGACGCCGCCGATCCGCGCGGTCGCATTGCTGGACCCGAGCGTGGCATTGCCATCGGTGGTGCGCTGGCCACCGAAGCCGGCCGCCCATAGGTTCCAGTGTTCTGCAAATCGCGGCGTCAGCGGCGCCTTGCGATAGATGGCATCGAGCGCGTCCCCTGCTCCGCGCTTCGCGGCATAGCTCAGGGACTCCCCGGTATAGCCGCTGACCATGCCTTGTCCGGCTTCCCGCCCGGCGGTGAACGGATCGGTCAGCACGCCGAGAAACAGGTTCATGGCGTCGAACGTCGCCTGCTGCGTCGCGGTTGCGATCTCGCCGGACGCCTGGGTCAGGCCGACGGGCGTGAGCGTGCCGAACACCAGCGGAATGCCGCCGGTGCGGTTGAAGTAGTTCACCAGCGAGGTGCCGACATTCTGCTGGTTGACGTTGAGTCCGGTATATTGCGCCAGCGTCAGATCGAGATTGATGAACACGTCGTTGGCATCATAGCTGAGGCTGCTGCGAAAACCGGCCGGCAAATTGGTATCGGCCTGCGCGCCGAAGGTGCCGATGACGCCGCCGGTGGCATTGACGATGGTGAACTGCTTGCTGACATAGCTGCCGGCGACGAATGATACATTTACGGTGGCGCCGCCCAGCGTCGCGGTGCCCGTGACATTGACGCGGTCGGCGCCCGCCGCGGACACTTCCACGAGGTAGCGCGCCGCCGAAGTGAACACGAGATTGCCGGACACATTAAGCGTGCCCACAGAGTTGCCCGGCGCCAGCGCGCCACCATTGATGGTGGTGGTGCCGACGGTGCCATTGCCACCGAGCGTGCCGCCGGCATTGACGGTGGTGATCGAAGTCGCGATCGAGCCGTTGACGCTGAGCGTGCCACCATTGACCGTGGTGGCGCCGCTATAGGTGTTGGTGTCGCTCATCGTCACCAGGCCGGCGGTCGTCTTGGTCAGCGCGCCGGCGCCGGCCAGCACGCCATTGATGGTACCGGCCTGCAGGTCGAACGCGGTCGCGGCCGACACCGTCGCCGTGCCGGCCAGCGTGCCTCCAGTCAGCTGATAGGTACCGACATTCATCGTGCCGTTCTGCACCGTCCCGCCGGACTGGCTGAGCAACGCCTGCGCGGCGGTGAAACCGCCAAGATCGATCGTACCGCCGCTGATGGCGGTGGTGTTCGCGTTGTTGCCGAGCGCCCCGGCATTGCCGAGTTGCAGCGTACCGGCCGAGATCGTGCTGCCGCCGGTGTAGGTGTTGGCGGCGCCGAGAATCACCACGCCGGCAGTCGTCTTCGCAAGAACGCTGCCGCTGCCCAGGGTCGCGTTGACAGTGCCGGCCTGCAGGTTGAAGCCGCCGATCGTGCCGAACGTTCCGTTCTGCAGCGTGCCGCCGTTCAGCGTGAGGCCGCCATTCTGCGTCACAGTGAAACCACCGAGGTCCAGAGTGCCTCCGCTGATGGCCGTCGTGTTCGAGGTATTGCCCAGCGCGGTGACGCTGCCGAGCGTCAACTGGCCGGCGGTGACCACGGAGCCACCCGTGTAACTATTGGCGCCCGACAGCGTCAGCGTGCCCGTACCGGTCTTGCGCAGCGAGCCACCGGTCGCTCCCGATACGGCGCAAGATGTGCAATCGCTGATGGCTCCAGAGACCGTCGTGCTGGCATTGTTGCCGCCGACCGTGAGCTGGTTGGCGCCAAGCGAGAATCCCCCCGCGCCGGACAGCGATCCGACGCTGAGCTTGCTGTCATGTCCTGGCCCGTCGCTTGCCGAAAAATCAACTACGCCGCCGGCATTGTTGACGATGCTGGCATTGCCTCCGGTGGAGAAACCGACGAAGCGCAGCAAAGCCCCAGCATCGTTCGTCACGCTGGCGTTGCCCAGCGTACTATTGTTCCACACAAGGATATTTCCGGCGTTGACCAGCGTGGAATTGCCGGCGCTACTGTTATTCAGAAAGAATAGCGCGGAGGCGGACGAGACCAGATTATTGATGGTGGCGCTGCCTGCCGTGCTGTTATCGAGGAATTGCACGAAGCCACCGGTGTTGTTGATGGTGACAGCACCTGCCGTGCTGGCGTTTTGAAAGTACAGCAAGTTGACGTTTTCGATGATGGCGTTTGCGCCATTGACGATGCCGGCGCCGGTGAAAGAATAAGAGGGCACGCTGTGGCTGGTCACCAGCGTATAGGCTGGCGCGCCGCCGGCGAAGGTCCACCCGCCCACCGACGATACTGCTGAAAACGTCAGCGTTGTCGTCGCCGACGAGCCAAAAAATGCGGTGCCCGTCGGTACGGCGCCGGTATTCCAGTTGGTCGCCGTACCCAAATCGCCTGAGCCGGGATTGCTCAACCAGGTGGCATCCTGCGCCGCGGCGGGTGCCAGCAGGCCCACACCGGCCGAAATTGCCGCTGTCGCGAGCACGCGCAAGGTTGACAGGACGGAGCTCGGCTTCATGCGAACGACCTGGCGCGAAAAAGTGCCAGGCCGACAAGGCGAGACATTCCGGATGGAACCCTACGCACCGCCGCCCGGTATCACAATGCTTTCGAAGCCGTTAATATTATTACATCGACGTCCGCCGCCTCAACGACATCCTGACAATGCGCGTCAGTCCATATTGCAGATCAAGATACCACCATCTGCGGCAACGTATGGAAATACGCGTCGATGCTTGGCAACGGGCATTTCCACCGCCCTATTCCGAAACCAGGCTCGGCCCGGCCTTGGCCGGCCCGGCCAGCGTGCGTTCTTCCATCAGCGAGATGAAGAACGCGGCCAGCGCCAGCATCACGGCGGCGGCGCCAAACACGTAGCGGAAGGCGTGCACCATGTCGGCGGCGGCGATCGGATGCGCGGAGCCGGCATGGTCGCCGCTGATGGTGATCCCGGTGCCCAGCGCCATCAGCAGCACGGTGGTGAAGGCGGCCACGGTGAACGACGCCATCAGCGCGCGAAAGAAGTTCATGGCGCCGGTGGCGGTGCCGACCTGCGCGCGCGCCACCGCGTTCTGGATCGACACCACCGTCACCGGAAAGGTGGTGCCGAGGCCAACCGAGAAGATCGCGAGCATGGTCAGCAGCCCCCACAGCGGCAGCGGCGTCGCCAGCGCGAGACCGAGACCCATCATTGCGGAACAGGCGGTGCCGATGATGGCGACGCGCTTGTAATGCATGGCGCGGGTCATGGTGCGGCCGGCGATCGCCGCGCCGAGCACCGAGACCGCGGCGATCGGGATCAGCGCCAGCCCGGCCTCGCTGGCGGTGAGGCCGTAGACCACTTCATAATACAGCGGCAAATGCACGGTGAGCCCGATCATCGCGCCCATCGCGCAACCGCCGGCGGCCATCGCAAAGGGCACCACCGAACCGGACATCAGTTGCAGCGGCAAAAACGGCTCGTCCGCGCGCAGCGCATGCCAGATGAAGGCGAAACCCATCACAGCGGCGGCGCCGGTCATCGCGACAATGGTCGGCGACGCCCACGCGAATTTGGTGCCGCCCCAGGTCAGCACCAGCATGAACACCAGCGCCGAGGCCATCAGCAAGATGCCGCCGAGCCAGTCGACCTTGCGACGGCGGTGGAACACCGGGATCTTCTTCATCTGCGGCAGCAACAGCGCCAGCGCCACGATGCCGAGCGGCAAATTGATCCAGAAGATCATCGACCAGTGCAGATGTTCGGCGAACACGCCGCCGAGGATCGGGCCGCCGATGCCGGCCGCGACCCAGACGCCGCTGAAATAGGCCTGGTACTGGCCGCGCTCGCGCGGCGTCACCACGTCGGAAATCACCGTCTGCACGATCGGCAGGATGCCGCCGCCGCCGAGGCCCTGCAGGCCGCGGCCGAGAATCAGCACCAGCATGTTGGGCGCCAGCGCGCACATCGCCGAGCCGGCCATGAACAGCGCCAGGGCAACGGCGATGGTCGAGCGGCGGCCATAGATGTCGCTCAGCGTGCCGAACACCGGCGCCACCGCGGTCGAGGCCAGCAGATAGGCGGTGATCACCCAGGACAGGTTGCTGACATCGCCGAACTGCCGCCCGATGGTCGGCAACGCGGTGGCGACGATGGTCTGGTCGAGCGCCGCCAGGAACATGGTCAGCAGCAGGCTGACCAGGATGGTGCGAACCTCGGTCTGCGTCAGCGGTGGCTTGACCGCCGCAGGCGCGTCGATGACGTCGATCACCTCGGTCGGCAGAGACGACAATTCCGCGACCATCTCGTCGGACAGCGGCAGGTCGTCAGCCGTGGAGCGGCACGCGCGTTCGATCTTGGTCATGGGTTTTCGGATTCAGATGGCTGGGCACGAAATGCGCGCGAGGGGCTGATGAAGGCAAAATTATCATGCAACTGCATGCAGCGACAGCCTTTTGCCTGCATGGGAGCATCCCGCGGCAGGCGTTTCGCGGCGTTCTGGCCTGGCTGCACCGGTTCGCGGTTCCACGATGCGATGGCCTGTCGGCGGCGAATCGCCTACGCAGCGCCGTGATCGATCTGGCCCCCGACATTATTGCGCTGCTCTGCCTCGCCGCTGTCGCGGCGGGCTTCGTCGATGCCATTGCCGGCGGCGGCGGGTTGATCGTGATCCCGGCGCTGCTGGCCGCCGGCATCAGCCCGGTGGCGGCGCTGGCCACCAACAAGGTGCAGGCCTGTGTCGGCACGGCATCGGCGACCTACACCTTCTGGCGCGCCGGCTGGATCGATTTCCGGCTGTTGCGCCTGCCGCTGCTGGCGGCGCTGGCCGGCGCGGCGATTGGCGCGCTGGCGCTGATGGTGATCGATACCCGCTGGCTGATGGTGGTGCTGCCGATCCTGCTGGTCGGCATCGCGCTGTTCTTTCTGCTGGCGCCGGTCGCCAGCGATGTCGATTCGCACGCGCGCGTCACTCCAATGACCTATGCCGCGGTCGCTGGCGGCATTGGCTTCTATGACGGCTTCTTCGGTCCCGGGGCCGGCTCGTTCTTCGCCCTCAGCCTGGTGACGCTGATGGGGATGGGACTGACCAGGGCCACGGCGCACACCAAGGCGCTCAACCTGATGAGCAATGTAGTGTCGATGGCGGTGCTGGCGGCCGGTGGTCAGGTGCTGTGGATGCTGGGCGCGGCAATGGCCGTCGGCAATTTCATCGGCGGCCGGCTCGGCTCGCGGGCCGCGATGCGCTTTGGGCCGAAGCTGATCCGCCCGCTGCTGGTGATCATCTCGCTCGGCGTCACCGCCAAACTTCTGCTCGACCCCGCCAACCCGCTGCGCATGCTGGTCGTCGCGCTGTTGGCGCGGTGACGTCGATCCGGTTTCGCGACGCGTTTACTGGATCTTGTTGAGCTTGCGCAGGTCGGTATCGATCCGCGACTGCCAGCCGGCGCCGCCGGCCTTGTACTTGTCGATCACCTCGCCGGACAGCCGCAAGGAAATCAAGCGCGTGGTCGAATCTTGCCCGGCTTCGCGCTTGTGGCGGATCGACGCGGCGAGGTCGGGAAAGACTTCTGCAAAAGGACGCATTTCTGCAAGCTCCGCGTCCGTCAACTCCGGACTATCGGCGTCATCCCAATCCTGCTGCGTATAGCCCTGACCAGGCCTGAATTTCTTCTCAGCCATCGATCAACTCCCGTTCTTTGCGGCTCGGAAGGCGGTCAAGAGCGCCAGCCTACACCGGCCGCTTCTTCAATTGCGCGCGGCGCGGCAGCACGCCGGGCCAGGTCACGATGTGGTCCTGCAGGTCCTCGTCCGGCACGGTGTCCTCGGTACCCTGGACCCGGCCACGCACCGAAACGCCGGCCTCGTGCACGGTCTGCGGGCTGCCGGAGATCAGAGGGTGCCACCAATACAGATCGCGGCCTTCGGCGACGAGCTTGTAGCCGCAGCTCGGCGGCAGCCAGTTCAGGCTGCGAACGTTCTCCGGCGTCAGCCGCACGCAGTCCGGCACCTGGTCGGAGCGGTTCGGATAATCCTTGCAGGCGCACAATCCGGCATCGAGCAATTTGCAGGAGACATGCGTGTAATAGATCTTGCCGCTGTCCTCGTCCTCGAGCTTTTCCAGGCAGCAGCGCGCGCAGCCGTCGCACAGGCTTTCCCACTCGACCTTGGTCATCTGCTCCAAGGTCTTGGTTTTCCAGAACATTCCCTCTTGCAGCGAGGGTTTCGGAGGACGCGTGGTCATGCCGTGCAATTCGATTTCGAGGGGCTGAGGCGTCTTCTATGGGTTGTAACGGCCGAGGCCGCAAGCGCCGCCGCGTCTTGCGGCGGAACTGTGGCCATGCCCGCTTGGCGCATTAGCCGTTTCCGGTGAAAGCCGAGCTTCGCCATTGGTTTGTCAGCGACGCTCGGCTAGAACTTGGACGAGTCAGTTCTTGAGGCGAAAAAGCGGCAATCGCCGGCACGCCTTGGGATTGCCGCAACAACCCAGCAAGACGTCTCGGCGGTGCCTGATCGGGTGGCGCTCGAGCGCTGCGACAGACCAAGGGCCCCGGTGCGCCAGATCGTGCCAACCGCATGGAAGAAGAAGCTCCAGCATCTCCTGCTGGATTTTGACGCGCGTATCGATTCGACGCTGTTCTCCTCCGCGGTCGGGATCCGCGAGCTGTGGGAACGCTACTCGACCTTCATGGACCGTTTCTATGTCGGCCGCTGGAAACGCTGGGTGTTGATCGAGCCGCTGTCGGAAATGGCGACCATCGGCCTCGGCGGCCTGATCCTGATGCTGGCGCTGGCGCAGCCGGCGTTTCGCGAAACCTCCGACGAAGACTGGCTGAAGAAATCCGACCTCGCCGTCTCCTTTCTGGATCGCTACGGCAATCCGATTGGTAGCCGCGGCATCAAGCATAATGACTCGATTCCGCTGGAGGATTTTCCCGACAATCTGATCAAGGCGACGCTCGCCACCGAGGATCGCCGCTTCTACGACCATTTCGGCATCGACATCGCCGGCACCGCGCGCGCGCTGGTCACCAATGCGCAGGCCGGCGGCGTGCGCCAGGGCGGCTCGTCGCTGACACAGCAGCTCGCCAAGAACCTGTTTCTGTCGAACGAGCGCACCATCGAGCGCAAGGTCAACGAAGCCTTCCTCGCGATCTGGCTCGAGACCCGCCTCACCAAGAACGAGATTCTGAAACTCTATCTCGACCGCGCTTATATGGGCGGCGGCACCTTTGGCGTCGACGGCGCGGCGCATTTCTACTTCAACAAGTCGGCGCGCGACGTCAACCTCGCCGAGGCCGCGATGCTGGCCGGCCTGTTCAAGGCGCCGACCAAATACGCGCCGCACATCAACCTGCCCGCCGCGCGCGCCCGCGCCAACCAGGTGCTCGACAACCTCGTCGATGCCGGCTTCATGACCGAGGGCCAGGTGTTCGGCGCCCGCCGCAACCCCGCGACCGCCGTCGATCGCCGTGAGGAAGTGTCGCCGAATTACTACCTCGACTGGGCGTTCGACGAGATGCGCAGACTGGTCGACACCTTTCCAAAATCCTATTCGGAGCGCGTCTTCGTGGTGCGCACCTCGATCGACATGAATGTGCAGCGCGCCGCCGAGGCCGCGATCGAGAACCAGCTGCGCCAGTTCGGCCGCGACTATCACGCCACGCAGGCCTCCACGGTGGTGTCCGATCTCGATGGCGGCGTGCGCGCCATGGTGGGTGGCCGCGATTATGGCGCCAGCCAGTTCAACCGCGCGGTCGACGCGATGCGGCAGCCGGGCTCGTCGTTCAAGCCTTATGTGTATACGACCGCGCTGCTGAACGGCTTCAAGCCGACCTCGATCATCAATGACGGCCCGGTATGCATCGGCAATTGGTGCCCGCAGAATTATGGCCACTCTTATTCCGGCAACGTCACGCTGACGCAGGCGATCACGCGCTCGATCAACGTGGTGCCGGTGAAGATCTCGATCGCGCTCGGCAAGGGCTCGCCCAATCCGGCCAAGGCCGGCCGCGCCAAGATCGTCGAGGTCGCGCGCCGCTTCGGCATCACGGCGCCGCTGCTCGATACGCCGTCGCTGCCGATCGGCTCCGCCGAGGTCAGCGTCCTCGAACACGCCGTGGCCTATGTGACCTTCCCGAACAAGGGCAAGTCGGTGAAGCCGCACGCGGTGCTGGAAGTCCGCACCGGCGCCGGCGATCTCGTCTGGCGATTCGACCGCGACGGCAAGAAGCCGCTGCAGGCGATCCCGGCCTCCGTCGCCGCCGACATGGCGGGCATGATGAGCCACGTGGTCTCGGAAGGCACCGCGCGCCGCGCCGCGCTCGACGGCATTCCGACCGCCGGCAAGACCGGCACGACCAATGCCTATCGCGACGCCTGGTTCGTCGGTTACACCGGCAACTTCACCTGCGCGGTATGGTACGGCAATGACGACTATTCGCCGACCAACCGCATGACCGGCGGTTCGCTGCCCGCGCAGACCTGGCACGATATCATGGTGGCGGCGCACCAGGGTATCGAGATCAAGGAAATACCGGGCGTCGGCGCCGGTACCAGGAACCCCGCCGCGGCGGCTTCCTCGGTGATGGCGGCCAACGCGCAGGATACCAGGCCCGGCCCGCCGCCGGTGCTGACCCGCAAGGGCGCCGATATTTTGATGCGCGTCGAGAAGATGCTCGATGACGCCGGCAAGACAGCCGGGCGCACTTCGTCGAACGAACCGGCCAGGCCGCGTGTCTCCCCGGCACTGGCTTTACCGGAAAGCTTCGCTTCGGCTGGCACCGAGCCCGCGGTACCGCCTGCGCTGGCCCCTGCCTCGCGCAAGAATTGATGCGGCGATGATGACGGTTCGAACGTGCGGCTGATCTTCCTCACTGTGCTGGCGCTTGTGATCGCGACCATCGTCGGCCTCGGCCTGACCTGGACGACGGCGACGCGCGGCACCGATCTGGGCACGCTGACGATCGGCGCCTGGACGGCGCGCCCGCGCACCGGCACCAGCGAGATCGACCCCTATGCGCGCGCCGCGATCGCGCGCTCCGGCGAACTGCCGGTCGGCACCGGTGACGGCGTCGGCTTCACCGCGACCACCGACGACAGAAAGAAAGCGCTCGATGGCCGCTGCGATATCGTGGTCAGCGGCGTCACCCCGCCGGCGCGGTTCTGGACGCTGACGCTATACGACACACGGGGCCGCCTCGTCCCCAATGCACTGCAACGCTACGGCTTCACCAGTCAGGAGATCGTGCGCGGCGCCGACGGCGCCTTCGAGGTCCGCATCGCCTCGCGCGCGCGCGCCGGCAACTGGTTGCCGACCGGGGCGCTGGAACGCTATGTGCTGATGCTTCGGCTGTATGACACGCCGGTCGGCGTCGCCACGCGCACGCAACGCGACGCGCCAATGCCAGCCATCACCACGGTGGGCTGCCCATGATCCGGCTGCTATTTGCCATTTTCGGCGGAATCATCCTGGGCGGTGTGGTGCATCTGGTCAGCGTACTGGCCTTGCCGCGCATCGCCACGCAGGATGCCTATTCGCGGCTGACGCCGATCGGCAAGCTCAACAGCGTGACGCCGCTGCCACCGACCGAGCCGACCAATCCGCTGCTGCCGTTCATGGACCCGGCCTTTGCGATGGCGGTGTGCCGCTACGACCTCTCCACCGGCCCCATCAAGCTGACGGTGCCGGTCAGCCAGTCCTATACATCGGTGTCGTTCTACACCCGCAGCGACGTCGCCTATTATGCGATCAACGATCGTTCCGCCGGTCGCCGCATCATCGAGCTCGATTTGATGACCGAGGCGCAGCACGCCGAACTGCCGGAAGACGAAGACGTCACCGCGGCCGACCGGCTGATCATCGATTCCCCGACGGCGACCGGATTGATCGTGCTGAAGGCGCTGGCCGCCGAGCCCGGCCTGATGGCACAGGCGCAGGCCTCACTCGCGGCATCGAATTGCCGGGTGCAGACCGAACCACCGGCCAAACAGGGGCCGGCGAAGCGCTGAGTTCACGCCCATGAACTCGGCAATGTCGTCCGGCCATAACGGCATCACAATCCCGAACTCACATCATCCCCCGACGCGCAGCACCTTGCCGGCGCGTACGGGCGCGATCGACGCCGACGCCGCGGTGGTCTGCGCGGCCATCTCCCCGATCAGCATGTCGGCGCTGGCAGCAAGGCCATCCGGGGTGTGCACCACCAGCCGTTCGAGCGCCCAGCGATAGGATGAGATCCGGCGCTGCAGGCATTGCTCGACCCACTGGATGATCAGCGCGTTCTCGTCCATGCGCGCCAGCGCATCGGCGCGTTCCTGCGGCATCAGGCCGGACACCATTTTGAGACTGGCATTACGCTTACGATCGAGCTCGATGACGCGTGCGGCATTGGCATAAAACGGCTCGAAGCGCAGGATGTCGTTGCGGACATCGTCGATCAGCACGCTGTAGCGCGAGGTGTGCGATCGGTGCGGCTCGTCGATCAGCTGCCGGCCATAGGCGGTGCGATCGAACGGCGGCGCCTGACGCCATGGCGAGGGCAGCGGCTTGTAATCGCCGAACACGCTTTTCCACAGCGGCCGCGAATGCGGCGGCTCGATCAGCGGAAAGGCCAGGTCGCGCATCAGCTTTTCGCCGTCGGTGAGCTGGAATTCCGACGCGCGCAGGCCAACGCTGCCGGTGGCTTCCGCGCCGATCCAGCTATGCATGTTGTCGCTCAGCACGTCCGGGCGGGTACGGCCGAAATCGCCGCTGCTGCAGCCGCCAAGGGCGACGCCGAGCATGGCGACGAGAAACAGAAATGGCGCCGAGCGCCGAAGCCGTGTTCGGATCGGCGGAGATATCGTCGGCATGGAGGATTCCTGATCAGGAGCGGGCGCGGCGCTTGCGGCGGCGCCCGGGCGCGGCGCCCTCGTCCGGACCACTGCCATTGCTGTCGTCGGTTTCGCGTTCGATGCGAACCACCGGCAGGATCAGGATGGTGGCACCGCCGGTACAAGGCGCACGACCCATGCTCAGGCCCGGCCGTCGCGCTGCCGCATCCGCCGGGAACGTGATGATGGTGCTCATGTCGCTCTCTCCGCGCCGCTTCGTCCATTGGTCTGGCGCGTCATCATCTAAGAGTGATCATGGTTAATAGAGCCTTAATTTCATGATCCGACGCGACGCCCAGGCGCGCGGACCGCGATGGAACTCCCATGGTTAACGGCGGATTAATCGATGCCACGTAAGGTCGGGGTGATCCTCTCCAGTGAAGCGTATTGCCCATGACTTCTTCACCTCCTTTGTTCCCGGGCTTTGATGGCCTGATGAAGCTGTCGCGCCGCGAGGGCGTCGATATTCGCCCGACGCTGCTTCGGGTGCTGACCGACCTCTATGTCCAGGCCCAAACGCATACGCTCGATGAGGAAAAGCAATTCGTCGAACTCACGGCCCGGCTGATCGACGAGGTGGATGACGCCACCCGCGCCGCCGTGCGCGCCCGGCTCTCGATCTATCCCAACACGCCACGCGCGATCTTGCAGAAGCTGAATTTGCGACCGCTCGATCCCGGACAGCCGATGCCGCGCGCGCAAGCCATCGCGCCAATGACGCCGCCGGCCGCCCCCGCCACGCGACCGCCGACCGAGACGCAGATGCGCATGGCGGCCACCATGACCATGCAGCCGCAGGACGCCTCCGAGATCGCCGCGCTGTTCTTCGCTGCCAGCGCCACCGAGCGCGCCCAGATCCTGTACAATCTCGAAGACACGCCGCTGCGCCCGTCGGCGCGGATTCCCGAAAGCCGCGCCGCGCGCGCCATGCATATTCTGGAAATGGCGGCGTTCGCCGAAGACCGCGATAATTTCGCCCGCGAGCTCGGCGAAGCCCTGATGCTGCCGGTCTCGGTCGCCGAACAGGTGGTCAACGATCCCGGCGGCGAGCCGCTGGCATGCTGCGCCAAGGCGCTCGGCATGAGCAGCGCGATCTTCCAGCGCGTATTACTGTTCCTGAACCCGGAGTTCGGCACCTCGGTACAGAATGTCTACCGGCTATCGCGCTTCTACGACGTACTCAGCGAGCGTTCGGCGCTGATCATGGTCGCAGCCTGGCGCGGCGCGACGCTGGCGGCAACGCGCGCCAAATATCGCCCAGCGCTGTATGACGACGAACGCAACCGCGCGCGCCCCGCGCCAGTTGCACGGCCGGCCGCTCAGCCCGGCATGATCGACATCGCGCGCCTGACACGAAATACCGGAAAGTAGTCGCGCGTCCCGCGCGGCTTGCAGGGTCGGGCGGATCTACTTCTTCACCAGATCCAGGAAATGCCGGCCTGCCTTGTCCTCGATCTCGACGATCCAGACGTCCGGATCGAACGAGATTTCCTTGACCAGCCGCTCCTCGATCTTGCGCTCCTCGACCGCCTCGGGCGGCGAGGCCGCGAAGACGCGCTCGACCGGGCGGCTGTCGTCATAGGCGCTTTGCGGTGCCGGGGCGTAGAGGATGGCGGTGCCGTCGAGCAGCGCGATCTTCACGAACACCGCGCCCGCCTCCTCCGCGCCGCGCCGACGCACCGCGCCGAACACGCCTTCGGACTGGCAGCGGCGCAGATACGCGGCTACCCAGATGCTGCTCTTCAATCTCATGGCGAACTCTATAGCAGACCGGTGTCCCCGGCGCGATGCATACGCGGCGCGGCTTGGCGGAACAGACGCTTGCGCACCGCGGCCGGGCAACGAAGCCGGTCCGCAGCACGCGCGAACGGCTATTCGATCGGACGGCCGGTCACGGAGGCCAGTTCACGGACCATGCGGTCATTGACCTGCCCGGTGACCGGCAGTTTGCGTTCGCGCTCGAAGCGCTGGATCGCCGCCTGGGTATCGGAGCCAGCGGTCCCGGTCGGCTTGAGCTGGCCATAACCGAACTCGGTGAGGGCGCGCTGCACCGCCGCGACACGGCGCGAACTGACGATCAGATCACCCAGCGGATCGCGCGCGACAGTGGGCACGGCGGCCGGCGGGCGCGCCACGGCAGCGGCCGCCGCCGCGGCACGGGCGTCCGGCTTGCTGTCCGCCTTGCCGTCCACCGGCTTGGAATCCAGCATGCGCGAATCCAGTCTCGCATCGGCCGGACGCAGCGTCGCGTCGATCGGGCGCGGCTTCGGCAGCGGGTTCACGAACGGCGCCGGCATCGCCACCACGACGCTGGAGCCGAACATCGGCGATGGATGCCGCCCGGCCTGCAGAAAGATCGCATTGGCAATGATCGCGCTGACCGCGGCGAAGGCGATCAGGCCGGCGACCAGGTCTTTCGGACTGTGCAACAGAATGCGCAGCATCAGGCCGCGCTCAGCCGGTTCATCGACCACGGCCACGGCGCGACCACGCGATTTGGATTCCTTGGATTTGGCTTTAGGCACTCTTCTTCACCTGATCGTACTGGTCGGAGGTCACGGCGCGGGGCGCGGGTGTCAGCGTCGCGATATTGCTGGCGGGCTGTGCCGGCGGACAGAAGTCCAACGGCAGCGCGATGGTAATGATGGTGCCTTCGTCGACGCGACTCTGCACGTTCATCTCGCCGCCATGCATGCCGACCAGGCTCTTGACGATCGAGAGGCCGAGGCCGGTGCCTTCGTGACGGCGCTGATAGGTCTTGCCGGCCTGAAAGAACGGATCGCCGATCCGCTTCAAATCGTCCGCGGCGATGCCGACGCCGGTATCGCTGACCCGCAGCAGCAACCGCGATCCCTCGACATTGGCGGTGACACTGACGATACCACCACGCTCGCTGAACTTGATCGCATTGGACACCAGATTGAGCAGGATTTGCCGGAAGGCGCGCGGATCGCCGTTGATTTCAGGCAGGTCCTTGGGAGCATCGGTGACAAGGTCGATGCCGTTCTCTCGCGCCTTGAGCGCCAGCAGGTTGCAGCAGTTGATCAGCGCCGGGCGCGGCGCGAACGGTTCCGGCGAAATCTCGAAGCTGCCGGATTCCAGTTTCGACATATCGAGAATGCCATTGACCACCGACAGCAAATGCTGGCCGGAATCGTTGATCAACTGGGCGTATTCCTTGCGCTTGGCAGCACCGATCATCAGCAGGTCCTCCTGCACGATCATCTCCGAGAAGCCGATGATGGCGTTCAGCGGGGTCCGCAACTCGTGGCTCATGGTGGCCAGGAACCGGGTCTTGGACTCATCGGCGCGCTCGGCCTCGGTGCGGGCCAGCGCCAGCGCCTCTTCCTGCAGCTTGCGATCCGTGACGTCGCGCAGCACCGCTACGACCTCGCGTTCGGCATGATCCGGCGCCGCCTGGCTGGCCGTCTGCTCCAGCGGGCGGCAACGCATCTCGACCCAAATGAATTCGGCAGTGATCGAATACGAGCGATCGGTATAACGCGTCGTATCGCGGCGCAGCCGGAACTCGACGCTGCAGGCCTCGCCACCGCGCGCCGCATCGGACAGCGCGGTCAGATAGGCCGGGCGGTCGGCGACGTGAACGCGATCGAACAGGCCGTGGCCCAGCAGCCGCTGCGTCGGGGTCCCGACCAGCGCCTCGGCGGCCGGCGAAATGAACAGCACCGCGCCGTTGCGGCGATGTCGCGAGATCACGTCACTCATATTGTGAGCCAGCAGGCGATAGCGGTCTTCCTCGACATTGAGCAAGGACACGCTGGTACGCGCCAGCAACTCGGCACCGAAGGCGAGTCCCGCCGCATAGAGCGTCGCGGAGACGACGCCGAACGCCATAAACACGCTGTGGTTCTGCACGCCAGCAACGGACACCGGCAACAGATCGAGGCGAGTCATCGCGATCAGAATGACGATGCAGGAAATAGTCAGTCCGGAGGCAAAGGCAACGACGCGCCGCGACGCCGATAACGCGGCTTCCAGCGGCACCACCACCAGCCAGATCGCGGCGAATGATTCGATACCACCGGTCGAGATCGACATCATCACGACCAGGCTTGCCAGCGCGATCGACGACAGCAGTTGCGCCATCTCGTAGCGGCCGGTGCGCGACAGGAAATAGGACAGCAGGATCGGCGCGATCAGCCACGCAAAAGCCGCGACCTCGATCGCGTTGGGCGCGCCGCGCACAGCCAGATAGACCGGGAAGGCTGCGATGACGGCAAGACTGCCAAGCAGACGCGGCGCCATGAACGCGCGGTGTCGTGCACTGGTCAGCGCATCATAGCGCGCTGAGGGGTGCAGCAAGGCATCGAGACAATCGCGGATGATTTTCAATACTGTCACGGCTCTCGCTTCGGCTTGCTCGTCAAATCAGACGCGCCGAAACGCCTCCTTCATCGTTACGTCACCGTGTCAGAGCGGAATTAAGCGAACGCTAAGGCCCGCGCCGAGATCCGACGCCCCGAAGCACAACCGCTGATTTACGGGCATTTTCGCTATTTCAATCGGCGGTGATGGTGAACGACACGTTTAAAGTCGCGCCGCGACATGGTTTCAAAAGCGTGCACGCGCGGACGCGTGCGCATCAACCTGCCTCGCGTAGCAATGGAAAATTTACGCCGAATCGATTGCCTGGCATTTTCCGCTAATTTTTAGCGATTTAACCGCATCGCAAACACTTGCGGTTTATCGACCACTGTTAGTTTCGACTCAGATTGCGGCAAATCGCAACGGACTGAAAGACCAACGGGGTTGCGCGATGTTCTTCCTGCTTCGCATGGCATTCTGGCTCGGGCTGGTGCTCGTTTTGCTGCCCAGAGACAAGACGCCTGGCTCGGACCAGGCGCCGCAGATCGGCGCGTCCGAAGCGGTGTCGGCCGCCAGCGCCGCGATGTCCGACATGAGCCAGTTCTGCAAGCGCCAACCCGCGGCCTGCGAGGTCGGCGGACAGGCGGCGACCGTGCTTGGCGAACGCGCCAAGGACGGCGCCAAGAAGCTGTACCAGATCATCACCGACAAGAAGCCGCCGGACCACACCGGATCGATCGGGTCGGGCGAAGGCGCCGATCAGGACAGCCCCCTCGACAACATGCCGGATACGCTGAAGCCGGATGATCTCGCCGTTGACTGGCGCGCCCCCGACCCGACGCCGTAGCAGCTAGCGTCAGATTCAGTTTGCTCGAATCGTGTCCCGGACGCGGTACATTGCGCCTCCGCAAGCAGGCGGAGTGCTCCGCGGAGCCAGGACCGCCATGAAACTCAGCACTTGGTAGGGTCCCGACTCCGCGGAGCGACATAGCGGCGATGCAAGGGCATCGCCTGAGAATGCCGCACCGCGTCCGGGACATGAGTAATTCATCCTAACGGATCAGACTCTAATTGCCGGACCCGGGGTTGCGGGTGGTCGCTTTCGTCGCAGGGCATCCCTATATAGAACTTGCAACCGGATGCAGGCCCAGATGACAACGATCGACGAAATCAAAGACAATTTCGAGCTGCTGGAAGACTGGGACGACCGTTACCGGTACGTCATCGAGCTTGGCCGTACACTGGCGCCGATGTCGGCGGAGGAACACTCCGCCGCCAACAAGGTCAATGGCTGCGCCAGCCAGGTTTGGCTATCGCGCCAGATTGCCGCGACCGAAGCCGGCGAGCCGGTGCTGAGCTATCTCGGCGACAGCGACGCCCACATCGTGCGCGGCCTGATGGCGATCCTGTTGACGCTGTATTCCGATCAAACGCCCAGCCACATCCTCAACACCGATCCGATCAAGGTGTTCGACGAGCTCGGTTTTCGCGAACATCTCACCCCGCAGCGCTCCAACGGGCTGCGCGCGATGGTCGAGCGCATCCGCAACGATGCCAAGGAAACCCTGGCGGCGGCAACCTAACGGTCGTTCCGGGCCGGCCCGCGGCTATCGCCGCGGCCACCCGGAACGATGATCGATCAGCGTTCAAAAACAACATCGTCTGCCAGCCACGTGCGCACCCCCGATGCAACTCCCCGGGTTTCGGCCGCCAAACCATAATGCCGCGCCAGCCGGTCGAGACCGAGCTGCAACACGATCTTGGCGGAGCGCGCCGGCCAGCCGCGCTCGCGCTCGACATCCTCGAGCCCGCGCAAAAAGCAGCAGACATCCATCAGGATGCCGGAAAATTCCGGACCGCAGGCCTGCATCGCCTGGCTAACGCGCTGTCGCGACGTCACCATCATGTCGGTCATTTCGCCGGGACTGCTGCCCGATCCGCGTGATCGGCCGCCGGTTGCCGCCCAGCTGGCGGTCATTCGCGGCGCCAGATTTCCGCGGGTGAAATCGGCGCGCAGCCTTTCGCCGGCGAGGAATTGATGCGGGCTGATCATGCTGCGCCCGTCGCGCCCCTTGCGCCGTGCCAGCCACGCCAGCGGACTCTCGGCGTCATTGACCAGCACCGAGGTGGGCCCGCCCTCGGTCAGAATGGTTCGGCTATCGAGCGACAGATGCCTGGCGCGGTCCGCGCCGACGCCCTCGGTAGAATAACGGGACTTGCGGGAAGCTTTCATGCGACGACCTCCATTTAGGATAATAGTCGCACGACACAAAATCGGATACAAGTCCTATATAGGAATTATTGCTTTAAGGCCACCAACTCTGTGCGCTACCCGGCAGAGATGCCATGATAGGTAAATTCAAATGTCGCCCGCCGCGCGGATGATCCCTTCGTCTCCGCTTTGTTCCGTCTTGGTTCACCGCGAATGGAACCCGGACTATTTACGACGCCGACGTTGCTGTCCCAATCCCATCTTCTTGGCGAGTTGCGAACGGGCAACGGCATAGTTCGGAGCGACCATTGGATAGTCCACTGCCAGCCCCCACTTCTCGCGGTATTGCTCCGGCGTCATGCTGTATTGCGTACGCAGGTGCCGCTTCAAGGATTTAAAGCGCTTGCCGTCTTCCAGGCACACCAGATAGTCCGCCGTCATCGACTTCTTCAGCGACACCGCCGGCTTGGCCGGCTCCAGTGAAACCTCCGGCCGTCCGCTCGACACCCGCATCAGCGCCGCATGAATCTGACTGATCAGCGCCGGCAGCTCGCCCGCCGGCGTGGGATTATTGCTGACATAGGCCGACACGATGGTCGCCGTGAGGTCGATGAAATTCTTGCCTGTCTGGTCGGTCATGCGGGTCTTTCGAAATATCCTATAACCGGCAGGCTTGATCGGATTGCAAATACGACGGCGATCCGACACCAGCGCGTCTCAATTTTCATGGGCAGGCCGTCGATCCCGACGGACCGGATGGAAAACCTCACCCCCGGTTGTCGAGATGCTCGCGCAGATCCTCGATCGAATCGAAGCTCATCATACCTTCGGGCATCTGGGCTTCAATCGAGCCATCCGAGTACAGCGAATAGGCCATCCCATCGACGACGCCGGATTTCAGCACCGTGACGCGCGCGGGGTCATTCTCACGGGCCGCCGGCACATAGCGATCGGGAATCAGCGCCGAGTCCGGCAGGCTGTCGCTCAACGCCGGCGCGCGCGCCGTGCGGCGAATCGCGTCGGACCGGGGCCGCTCCCGCTCCGGCCAAGCGTCCTCGAAACTGCGCTGCGGCGCGGCGGGAGTCGCGGCGGATGCGCCCTCCTTGGCAGCGGCCTCGGCACGTTCGCGCCGGGACGACGAGAATAGCAGATTATGGCGCTTCGGTTCCGCCGGCTCCGCCGCGGCCGCGCGCGCACGCGGCGATTCGTCCTGCCAGGGCAGCGTCGCCGGATCGGCACTGCCGGTCCGGGCCGCCGGTTCCTGACGCTGCGGCGACGGAACCGGCGGCAGTAATCCCGCGTCGTCATCTTCGTCCGGCGGCAATTGGAATTCACGCCTGGGGATGGGCGGCGCGGTCGCCGCTTCGCCGGAACGGGGGCCCCATTTCTTCAGCTCGCGAAGCGCCAAGCCCATGCTGATCATGATCAGGCCGGTGCAGGCGCCGATCGTTCCAGTCAGAATAAGCGTGTTGCCGAAGCCGAATTCCTTAACCGGGATCCCGAAGACGATCGTTAGAAGGCCCGCAAGGATTACCAAGATCCCGGCAACCAGCAGCAAAGTCATTGTATTATCAACTCCCACGGCGGCAGCTTCGCGCGCCTCGTTGTCCCAACCACCGTAACGTCTTAATCGACAAACGACAATTTACATTCACAACTTCCGGTAAAGGTACTGGAGCGCCATACTTAACCGTTCTGGTTAGCATAATATGAATTTACATCCCTGGCGAGCATATCCGGGACATAAGCTTGTTGCTGCGTCGCGTTTCAAGAATTTTGCCACAATTCTCAATTACTTGGTTGTAGAAGTGCGCTATATGGTAGCCGGGGAAGAGGCTCGAGAGCACTACGTTGAGCCGCTGGGGACACCGGGTTATCAACCATCATGTCATCGATAACGACTTCCGCCATCGTCCTGCCGCTGAGGCGGTCGGTGGAACGGACCTGCGACGACCTTGCTTTGCTGACGCTCGTCGTGGTGAGCATCGTCGCCGGCTTTACCTTCCGCGATTACGGCCTTGGCTGGGACGACTATACCCACGCTGAATATGCCGACCTGTTGTTGAAGATGTACGGCTCCGGATTCAAGGATCTCGGCGCGCTGTCCTTTGCCAATCTTTATATGTATGGCGGCGGCTTCGACATGGCCGCGGCGCTGCTGCACAAAATCATACCTCTGGAACTGTTCGAAACCCGTCGCCTGCTCGGCGCCGTGGTGGGGGTGATCGGGCTAACGGTGACATGGCGGCTCGGCCGTCGCGTCGGCGGCGCCGCCGGCGGCCTTGCCACGCTGCTGATGCTGGCGCTGTGCCCGACCTTCTA